>CAXGUG010000017.1:0-49426 GCA_964012715.1 uncultured Rhodospirillaceae bacterium | reverse complement strand
TCCGGGGGCCAACAACGCCCGGCGCATCACCTTCGAATACGTGATGCTGAAGGGCGTCAACGATTCCGAGGCCGACGCCCGGGAATTGCTGCGCCTGGCCAAGGGCATTCCGGCCAAGTTCAACCTGATCCCGTTCAACGCCTGGCCGGGCGCGCCCTATGAGTGCTCGACGCCGGAAGCGATGGACAAGTTCGTCAAGATTCTTAACGATGGCGGCTATTCGTCGCCGATCCGTCAGCCGCGCGGCCGCGACATCATGGCCGCTTGCGGGCAGCTGAAATCAGCCAGCGAACGCGAACGGTTGAAGCGCATGACGGCGCGGATCGACGCCATGACGCCAACTGATGCCGCCGCCGAGGCGCAACCCGCGGCGGGTAATGGCTGATCCGGCGACGTCTTCCACCGGCGTTTCAAGCGGGGTCGAAATCGCCGACTTTCCCGACCGCGTCCGCACCGCCGTCTGCGGCATCGTCATCGCCGACAGCACCCGCGCCAAAATTTTGCGCGAAGGCGGCCATCCCGCCGTGTTCTATTTTCCCGCCGACGACGTGCGCACGGCCGAGTTCATGACCGCCAGCGAGACCCGCACGACCTGCCCGAAAAAAGGCGAAGCGCGCTATTGGTCCTTTCACCTGGCTGATCGGCAGGAAACGGACATTGCCTGGACCTACCCAGAACCCATTCCGTCCTGTGCCGACATCGGCGGGCATATCGCCTTTTACTGGGATCGCATGGATTGCTGGTTCGTCGGCGACAAACAGATCACGGCCCCGCCCGCATGACCGCCCGCCCGGAAATCAAAAGCCGCCGTTTGCTGCGGCAACCGCTCGACGGCTGGAAGCCCTACGTGCTTCTGACCCTGTTGTGCTGCGTGCTGTTCCTGCCGGGGATCGCCAGCCTGCCGCCACTCGACCGTGACGAATCCCGCTTCGCCCAGGCCACGGCGCAGATGCTGGAAAGCGGCGATTACGTCGACATCCGGTTCCAGGACGAACCCCGCCATAAAAAGCCCGCCGGGATTCACTGGCTCCAGGCCGCCAGCGTGTCGCTGCTGTCGGATCCGGCGGCACGGGAAATCTGGGCCTACCGCGTGCCCTCGGTGATCGGGGCCTGGCTGGCCGTATTGCTGACCTTCGCCCTGGGATCGCAACTGGGCGACCGGCGCATCGGCTTCGCCGGGGCCGGGATGCTCGCGGCCTCGACCCTGCTGATTCTCGAAGCCCATCAGGCCAAGACCGACGCCATGTTGTTGGCCTGCGTCGTGGCGCAGCAATTGGCCCTGGCCCGACATTACCTTGCGTCGCGTGACGCCGCCCAGCCGGCGGGGGCCGCATGGTCGCTTCTGTTCTGGCTGGCGACCGCTGCGGGCATCCTGATCAAGGGGCCGATCGCCCCCCTGGTCGCGGTCCTGACGCTGCTGACCCTGGCCGTCGCCGATCGCAAGGCCGGATGGATCAAGGGGCTGGGTTGGCTTTGGGGCCTGCCGCTGGCGGCGGCCATCGCCCTGCCCTGGTTCCTGATGATCGGGCAGCGCGGCGGCGATGACAGCGGCGGCTTCGTGACCACCGCGATCACCACCGACCTGATCCCCAAGCTCCTGGGCGGCCAGGAATCCCATGGCGCGCCGCCGGGGTACTATTTCCTGACCATGCTGCTGTTCTTCTGGCCGGGGGTGTTCCTGGTCTGGCCGTCGCTGTATCGCGCTTGGCGGGAACGGACCGACCCGGCCCTGCGGTTCTGCCTGGCTTGGCTGGTTCCGGCTTGGCTGTTGTTCGAGCTGATCCCGACCAAGCTCCCGCATTATGTCCTGCCGCTGTATCCGGCCCTGGCCATGATATGCGCCCGCTCGGCCATCGCCGTGCTGGACGGCAAGGCCCCGTGGTACGACAAGCGCCTGTTGTGGGTGACCGGCGGGCTTTGGGCCCTGGTCGGCCTGATCCTGGGCGGGGCGGCAGCCTACCTCCCGATCCATTTCGGCGCGGATGCCAACTGGCACACTTGGTTTTTCGGCCTGTTCGCCCTTTACCTTTTGGCGACCACCGCCGCCGCGATGAAACACCACGTGATCAACGAGGCCTTGGAGAATTCCCTGATCTCCGGCGGCATTCTGGTGACCATGGTGATCTGGCTGATGCTGTCCGGGTTCCAACCGATGTGGGTGGCCGAGCGCGCCGCCCGCGCCGTGACCGAGGCCTTCGCCGACGGCCCGCGCCCGGTGGCCGCCGCCGCCGGATTTTCCGAGCCGTCCTTGGTGTTCCTGTTGGGGACCGACACGGTGCTGACCTCGGGCGGCGGTGCGGCGGCGCATGTCCTGGCCGCGCCCAACCGGGCCGCCATCGTCGAAGGACGCGAAAACGACGCCTTTAAAAAGGCCCTGGGCGAGCGCGCCGACGCGGTGCAAGAAACCACGACCGTGACCGGCATCAATTATTCCAAGGGCAAACCCGTGACCCTGCATGTCTATGTCCATAAAGGGCCAAAACCGTGACGCATCAAACCCCCAGCGGCCCGAACTGGCGATTGATCATCAGCGGCTTTGTGGCGGCGGTGGCGATTTCGGCTGTTTGCATGACCTGGGTGGATGAGCCCGCGGCGCGGTTCCTGCGCGATGCCTTCGACGCCGAACAGCGGCGGTTCTTCGGCCATACCATCGGCGCCTTGGGTAAGCCGGAATTCTATTTCGCGGCGGCGGCCCTGACCGCCGTGGTCTGTTGGCTGTTGCGCCGCCGGTTGAGCAGCGGGGGCGAGGCCCTGCGCCGCGCCATGCACGCGGCCCTGTTCGTGATCCTGTCCATCGCCTCGGCGGGGATTCTCGTCAACCTGCTGAAGTTCGTGATCGGCCGCACCCGGCCCCGCGAATTGCTGGAAAACGGCGTCTCGGCCTTCATTCCGTTCAATACGGAATTCGGTATGAACTCGTTCCCGTCCGGCCATTCGCAAATGGTCTGGTCCCTGGCCGTCGCCTTGATCCTGATCTTTCCCCGCTGGTGGCCTTTGCTCGGCGCCTTCGCCGCCGCCGTCGCCGCCAGCCGGTTCCTGGCCAGCGTCCATTATGTTTCTGACGTCGTGATGGGCAGCTATATCGGTGCTGTCGTGCCGATCCTGCTGAAGCATTATCTGTACGATCGGCGCGGGATCGTCATTCGCGCAATCAGCCCGGGGACATTCAGCCAGAGTACATTCAGACAGTCTTAACCGCTTTGCCCTAGCCTCAAGGCTCCTTCGTTGTGTCTTGAGCTTGGGGCGTCATGCCGTTCGACCGTTTGATTTCCAGTGTTGCCGCCATCGGCCTGTGCGCCGGGCTGTTCATCGCGCCCGCCGCGCCGACCCGCGCCGAGGGGCCCAGCGTGGCCCAGGGACTGTCCGTGCGGACCGGCCTGCACAAGGATTACACACGCCTGGTTCTGGAAACACCCAGCCCCGTGCCGTTCAAGTTTTCGTTCCCCAAGGCCGACGAGATCGTCATCTCCGTGACCGGCGCAGTCCCGCCCGAAGCGACATCGGCCCCGGCGCGCGGCATCATCGAAGCAATCGAAATGGCGCCCGACCGGCGCGGCAGCCGCCTGGTCATTCATACCAAGGCCCGCGCCGACATCCGCCGCCAGTTCACGATCCTGCCCAAGGACGGCAAGGGGGCGCGGATCGTCATCGACCTGGCCGCCGCCGAAACGGTGGCCCCGGCCAAATCCCCGTCTCGCGCGAAGAAGCCCGGCAACCCACGCGTTCTTTTGCCGGCACCCCATACTTCGATCATCGGCGACCAAGCCCGGCTGAGCCCGGCCCCACGCCCGGCCCCGCTGAAACGCAAGCTGCCGACGGAACCGTTCGAAGTCGCGGGCGGCACCACCATGCTGTTCGACGCCGCTACGCCCGAACAGATGGCCCAACCGGTGGAGATTGCCCAAGCCGGTGGAATCTCGATCAGCGATTGGCTGCTGCGCGAGGGGGCCAACCCGAATATTCGCGCCATCCCGCCCGCGCCGGCGCCGGCCGAAACGGTCAACCCGCCCGCGCCCGCCGCCTATCCGGCGCAGCCGGTCCAACAGGTGCCGATTGCGCGGCCCGCCGCCTATTGGGCCCCGCCGAGCCAGGCCCCGCGTCCGGCCTATAGCGCGACACCCGCGGCCGCCGCGCCCGACAACGACAGCCCCGCCACCCGCTATGCTCGCCAGACGCAGGCGACGCCGGGCGAAGACTTGGCCACACCGTCGCCGGTTACCTTCTATGCCGGGCTCGGCCTGGGCATGGGGATGTTCGATTACGAATCCGATTTCAACAACACCACGGTTGACGAAGATCTGTTCGCCTGGAAGTTGCTCGGCGGATATCGCTTCAATTCAGTCCTGTCCGCTGAGCTGTCCTATGGCAAAGTCGGCGGGCTCGAAGAAACCTTCCCGTCCGGCGCCTCGGCGGAAAGCACGTTCTATGGCGTCACCGCCAGCGCCTTGATGGCCTTTCCCGTCAGCCAGCAATGGGTCCCGTTCGGGCGGCTGGGTGCCGTGTTTTGGTGGGAAAGCGCCAACAACTCTTCCGCCATCGTGCGTAAGGAAGAAACAGGGACCGGTGCAGTCTTCGGCTTCGGCGCCGACTACTTGGTCAATCGCGACCTGACCCTGCGGGGCGAATGGGAGCTCTATCTCCTGTCCGACACTGCGATCAACAACGTGCTCGCGGCCAGCGTCCTCTATAATTTCTAAGGTCCTACCCACCGATTTCGCCGTCGCTTGATGTTGCGGCGGCGGGTGAATTCCCTATACTGCGCCGTCTTTCCGCCGGGCCATTCATGCCCGCGCCGCATTAGGGATTTCGTTCATGACCAAAGACGTCAAGAAAGTGGTGCTCGCCTATTCGGGCGGCCTGGATACCTCGGTAATTCTGCGCTGGCTGCAAGATGCCTACGGCGCCGAAGTCGTTACCTTTACCGCCGACCTGGGCCAGGGCGAAGAGCTGGAGCCCGCGCGCAAGAAGGCCGAGATGATGGGCATCAAGCAGATCTATATCGAAGATCTGCGCGAGGAATTCGTCCGTGATTACGTCTTCCCGATGTTCCGCGCCGCCGCCATCTACGAAGGCACCTATCTGCTGGGCACCTCGATCGCGCGGCCGCTGATCGCCAAGCGCCAGATCGAGATCGCCGCCGAAACCGGGGCCGACGCCGTCGCCCACGGCGCGACCGGCAAGGGCAACGACCAGGTCCGGTTCGAACTGGGTTATTACGCCCTGAACCCCGGCATCCGCGTGATCGCACCCTGGCGCGAATGGGATCTGACCTCGCGCACGCGGCTGATCGAATATGCCGAGAAGCACCAGATTCCGATCCCCAAGGACAAGCGCGGCGAAGCCCCCTATTCCCAGGACGCCAACCTGCTGCACATCTCGTCCGAAGGTAAGGTTCTGGAAGACCCCTGGCAGGGTGCCGACGACAGCATCTACACCCGCGTCGTGCCGCCGTGGCAGGCCCCGGACAAGGTGACCGAAATCACCGTCGATTTCGAAAACGGCGACGCCGTCGCCGTCAACGGCGAAAAGATGTCGCCCGCGACCCTGCTTGCCAAGCTGAACGAGCTAGGCGGCGCCAACGGCATCGGCATCCTGGACATCGTCGAAAACCGCTTCGTCGGCATGAAGTCGCGCGGCGTGTACGAAACGCCGGGCGGCACGGTGCTGTACCACGCGCGGCGCGCGATGGAGAGCATCACCCTGGATCGCGGTGCGATGCATCAGCGCGACGAGCTGTCGGCCCGTTACGCCGAGCTGGTCTACAACGGGTTTTGGTTCGCGCCGGAACGCGTGATGCTGCAAGCCGCCGTCGACCAGGCCGCCGAGCGCGTGACCGGCACGGTCCGCCTGAAACTGTACAAGGGTAACGTCATGGTCACCGGCCGCAAGTCGCCCAACAGCCTGTATGACGAAGCGCTCGTGACCTTCGAAGAAGATCAGGTCTATGACCAGCGCGACGCCCAGGGCTTCATCCGCCTGAACGCGCTGCGCCTGATGACGCTGAAGCGCAACGAGGGCTAAGCCCCCCGCATCGGCATTTCCCAATCTACGCGATACAAACGCCCCGGCCCCAGCGGTCGGGGCGTTTTGTTTTCCGCAACCAAACCTCATGAGAATTTTTCTAGGCTTCGATCTGGATTGATTGTCCTATGATCCCATAAGATCAATAAAACTAAGGTCTTTTCGGATTTTGCGGATGAAAATTCCGCCTTTGTTTGAGGAAATCTCCAGCCATGGCTCTTCCCATTCCTCCATTGAACGCGCTGCGCGCGTTCGAGGTCACGGCCCGGCTCGGCACCCTGGCGCGGGCCGCGGACGAGCTATGCGTCACGCCGTCGGCGGTCGGCCATCAGGTCAAGAACCTGGAAGACTGGATGGGCCTGCGCCTGTTCCGGGTCGAGAACGGCACCCGCCGCCTGACGCCGGAGGGCGAACGCTTGGCCCAGCAATTGACCGACGCCTTCGGCCAGATCAACCTGGCCTGCCGCGCCCTGACCCGTGCGCATGGGGCGATGGAGTTGCACATCAGCGTCACCCCGACCTTCGCCATTCGCTGGTTGGTGCCGCGCTTGGGCCGGTTCCAATCCCTGCACCCTGAGATTTCCGTTCATATCGCGACGAACGCCAAGCCGATCGATTTTGACAAGGATGATGCCTACGCGGCGATCCAGTTCGGCGGCAGCGGATGGCCCGGCATGACCGCCGACCTGTTGTTCATGGAAGACGTCTTTCCCGTCTGCCATCCGCGCCTATTGACCGGCGATCACCCGCTGAAGAACCCCGAGGACCTGAAGCACCATACTTTGCTGCACACCTATCATCGGAGCGGCGATTGGGTTCGCTGGCTGGCCGCCGCAGGCGTGCCCAAGGAAACGGTCGACCCCGATCAGGGCCAGGTGTTCGACCTGACGACGATGGCCATCGACGCCGCCGAGGCGGGCATGGGCGTGGCCATCACCCGCGAGGCCCAGGTTCGCGATGCGTTGGATGCCGGGCGCCTGACGACGCCCTTCCCGCGCGGCCTGCTGGATGACGAGGGATGTTACTTCGTGACCCGGCCGGCCCGGCGCGACGATCCGCCGGTCAAGGCATTCCGCGATTGGTTGCTGAGCGAGGCCGTAACCGGTCGCTGACCGGCCCTAGCCCTTGCGCGTGCCGAGCCAATAGGCGTAGACCGCCGCCGGCATCAGCGACAGGTCCAACCCGCCGCGCCGCGCCGGGCCGCCACGGTCGCGGGTCAGCACCGTCATCGCCGCCTCAGGATTGGTGCGCACGGCGAAATTGACCATCGTCTCCGGCCCCCGGTCCGAGGCTGTGACCGCCCCCGACCAATCCATCTGGAACAGATGCTCGGGCTTTCCGCCCGGTTGATCCATCAAGATCAGATCAACCATGCCGCCGCTCCAACTGGCGTAGGCCAGCCGGTCCGCCATGCCGGAGGCGAAACATTGCGCCGCCACCGCCGTCTCGACCAGGCGCGCATGCTCCGGCGCGTCAGGCGCGACCGGCCCGAACAGGGCGGTGTAGAGCGTGGGCGAAGTCAGATAGACCTTGAACAGCACCTGCCGCTGGAACGGACGGCCGTCGCGGTTGAGGCGCGGCACCCGACGGATCAGGAAGGCCCCTTCGAGGAAATCCAGATACTTGCGCAGGGTATTCTTGGCCACGCCCGTGGCCTTGGCCAAGTCTTCGATCGAGGCTTCGCCGCCGGTATTGCGGGCCAGGACCGCGAACAAGCGGCCCAGTTCGCGCGGCTCGACCAGCCCGGCGAAGGCCGCGAGGTCACGGTGCAGAACGTTCGCCAACAGGGCATCCCGAACCAGGGCGGGCGGGGCCTCGTCCTCGCGGTGGGCGGCGATGCCGCTCGGGAAGCCGCCGAAGGCGATATAGCGGGCGAACTCGTCGTTCAGGGAAGCCAGCCGCTCCTGATCCAATGACAGGGAGGTTCCGGCCTGCGGCAGGATACCGCCCAGGGCCGTGTCGCTGCGGCGGAAGCCCATGAATTCGGCAAAGGTCAGAGGCGGCAGGACCCGGAACTCGACCGGGCGGGGGCCGTCCGCGGTATCGATCTCGGCCCGGCCCGGGGTCAGGCGCGGCGCGCCCGACGACAACGAGGCGATCAACCGGGCCTGGGGCAATCGCGCCTGAAGCGCGGCCAGCCCGGCGATCCCGTCCGGGGCGTAATCCAGGTCGTCGATGAACAGAAAGATTTTTTCGTCCCGGCCATACCCGAACCGGTCCAATACCCGATCCGTCAAGGCGGCGAGGCCCTCGCCCGCATAGACCGGGGCGCTGAGCGACAGATAGGCGATCCGCATCGGCGTCACCCCGGCCCGCACCACGGCGGCCAGGGTCTGGCGCAAAACGATGGTTTTACCCGCCGCCGACGGACCGGTGACGATCAGCGGCGCATCCAGATCGGCAGACAGGGCGCGGGCCGCGAAATCGCGCGCGAACCCGCGCTGCGGCGGGTGGCGAAAACGCACCCGCGTGCCCGTGCGAAACGCCCACCATGGATTGTCGAATTCCAGGCGGCGCAGGATGTCCGGCGCAGCAATCTGTTCCAAGGGATGTCCGTCCTAAAGTCCCTGGCTATCGTCATAGGCGATCGACATCGGCGTTTTCGGTCGCGGCGCGTCCTTCCGCGAAACTAAGGTCAAGCCGATGACCCTATCCGCCAAGAATCGCCCGGCGACGGCGCGGCGTCAAGGCCCCCCGAGACTAATGGCGAGACCAAACGCGAGACCAGAGCCCAGGCCTAAGCCAAAGCCTGGGCGACCTGCCGACGCAGTTCCGGCAGCAGATCCCGTTCATACCAGGGGTTTTTGGTCATCCAGTGGGTCGTGCGCCAGCTGGGATGCGGCGTCGGCAGGAATTCCGGCAGATAATCGCGCCACTGGGCGACCGTTTCGGTCATGGTTCTGCGGACGCGATCGCCCAGATGATATTTCTGGGCATAGGTGCCGATCAGCAGGGTCAGGCGGATATCCGGTAATTGCTCCCTCAAACGCCCGTGCCATTGCGGCGCGCATTCGGGGCGGGGCGGGTTGTCGCCGCCGCGCGGGTCGCGGCCCGGATAACAGAACCCCATGGGCATGATGGCGATTTTGGTTTCGTCGTAGAACACGTCGGGCGGCAGCCCCAGCCAGTCGCGCAGGCGTTCGCCCGATTTATCGTCCCAAGGCACGCCCGAGGCATGCACCTTGGTCCCCGGCGCCTGTCCGATGATCAACAGCCGCGCCGACGGAGCCATGCGAACCACCGGGCGCGGTCCCAGGGGCAAGACCTTCGTACAGGTGACGCAGCCCCGTACTTCCGCTAGAAGTTCCCGCAAATCCGTCATATGCGGCCTGTATCCTGTTCATAGGTTGCCACGGAATTACCCTAAAACCGCCCTGTTCCCGCACCCATTGGCGGGCATTCACAATTACCCGTCGTGCAGAGCCAAAGATGGCCGCCACGGGTAAACCTTGCAACGGCCCAGAACTGTTCTCATCTAGGCCGCACGGGAAAGTGATGAAAATGACCGCTTGTTTGCAACGCCTGACACCGACTCATTGGGCGGCTACCGCCGGGATGCTGATCGCCTTCGCCCTGGCCGCCGCCGGGATTCGGTACGATCTGACCGACCGGCCCCTGCGCGAGCAAACCGTGGACCAAGCCGCCGCGCGCGTCGCCATGGCCCATAGCCCCCTGCACGCCATAGCGCTGGACAAGGTCCGCGCCACCGGCACGGTGCCGGCCGTGTTCGCATCGCGGATCGACGGCGACCTCGAATCCCTGGATCTGGACGCCAAGAAACAAGCCTTTCTTAAAATCCTGCTGCCGTTGGTGGCGCGCGAGAATGCCCGCATCCGCGATGAGCGCCGCCACATCGCGGGTAAAGGGGCCACGGCCGCCAACGTGCCCGAATACATTTGGGAAAAGTACAAGGTCAAACCGGGCGACATGGAAACCCTGCGCCGCCGGGTCGACGTCATTCCCGCCTCCATGGTCCTGGCCCAGGCCGCATTGGAAAGCGGCTGGGGAACGTCGCGTTTCGCCCGCGAAGCCAACAACCTGTTCGGCGTTCGGACCTACGACCCCAACACCCCTGGGCTGACCCCGGAAAAGGCCGATGGCTTCAAGGTCGTCAAATACCCGGACCTGAGCGAAGGCCTGGCCCATTACATGGTCAACCTGAACACCCATCCGGCCTATCTGGAGTTCCGCCGCGCCCGCGCCCAGATGCGCAACCAGGGCCGCGACCCGGACGCCCGCCACCTGGCGACGCGCCTGACCCAGTATTCGGAAATTCCCAAGACCTACGGCAATCTGCTGCACCAGATTATCGACGGCGAAAAGCTGGAAGATTTCGACGGCGTGCGCCTATTGGGAGACGGCTAACCCGCCGCCGCCAATCCGCGCGTCAACAGATCATCGACGAAGCTCGGCACGATCTGCGACGCCGGGCCGTAGATCGCCCGCTCGAACAAGGTCGCGCCTTCGCTCGGCTCCAGGTTCAGTTCCACCGTCCGCGCCCGTTTGGCCATCCGAACCTGGGCCACGTATCCCGCCGCCGGATAAACGTTCCCCGATGTGCCGATCGACATGAACAAGGAACAGGCGTTGAGCGCATCGTCGATCACGTCCAGGCCCAACGGCATTTCACCGAACCAGACCACATGGGGGCGCAGCGTTCCGACCGCGCCGCAGGACGGACAGGCGATATCCAAATGAATGTCGTCGCGCCAAGGGGTGACGTCATGACAGGACGTGCAGCGCGCCTTCAGCAGCTCGCCATGCATATGGATCAGGTTCTTGCTGCCCGCCCGCTCGTGCAGGTCGTCGATGTTCTGCGTGACCACGGTGACAGTGCCCGGCCATTCGGCTTCGAGACGGGCCAGGGCGGCATGGGCACCGTTGGGCCGGACGTTGTCGGCGACGGCACCACGCCGCCGCGCGTTATAGAATTCCAACACCCGTTCCGGGTCGCGGGCATAGGCTTCGGGCGTGGCCACGTCCTCGATCCGGTGCTGCGCCCAGATGCCGTCGGCATCGCGAAAGGTCGACAACCCCGATTCCTTGGATATGCCCGCCCCGGTCAGAATGACGATGGACGGATGGGTTGCCTGCAATTCACCGATGGCCATGGTTGTCCGTATCCCTTCAGGCGCGGTATGGTCCCGCGCCGCTGCCGGTAATGATGCTGGCATTTAAGAAAGAGGTCGCCGCCTTGGTCAACGTCATGTTCGTCTGTCTTGGCAACATCTGCCGCTCGCCCACCGCCGAGGGCGTGTTCCGCGACCTAGTCCGGGCCGAGGGGTTGAGCGACGTCATCGCCACCGAATCTTCCGGCACCAGCGGCTGGCATATCGGCGAACCGCCGGACGATCGCGCCCAGGAAGCGGCCCTGCGCCGCGGGATCGATATCTCCGACCTGCGCGGGCGCAAATCCCTGGCCCAGGACTTTCACGATTTCGATTACATCCTGGCCATGGACCGACGCAATTTTCAGGCCCTGTCCGACCTGGCCCCGGCGGGGACGGAAAATCGCCTGCACATGTTTCTGTCGTTCGCACCTGATGTCAGCCGGATCGAAGTGCCCGACCCTTATTACGGCGGCGACGACGGGTTCGAGCAGGTCCTCGACATGATCGAGGCCGCCTCGGCCGGCCTGCTCGCCCATATCCGCAAAAACGACCTGAACGGATAATCCAAAACATGCTTCTGATCTTCGATTGCGACGGCGTCCTGGTGGACAGCGAAATGATCGCCTCGCGCGTGCTGGCGGCGCAGCTGTCGGCCCTGGGCTATGCGGTGACGGCCAAGCAATGCCGCGAACGGTTTACCGGCAAATGGATGACCGACGTGGTCAATACCGTGCGCGACCAGGGCATCGACGTGCCCGACGATTTCATCCCCAACCTGAAGGTCAAGGACAAGGAAGCCTTCGAACGGGAATTGAAGCCCATGCCCGGCGTTCTGGAAACCGTGCGCGAGCTGCGCCACGACCGCTGCGTCGCCTCGTCCGGTTCGGTTGAAAAGATGGAGACGACCTTAGGCATTTCCGGCCTGTTGCCGTTTTTCCGCCCGCACCTGTTTTCCGCCGGTCAGGTCCGGCGCGGCAAGCCGGAACCGGATTTGTTCCTGCATGCCGCCAACGCCATGGGCCATGCGCCCGAGGACTGTCTGGTGATTGAGGATTCAACCGCCGGGGTGACGGCCGCAAAGCGCGCCGGAATGCGGGTGCTGGGGTTCGCCGGGGCGTCACATGCGCGCGACGCGGCGGGCTATGCCGACCGGCTGATGGCCGCAGGCGCGGCAACGGTGTTCGACGATATGCGCCGTCTGCCCGATATGATCGCGGCGCAGGCCTGAGCGATCAGGAATAAACCTTGGCTTCCTGTTCGGCGTAATCCTGTTCGGCGTAGCCTTGGTCCGCATAGTCGTCGGCCAGATCGGCGAAGGCGTCGTCATAGCCGAACAGGCCCAGGGGGTAATCGCGGATCGGGGTGTAATGCGCCCCTTCGCCGCCCAGGGTGCTTTCGAACAACACGAACCGTTCGACCGTGAACATCCGCGACGTGAACCCGGCGTGGTCTTCCAAAAACCGCCCGGCGGCGAATTCGGGCGTGCCCTTGAACCGGGCCAAGGTGACATGTGGCTTGAATTTACGATCCTCGGGCGTGAACCCGGCGCGGATCGCGGCCCGCTCGACCTTGTCGTGCAGATGACATAACGCACCGGAAGATTCGACCCCGGCCCAGATCGCCCGCAGCCGCCCGCGCGAGGCGAAACTGCCGACCCCGTCGAACGCCAGATCGAACGCCGGGGCGTCGATATCGGCCAGGGCATCGTCCAGGTCCGCCGCCTGATGACGGTCGGCCTCGCCGATGAACCTAAGGGTGATGTGGTAACTTTCCGGCGCCATCCAACGCGCGCCGCTTATGCCGGTGCGTAAGGTGCCCAGGGTGAGGCGTAGGTCTTCGGGTAGGTCCAATCCGACGAAAAGGCGCATGTCGCGTCCTCCCTGACTGTTGGCTCCCGGAACAACATGACGTCGCCGTTCCCTTCACCGCTTCTATGGCGCGGGATTGGGGTTGTCCAGATGTATGCGTTGGATTTCGCCCAACAGGTCCTCGGACAACACCGTCTCCTCGGACGATAGATTCGTTTCCAATTGAGACAATGTCGTGGCACCAATGATGTTCGCGGTGACGAACGGCTGCGCGTTGACGAAGGCCAGGGCCATCACCGCCGGGTCCATGCCCGCGTTTTTCGCAAGGTCTACATAGGCTTGCGTGGCTTTCACGCCGTTCGGCTTGAAGTGTCGGTCGTAGCCGGGGAACAGAGCGCGACGACTTTCCGGCGGCAATGCCCCATCCAGATATTTGCCGGTCAAAGCGCCGAATCCGAGCGGCGAATAGGCCAACAATCCGCAATCTTCACGAATTGCGATTTCGGCCAAACCGACCTCGAACGTCCGGTTCAACAAGTTATAAGGGTTCTGAATCGAGGCGATTCGCGGCAATGACGGGTCCGCGTCGGCCAGGGCCAGCATCTTCGACAGACCCCAGGGCGTTTCGTTGGAAACGCCGATCGCGCGCAATTTGCCTTCCTTGATCAGTTCGGCGCAGGCGGCCAGCGTTTCCTCGAACGGAGTGTAGTCGCCGTCGCCGCGATGGACGTAGCCCAACCGCCCGAAGTAGTTCGACGGCCGTTCCGGCCAATGGGTCTGATACAGGTCGATATAATCCGTGCCCAGGCGCTGCAGGCTGTTTTCGACCGCGTCGCGGATTTGCTTGCGCCCGAACGTCAGATCGCCGCCCCGAATGTGGCCCAGGTCCTTGCCCGGACCGGTGATCTTGGTCGCGAGCACGATTTTGTCCCGATTGCCGCGCGCCTTGATCCACGAGCCGACGATGCGCTCGCTATTGCCCTGGGTATTGGCATCGCGGGGAAAGGAATAAAGCTCGGCCGTATCCAGGAAATTGACCCCGTGGTCGAACGCCATGTCCATCTGGGCGTGGCCCTCGGCTTCGGTGTTTTGGCTGCCGAACGTCATCGTGCCCAGACAAATGCGGCTGACGCGCATGCCCGTGCGGCCAAGGTCGCGATATTCCATGGTCTTCCCTCTCGTACTTTCTGATTGATTACAGGAACAGGGCCAGCACGCCGGTATAGCCGTACAGCCGCGCGTTCGAAATTTCGCCGTTGCCGTAGAACCCGACCAGGGGGAAATCCCCCAACCGCTCGACGATCAGGGCCATTTCCTTGCCCGGCGCGCCGAACATCCCCGGCCCGCGCGCAACGCAGGAAAAATACAGCCCGGCCCGGGGCGGCGACGGCAGGCGCGCCTTCAACCCGTTGACCATGTCGACCAGATCCTGTTCGGCGGAAATCGGATCGCGGCGCACGAACATCACCCGGTCGCCGACCTCGACCGCGCCGCCGACGGCGATCCAGCCGCGTTCCACATCGATGCCCATCAGCGACCGGACCAAGTAATCCCGTGTATCCGACCCCTGCACCGGGAAGGCCGCATGGATATAGCCCGCGACCCGTTCCAGGTTACGCGCCAGCAATTCGCCGATATCGCCCTTCATCACGTCCAGCGCCGGACGGCCGTCGATCGACATGATGATGTTGTCGGCGGCTTCGGTTATTTGGCGCGGCTCGCCCACCGGGGTGCAGCCCTGGGTCAGGCCGGTCGCGACCTGTACCTCGGGGCCGAACAGCACGCCGGAGACCCCGCCCTTGACCACGCTGTTCGCGACCTGCGCCCCGCTGCCGCGCGACGCCGTCAGCCCGCCGACCAGGAACGACGACAATCCCGCCGCCGCTTCGTTGAGAATTTCCGGCAGGCTGTGATTGTAGGGATCGCCATGGACAACGGCGAAAGGCGCGGCCCCACCGTCGACCCAACCACGAACCGCCGCCGGCATGTCGCCGAGCCCGCCGCGCAGCACCGGGAACACACGAAACGCGTCTTCGGGAAAAGCCCCAACCAGAACCGCCGCCGCCGGCTCGTCATGATATTCCTGCGCGCCGCCGCAAATGCCCAAGCCGATGGTCCCGGCCCATTCCTCGATGCCGAGCGTTTGACGCAGAAAGGTCAGGATCGACGACAGGTCGTCGGTCAGAGGATCGGTGACGTAAAGAAAGCCCAGGTTCGCCCCCTCGGGCAGAGGGTCCAATTGCCGCGCCAGATCGCGGGCGATGTCGGCCCAATCGCCGCCCCCGGCATGGGCGTGACGAAACCCGTTCACGATGCACCTGCCTTTGTCGCGGCCCGGTCCAGCAGCTTCAGAACCCTGGGCAGGATGCGGCGGACGACTTCGCGCACGCCGTCGGGGTTGGGATGGATGCCGTCTTCCTGATTCAATTCAGGCTTGGCCGCGACCCCTTCCAGAAAAAACGGATAGAGGTCCACACCATGCTTTTCCGCCAAACGCGGATAGATGGCATTGAACTCGGCGGCATAGTCCCGGCCCAGGTTCGGCGGTGCCAGCATGCCCGCCAGCAAGACCGGCAGACCCGCGTCCCGCAGGGTCGTCACGATCGCGTCCAGGTTGGCGAAGGTCGCTTTCGGATCGACGCCGCGCAGGCCGTCATTGGCCCCCAGTTCGACGATCACCGCGTCGGGTTTGTCGCCCAGCGCCCAGGCGACCCGCGCCCGACCGCCCGCCGTGGTATCGCCCGAGACACCGCCGTTCAGCACCGTGACGTCCCGCCCGGCGGCGCGCAGGGCTTCTTCCAATCGGGGGGTAAAGCCGTCCGGCGCGTTCAGCCCATAACCGGCGGTCAAGCTATCGCCCAGCACCAACAGACGCTGCGCCGCCCAGGCCCCGCCCGGGAACATCACCGCCACGGCGACGATCAGCAAAGCCGCCGCCACGTTGACATTCGCGGCGACAGGCACATATCCCTTGGACGGATATCTCAATACTGACAGACGGCGGCGGAACAATTTCATGGATGCTTTCCCGAACGGAACAGCCGGACCGAAAGACAACAACGGCCCGGCGACGCCCGCGGTACGGACGCAGGATTTGCGCCTTACCCTGGAGAGCGAAGCCGGTGAGGTCAATATCCTAAAAGGCATTGATCTGACCATCGACGCCGGAGAGACGGTCGGCATCGTCGGCCCCTCCGGGTCGGGCAAGACATCGCTGCTGATGGTTCTGGGCGGGCTGGAGCAAGCCACCGGCGGACGCCTGGACGTCGCCGGGCAGGACCTGGGCGCGATGGACGAAGACGGCCTGGCCCGGTTTCGCCGCGACAACCTGGGCATCGTGTTTCAGGATTTTCATTTGATCCCGACCATGACCGCGCTGGAGAACGTCGCCGTGGCGATGGAATTCGCCGGACGCCCCGATGCCTTCGACCGGGCCGAGGCCGAGCTCAAGGCCGTCGGTCTGGGCCATCGCATCGGTCATTATCCGGGGCAATTGTCGGGCGGCGAACAACAACGCGTCGCCCTGGCCCGCGCCTTCGCCGGGTCGCCCAAGCTGTTGCTGGCGGATGAACCGACCGGCAACCTGGACGAACATACCAGCGAGCAGATCATCGACCTGTTGTTCGGCCTGCATGCGCGCGAGGGCACGACGCTGATTCTGGTCACCCATCAGATGTCCCTGGCGGAACGCTGCGGGCGGATGTTGACCATCCGCGACGGCCTTGTCGCGGGCGACCGCGCGGCCCTGCAGCGGGCCGGGGACTGACCCCATGGGAAAAAGCCTGCGCCTGTCCTGGCGGTTCGCCTGGCGCGATCTGACCGGCGGCCCGTCGCGGGGACCGCTCGGCGGTTTTCGCGGCTTGGGTATTTTCCTGGCCTGCCTGGTTCTGGGCGTCACGGCCATCGCCGCCGTGGGCTCGTTGTCGCAGTCCTTCGTCGCCGGGTTGGACCGCGACGGCACCAAGCTTTTGGGCGGCGACGTCGATTTGCGCCTGACCCACCGGGCGGCGGAGCCGGAACAAATGGCCTGGCTGGCGGCGCGGGTACGCGCCCAGTCGAACGTGGTCGAAATGCGCACCATGGCCCGCCCGCTGGACCCCAAGGCGCGGCGATCGCTGGCCGAGTTGAAGGCCGTCGACAACACCTATCCCCTGGCCGGGGTGCTGGTCACCGAACCGTCCCTGCCCCTGGCCGAAATCCTGAGCCGTCGGGACGGCACCTGGGGTGCGGCCGTCGACCGCAACCTGCTGACCCGCCTGAACGCCGCCGTCGGCGACAACGTGCATGTGGGCGAGGCCGAATTCCAGATCCGCGCCGTCATCGCGTCAGAGCCGGACCGCGTCGCCAGCGTGTTTTCCTTCGGCCCGCGGTTCATGATTTCCATGGACGCCCTGGATGCCACCGGGCTGGTCCAACCGGGCAGCCAGATCCGCTATCACCACCGTCTGTCCTTGCCGCCCGGCGCCTCGACCCCGCAGTTCATCGAGGATTTGAAAGCCGCCTTCCCCGAAGCCGGCTGGCGCATTCGCGCCGCCGACGAGGCCGCGCCCGGCGTGCGTCGCTTCGTCGAACGGCTGACCCAGTTCATGGGCTTCGTCGGGCTGACCGTGCTGCTGGTCGGCGGGATCGGCATCACCAACGCGGTGTCCGGCTATCTGGATCAGCGATCGTCGACCATCGCGACGCTGAAATGCCTGGGTGCGCCGGGTGGGCTGATCTTCGCGATCTATCTGATCCAGGTGCTGATCCTGGCGGCGGGCGGGGTCGTGCTGGGCCTGATCCTGGGGGCGGCGCTGCCCTGGCTGGGGGCTGCCGCGTTCGGGGCCTTGTTGCCGGTCGCGCCCGAGCCGGGCATCTATCCCCGGGCCCTGATCTCGGCGGCGGCCTTCGGCATGCTGTCGGCGGCGACCTTCGCACTGTGGCCCCTGGCGCGGGCGCGCGAGGTTCGGGCGGCCGACCTGTTCCGCGACCGGGTGACCCCGGCCCGGCGGCGGCCGCGCGGCGGCTATCTGATGTTGATCGCTCTGGGCGTCGCCGCCTTGGCGGCGCTGACCGTGGCGACGGCGGCGGAGCCCTGGTTCGCCTATTGGTTCGTCGGCGGGGCGATCGCCTTTCTTGGCGTATTGCGCGCCGCGGCCTGGGCCGTCGGCAAGGCGGCGCGGACCCTGCCGCATCCGCCGGGGGCGCGCCTGCGTCTGGTCGTCGCCAACCTGGGTCGGCCCGACAGCATGGTGCCCAGCGTCGTAACCTCGCTGGGGTTGGGGCTGGCCGTGTTGGTCGCTGTCGCGCTGATCGACGCCAATATGACGCGCCAAGTCACCGAACGCCTGCCCGACCGCGCCCCGGCGTTTTTCTTCCTGGATATTCAGAACGATCAGGTCGCCGATTTCGACGCCACGGTGATGGCCATCGACGGCACGGCGCATCTGCAACGGGTGCCGTCCCTGCGCGGGCGCATTACCGAAATCAACGGCGTGCCGGTCGAACAGGTCGACGTCGCCCCCGACAGCCAATGGGCCATTCGCGGCGACCGCGCCCTGACCTATGCCGCCGAAAAACCCAAGGGCAGCGAGATCGTGGCCGGGGAATGGTGGCCGACCGATTACGCCGGGCCGACTGCGATCTCGCTCGACGCCAACCTGGCCAAGGGCTTCGGCATCGGCCTGGGCGACACGCTGACGTTGAACGTCCTGGGCCGACCGATCACCGCCACGGTCAAAAGCCTGCGGCAGATCGATTGGCGGTCGTTGCGGTTCGATTTCGCGATCATCTTCGCGCCCGGCGCGTTGGAAGGCGCACCGCACAGTCATATCGCCGCCGTCGAAGCCCCGCCCCAAGCCGAAGATGCGATCGAACGGACCGTCGCCGACAAATTCCTGAACGTTTCGGCCATCCGCGTGCGCGAAGCCCTGGAAGCCGCCGCCCGGATCATGGCCGGGGTCAGCTGGGCCGTGCGCGGCGTCGCCGCCGTGACCATCGCCGCGGGGGCCCTGGTGCTGGCCGGAACCATTGCCGCCGGGCACCGCCGCCGCGTCTACGACGCCGTGGTGTTCAAGGTGCTGGGCGCGGACCGCAGGCGGGTGCTGGGCGGCTATCTCCTGGAGTACGGGATGCTCGGCCTGTTGACCGCCGTGATCGGAGCAGGCGTCGGGACCGCCGCCGCCTGGGGCATCGTCGTGCATTTGATGAAAAGCGATTGGGCGTTCGATCCCGCCGCCGCCGGAACGACGGCGCTGTTCTGCCTGGCCGTGACCCTGGCCATGGGCCTGTTCGGGACCTGGCGGGCGATGGGCCGCAAGGCCATGCCCCTATTGAGAAATCAATAGCCAGCGCGACTTATTAACAGCTTTGTGATCGTTTCCGGTTCCAGTTGAAATTTGGCGGAACGCTGCCATATTAGGCGCAGGGGTTTTCACAGGTTTCACCGGGGATGCGGCCAGTCTCACAAAAGCCGAAAAATCGGCAGGCCGGCAGCCCCGTTAGGGAAGTGTAAAAGGAGAACATCAATGGCTATGGGTTCCAACGACCGGTTCCGGTTGCAGACCGCGCGCATGGATCATGCGCAGGCGGCCGATGCAGGGATCGACGTCGGACTGCGCAACTACATGTTGCGTGTTTACAATTACATGTGCATCGGTCTGGGGCTGACCGGCGCCGTCGCTTTCGCGGCTTCGTCCTCGATGGACGTGATGCAGGTCGTGCACGGCACGCCGCTGCGTTGGGTCGTCATGCTGGCGCCGCTGGGCCTCGTCTTTTTCCTGTCCGCCCGAATCAACAGCATGCGCGCCTCGACCGCGCAGGCCATGTTCTGGGTCTACGCCGGTTTGATGGGACTGTCGCTCAGCTACATCTTCCTGGCCTACACGGGCGTCAGCATCGCCCGCGTGTTCTTCATCACCGCCGCTGCCTTCGGCGGGTTGTCGCTGTATGGCTACACCACCAAGAAAGACCTGTCCGGCATGGGCAGCTTCCTGGTGATGGGCGTGATCGGCATCCTGATCGCCTCGATCGTCAACATTTTCCTGGCGTCGACGGGCCTGCACTTCTTGATTTCGGTGCTTGGCGTGCTGATCTTCTCCGGCCTGACCGCTTATGACACCCAGCGGATCAAAGCGATCTACGCCGAAAGCGACCATTCGGAAGTGCACGAGAAGAAGGCCATCATGGGCGCTTTGACGCTCTATCTGGACTTCATCAACATGTTCATCTTCCTGTTGCAGCTGTTCGGCAACCGGAACTAGGAACGCGCGGCCTTCCGCCCCGGAAGGCGCAAAAATCAAAACCGCCCGGCGGCTTTCGCCCCGGGCGGTTTTTTTTGACTCTTTTGTTTGCGCAAAACAACGTCGCGGGCCTGACGGCCCGCTCGGGTTTTGCGGCTATGCCAGCCGATCCAGCGGCGCGTCGCCCCGGAAGAACGCATCCAGGTTGTCCAACGCCCGGTCGCCCATGGCGTTGCGGGTTTCCATGGTGGCGCTGCCGATATGCGGCAGGATGAACGCGTTCGGCAGATCGAAATAACGCGGATCGACGTTCGGCTCGCCATTGAACACGTCCAGGCCCGCCGCCGCGATCCGCCCCGACTTCAGGGCTTCGACCAAGGCATCGTCGTTGACGATATCGCCGCGCGCCGTGTTGACGACCACCGCCCCTTGCGGCATCAGCGCAATGCCCTCGGCATTGATCAAGTGATGGGTCTGGGGCGTCGATTCACAATGGATCGACAGGAACTGCGAGACCTTCAACAGCGACTGCGGCGTGTCGTGATAGACTGCGCCCTGTTCCAGGTCCGGCGTCAGGCGCGAACGGTTGTGGTAGTGGATCGTCATACCCATGGCCCGGGCCCGGGCGGCGGCGGCGCGACCGATCCGCCCCATGCCGAGAATGCCCAGAACCTTGCCCTGCGCGCCGATGCCCAGCAACTGCGTCGGCTTCCAGCCGCCGACGCCCGGCCAGCCACCGGAGCTGACCATTTCGAACCCTTCACGGGCCCGGCGCGAGGCCGCCAGCAGCAACAGGATGGTGATGTCGGCCACCGCCTCGGTCAGGACATCGGGCGTGTTGGTCACGACCAGGCCCCGAGCCTTGGCTACGTCCAGGTCGATATGTTCATAGCCGACCGAAAACGTCGCCAGCATGCGCACGTTGGCCGGCAGGTCGCGGATGACCTCGGCCGGGTATTTGGTCCGCGCACTGGTCAGGATGGCATCGACGTCGCCCGCCCGGGCGATCACGTCGGCGCCGGTCCAATTGGCGTCCTCGGAATTGACGATGCAGTCATAATCCCGCGCCGCACGCTCCATCACATGGGGCGGGAACACGCGAGCCACCAAAAGGCGCGGTTTGTTATCGGACATGATTGGCTCCTTGCCCTGGTCGTTAGATACAACGTCCGCCGTCGATTTCCATGCAGACGCCGGTCAGGAACTCGGCTTCGTCCGAGGCCAGGAACAGCGCCGCGTTGGCGACGTCTTCCGGGGTCGACATCCGGCCCAGGGGGATCGTCGTGTTGTATTGCGCCCGCAGTTCCGGGGAATCGCCGCCCATGAAATCGGCGGTCAGGCCGGTGGCCCCCAGGACCGGGTTCAGCGCGCAGACGCGGATTTTGTCCGCCGCCAGCTCGCCCGCCATCGATTTGGTCAGGGTGATCGCCGCCCCCTTGGACCCGTTGTACCAGGTCAGGCCCGGGCGGGGCCGCACGCCCGCGGTCGAGGCGGTGTTGATGATCACCCCGCCGCCTTGCGCCTTCATATGGGGCACGGCGTGAATCGCGGCCAGATAGATGCTTTTGACGTTCACCGCGTAGATGCGGTCGAAATCTTCTTCGCTGACGCTCAACAGGTCGCCGCGCTTTTGCGCGATACCCGCGTTATTGACCAGAATGTCGATGCGGCCGAACCAGCCGATGGTGGCGTCGACCATGGCCTTGACCTGGTCGCTGTTGGACACGTCACATTGAAAGGACCGCGCCTGAATGTCGCGGGCGACACGCTCGGCGGCTTCGCCGTTGATATCGGCGACCACGACCTTGGCCCCTTCCTTGGTGAAGCGGCGCACGATGCCTTCGCCGAAACCCGAGCCCGCACCGGTGACCAGTGCAACTTTGTCCTGAAGTCTCATTGTTTGTTTCCTGATTTTATCTTGGCCGCCTGCACGAGGGAGGGCGCGCGGCGGATCGTTTCTTCCGTGGGCGGCATCAGGCCATATCGACAGGGCCGCCTCAAGGATTTTCCCAGGCGGAATTGTCCGGACACAAAAGTGCGATTTCGTTTCGGGATCGGACCGGTTTGAACGCAACCCGATGGCGGGTCACGATAATTCGCCCGGGAGCTGCCCAGGCTGGATCAGAAAGCGCCGCGCTTCAGGATGTCCATCGCGCTGTTCAACTGGCTCATCCGGCGGTGATCGCCATGGGGGCTGTCCGGGTGATGAATGGTTGCCAGCATTCGGAACCGCGCGCGCAACGTCTCGCTATCGGGCAGACGGCCCGGGGGAAAACCCAGAACGTAAAGCGCATCCTCGCGCGAGCGCACGCCGTCATCCAAGGGATCGAAGGAAAGGACCGAAACGATCGTCCGCAGTCGAACAAGCTCCTCCGGATCAACAACCTCGCGTCCGGTTGCCATCGGCTCTTCTTCCACCACCTCTTCCTGGGCCCGTAGATCGTTGGGATCGGCCAACAGCACTTGGGTTTCGCCGTTCTCCAGGGCCAGGGCGATCGCCAGGGCGCGGCGCATGAATTCAACCTCGAACCCCGGCGACATCCGCACCTGCAGGCGCGGCTTACGGCGCCAGGGCCGACCCTTGGCCGCACCCGATTTCAGGATAACCGTTTCGCGGTCGTCAGGTTCCGGCTCGCCCGGATCGGGATATTCACGGATTACGTTTTCAGGGACGACCAACAGGACGGAGCGCGCCAAGTCGCCGACGTTGACGCGCCGCCGAACGGCCAAGTCCGAGACCGCATCTCGGAACCCGGATGAACATGGAATGGTATAGGAATGTTTTTTCAGGTCCTGCGTCATCGCCCACCCCGTGATGGTTCCGCGTCAGTTCCGTACCGGCCCCTGATCCTGCCCGTGGTCCCGTCGCTTCCCCGCGCCCTTCATCGAAGGCGGCAAAGAGTGACGAAATCGCCCGGCAAGACCCTCGGTCCATACCCGTGATGGAACGAATTTACCCGGCGCGGCCGCGGTTGCAACTGCTATCGTTGTTAAAACAACCGCTTCCGCGAAAATCAGCCGGAAAACTGCACTTTTCCATCAAGGCGTTTACCACCGAATCCAACCCTATCTTTGAATGACGATGGTTAACATTATGATAAAACTGAATTCTTAAAGCCGACGGCGCGCTGCCGAAATTCGCATGCCCGACCGGCGTTGGGCGGATTTTTCGGCAAAAAAACCACCCGATGACGGAAATTCGTTCCAGGAACGTCGCGGAATCGCCCCGATCGCAACTACTCCCGCAGGCGATTCGCATCGGCCCGGGAAAAATTAACTACGTTATTTCAATCTATTAAAGGGATGCCCTAAGATCAGGGATCGTCGGGATTGGCCGCGTCGCACCCGGTTGTTAGACTTCAACCCGTCACCGCCCTTTCGGGACGGTCCCAGGATAGGACTGTCGCGTGTTTTCCCGGACCGCGCACAGAATTGTGCAAGGCCGACACAGGGACCGGCATACGCCGCCCGGAAAGCTCCATGGCCACGGACATCACCGCCGCCGCCGCGCAACAGGTCAACCTGACCGACCGGTTTACCGTCCGGCGCGTGCAAAACGCCCTGACGGGAAGCCGCACCGTGGCCGCGACGCCGTCCCGACCGACCCCGGACACCTTGGCGCTGACCTTGGATTCCCGACGCAATATCGGGATATCGGTTACCGACGCGGGGACCGCGGTCAGGCGCGCAATCGGGGCCGGCGAACAGATCATTTCCCAGTTACAGAGCCTCGAAGCCAAGCTGACCACGGCCATCGATAATGGCCTCGTCTCGCCGGTCACGGAACTTCGGATCGATGAATCCCGCGTCTCGCGCCTGAATATCAATGTCGCCGCCGGGCGAACCCTGACCGCCATCGACAAGCTGGTCAGTCAGGCGGAGACCGCCGGTGTGAACCTGATTTCCAGCAGCCAAGGCCAGGCCACCATTCAGACGACTGAATTCGGCGGGCGGGTAACGATCCAGGCGCAGCCGCTCGATGTCCAAGGGCTCAGCCTGAACGATCTAAGCGCCCTGACCCAGAACGACGCGATCGAAGCCCGATCCCAGGTTCGGATTGCGATCAGCGTCGCGTCGGCCCGCGTCGGTTCCTTGGGCAGTCTGAGCGGCTCGCTGGAGTTCCGAAGCGGGACTGCGCAATCGTTTCTGAATTTCGGGAACGAAGCCGTGTTCGAAGGCGCCGTGCGGGGACGATTGGTCAACCTGCAGGCCTGAGGCGCGAACGCGCCCCGCAAGCAAGCCTTTTTTTCGTCCTGCGGCCCGATTTTTAATTTGAAATTCGTGTGACTGCCGCGCTACCTAAGGATGGCAAATCACCCCCTTTGTAGACCCCGACAGAAGACCGCGAACACCCAGAACAATGAAGAAACGCCGCATCGATCTTGGCGCCCGTTTCGTGAAGGTGGACGAACCCCGCATGGTCTGGGTCGTCGCCGCCAACGGAAGCGAACGCACCCCGGTTCCGCACTACATCCTGGTTCGCGAAGATGCGCAGAACCGCCGCCGGACTTTGTCCGAAGCGGTGCTGCTCGACCGGAATTTCTACCGCCAGATTCAGGAACGCTAAGCGTTCTAGTTACGCCCGATAGGCCACCCCTGGCGGGGATTTCGCCTTTTAAATCAGATTGAATTATTTTTTTCGAATGTGATTGCGGTCACTGATTCTTGTGCATGTGCGGCATAAGGTATGGACATTGTCGGGGCGCACCACTCCCTCCCCTCCCCGGACGGCCCCCGACAGCCTCCCTGTTAAACTCACCGGCCTGTCATCGGATAGGCCGGTTTTCTTTTGCGGGAACGGATGCGCGACAAAGCCCGCGCGAACCGGGGGCTCGCGCATGGCACGCAGGGTCGAACTGGAATAAAGGGAAATGGTGCCGCCTGGGTGACTTGAACACCCGACCCTCGCATTACGAATGCGATGCTCTACCAGCTGAGCTAAGGCGGCGACGCAGCCCAAGGGCGCGTTTTCCAGGGCGGAAACTCTATCAGGCGAGGGCCTATGTCAAGATCAAACACACAACCGCGTCACCGACGGCGGCTTGCGTGCCCTACGCGCTGTCGGAACCCGGCTGTTTCGGCGCGGACAGACGGGCCACGCCGTCCTCGCCGGACAGCATCGGCACGACCGGCGCCGCATGGGGCGGGGTGCGCCAGGAATAGGAATCGAATTCGCCGCAATTGCCGCAGCTGACGGTCCATTCGGCGGCGGCGTTGCCGCAGCTGGAACAAACCCAGGCATTATCCGGCCCCGCCGTGGCGGCCCGCATCAGCCATTCGCGCGCGGCGGCGGGGTTTTCCGTTTCCTTGTCTTCGACCGCCGCCATCAGACGCAGCGCCCGCCCCAGATAGCCGTCGGCCTTGTCGCCCATATCCAGAACCTGTTGCAGATGCTTGCGGGCCTCGCCCCAAAGCGCCGCGTCGGCCGAGGCCTGAGCCAGGGCCAAATGGCTTTCCGCATGGTCCGGGTTGGCGCGAGTCAGCCGCTCGACCGCCTTGACCGTCTGCAGGGCATCGTTCGCCCGGCGGGCCGCGACATATTCCGCGACCAGCTCCGGATGCGGGGCCGTGGCCCAGATTTTTTCGACGATCCCGGTGGCGCGGCGGTCCTTGCCATCGATCACCAACAGATGCGCCAAACGCACCGCCGCCGGGACCAGATCGGGCGCCAGATCCAGGGCTTGGCGCAGCAGTTTGAATTCCGCAACTGTGTCGCCATCAACCTGCGCCTTGCGCGCCTGCTCATAGGCCAAAACGCCCTTGCGCCGGTCGGCGGTATCGCGCGCGATCAGGCGGCGGCGGCCCAGCTCGTCGTTGGTCACACTGGCGTCCAGCCACAGCCCCGATTGAGCCTGCAGATCGAACAAGGTGCCCGACACCCATTCGCTGTCGGGGCGCAGGCGATAGGCCCGGCGCGCCAGTTCCAACGCGCGGTCGCGGTCGCCTTTCTTCAACGCCTGGGACAACAGGCCGCGCAGGCCCAGAAATTCTGTTTCGCGCCGGTCGGCCATGGCCTTGAAGAAGCCTTCCGCCGCCGTGTCGTCTCCGTCCAATTGCGCCGCCTGGGCCGACAGCAACATCGTCAGCGGCGGTTCGTTCAACAGAACTTCGGCGCGTTTGGCGTGTTTGCGGGCCTCGCCCGGATCGCCCGCGGCGACCGCGACCATGCCGCGGGTCAGAGATTCGTATCCCCGGCGGCGGCGGCGTTCGCGCCAAGCGGCGGCGATCGATCCGGGTGCGCGGCGCACGAACAGCCAGGCCCGGTAGAACAGGGCAGCGCCCCCCATCAGCAAGGCAATGACGAAAATCATCAATGCCGCCGAGGTGCGGATTTCGTAGCCCCGCCATTCCATGATCATCGTCCCGGGGCTGTCGGTCAGCCACAGCACGACGGCGATCGCCAGGGCAAGAAGGGCCAGGAAACGAAGGGCGCGCAGCATGAAAATTTCTCCCCGCGCCGATCAGCCGCCGGCCTTCGCCGGGGCAAGCAACGACAAGGAATGAATATGCAGGTTGGCGACCGCGCGTTCCGCCGTCAGGCGCTGTTCCGCCGCCGTCAACCAGGGGGCGACGATGTCCGCCGGTTTGCCCTTCAACAGCTTCAATGCCTCGACCGCCCCGGCAAGGTCGCCCGCGGACAACAGGGCATCGACCCGCGACACCAAAGCATCGACCGACCCGTCGGGCGCGGAACTGCCGACCCGGCGCACCGTCACCAGCGATGCCAGCTTGGCCGCGGCCTCGGCGATCCAGCCGTCACCGTCGGCGGTTCCCGCGGCGGCGACGATCGGCCCAGACATGGCGGCGAAGCGGCTGCGCAACACCGCCAGGGTCGGCACCCCGGCTTTCGCCAACGGCGTCAAATCTTCCAAAGCCTGTGAAATCGCGGGCCGCCCATCGGCCAGGGCCTTCAGGCTTTCCAGATCGGTCGCGAACGGCAGGCCGCTGCGCACGTCGTCGCGCAGTTGCGCCACGGCCAATACAACCGCCCGCGCGGCAGCGCCATCGGCGGCGGCATCCAGGCCATCGGTTTCTTTTTCCAAACGCTTCAGCCGCTCACCCATGGCTTCCAACGCCGCCAGGGTCTTCGGATCGGGTGCAGCCGCGCCCGCGTCGCGGTCCTTTTCGATCCGCTCGACCCGGGCGGTCAGGCCGGCGACACCGCCGCCTTGTTCCAGCTCGGACAGGCGTTGCGACAATGTCTTGAGCGATTCCGCCGCCGCTTCGGTGCTGGCCGGCGCTTCGGCGGCCTTGGCCAAATCCTTGGCCTCGCCGACGGCGGTTTCGACCCGCGACAGCCGGGCCATCAGCGTGCTCAACTCGCTTTGAAAGCGGGCGCGCTCTTCTTCCAGGTGACGCAGGGCGTCGGATTTTTCCGCCTCGAGGTTCCGCGTCTGTTGTTCCAATGCATCGACCCGACCGACCAGCTTGTCCAAACCGGCGTCACTGTCGGCGATCCCGGCAAGGGCGGGAAAGACCTGGACCAGATGATGCGACCATTTCGGCCAGGTGACCGCCCCGACGACGACAATCAGCCCCAGAACCAGGGTCGCCCAGGCCAGCTTGCGGGCCGCCCCGGCAGCGGGCGGCGCCACCACGGCAGCGCCCCGGCGATCGCCGCCCGGCGGGATCGCGGTCTCGGGAGCGGATTCCTTGGCGGCAGCTTCCTTGGATACGGATTCCGGCTTTGCCGATTCGGCGGCCTTCGCCGTCGCGGCGGCAGGCGCGCTGACCTTCGATTCCGGCTTGGAGTCCGATTTCTTTTCCGTGCTTTCGGCCGTGTCCTTGCCCGACGGCCGCTTGGCGGCGGCGCGCTTTTTCGGCGGGGTGGTCATGGTCGGCTGGCTCCCATCTGATCTGCCGTATTCGGTGGCGGCGGATATGACCCCAAAGGTACGGGCAGGCGCGTAAACACGCAAGGCGGGACGACCTATCCCATTATTCCTGCAACGCTTCGATCAAGCTGTCTTCGGTCGGCCGGGTGGCAACGATAACCCGCGCCCAGGGCGCGCCGACTTTCGCGGCCACGTTGGCGCTCAGGCAATAGGCGGTGACGCCCGCCAAGGCCGGGCCCAGCCCCGACGCATCGGCCAGGTCGCGGAACAACGCCGCCGTGCGCGGCGAATAGATCAGCACCCCGTCAATCCCGCTGCCGGACAGAGCATCCCTTGCCGAATCGGGCAGGATTTCGGCGGCGCGGGCTTCGTACAGAACCTCGCGGCGGCAGGTAAACCCATCCTCCGTCAGCATCCCCGCCAAATCGCCCGCCAGCTTGGTTCCCGCGACATGGAGCAACGGCCCGCCGTCGGGACACATCCGCTCGCGGACCAAACGGGCCAGATCGTCCACGTCGCCTCCGGCGCTGGCCACATCGTCGAATCCGGCATCCCGCGCCGCCCGGGCCGTGGCGTCGCCGACCGCCAGGACAGGCAAGCCGGCAACCGCCCCGCCCTGCCGCGCCACGAAGGCCCGCAGACCGTTGGCGCTGGTCACAAGCACGGCTTGGACGCCGTCCAGATCAAGGACCGGGCCAGACAGGAAATGAACATTCATCAGGGGGGCGATAATCGCGTCATGTCCCAGATCCGTCAGCCGCCGCGCGGTCTTGCCCGCATCATGTTCCGGGCGCGTAATGAGCAATCGGGCCATGGCTTATCCCGCCACCGCACCGGCCCCCGGGTCATCCAGAAAACCGGGTCCAGCCAGGGCTTTCAGCTCTTCTCCCAGGTCGAACCCCAGGCGATAGGCATCGGCCGATGGCCCGCTGCGCGAGGCCCGATGGACGACCCCGCCGTCGATCCGAGCGACCAACCCGGATAGGGTCATTTCGGTCCCGTCCGACGACAGTTCCGCCAACCCACCGATCGGCGTGCGGCACGACCCGTCAAGTGCTTCAAGCATCGCCCGTTCCGCCGTGACCCGGGCCAGGGTCGGCGCGTGATCGATCGCGGCCAGCAATTCCAGCACCCGGTCGTCGCCATCGCGGCAGGTGATCGCCACCGCCCCCTGGGCGACGGCGGGCAACATGTCGGCGGGGTCGAACGCCTGGGTCACGATCTCGGACCGGCCCAAGCGGTTGAGCCCGGCGCAGGCCAGGATCGTAGCGTCGGCCTGGCCCTCGGCCAACTTGCCCAGGCGGGTTTGCACGTTGCCGCGAAAAGTCACGCATTTGAGGTCCGGGCGGCGGTCGAGAATCTGCGCCTGACGACGGACGGATGCCGTTCCGATCACCGCACCCGCGGGCAGGTCGGCGAAGCTTCCATAGGCATTGGAGATAAAGGCGTCGCGCGGGTCTTCCCGTTCCAGCACGGCGGCGATGACGATCCCGTCCGGCATCCAGGTTTCCAGATCCTTCATGGAATGGACCGCGAGATCGATGCGCCGGTCCAGCAGCGCGCGGTCGATTTCCTTGGAAAACAGACCCTTACCGCCGATATCGGCCAACGGCCGATCAAGCACCAGATCGCCGGTGGTCTTTATTTCGACGATGGACGTCGGGCCAAGCGGCGTCGGCGCGCCATGCGCCGCATCACCAGGAGCCGCGCCATGCGCGGCCTCGATCAAGGCCTGGGTCTGATGCGCCTGGGCCAGGGCCAGCGGGCTGCCGCGGGTGCCAATACGCAGGAAGGAGGGATCGGTGGGATCGGTCACGATTGAAAAAGCCTTTTGGTTGTCCGGCGGGCGACAGAGTAAAGTCCCCGGCCATTGCCGCAACCAAGAAATTGACCATCTTTATCGACATGCGAGTTCTGGGCATCGAAACCAGTTGTGACGAAACCGCCGCCGCCGTCGTCAGCGACGGACGCGAGGTGCTGTCCAACGTGGTTCATCAGCAGTTGGCCGAGCACCAACCCTTCGCCGGGGTTGTGCCCGAGGTCGCGGCCCGCGCCCATCTGGATCAGGTCGACGCGGTGGTCGAAGCGGCCCTGGCGCAATCGGGCGTCGGCTGGGACGGGATCGATGCCGTCGCCGCCACGGCGGGCCCGGGCCTGATCGGCGGGGTGCTGGTCGGCGTGATGACGGGCAAGGCCCTGGCGGCGGCGCGGAAACTGCCGTTCGTCGCCGTCAATCATCTGGAAGCCCATGCCCTGACCGCGCGCCTGACTGACGATGTCGCCTTTCCCTATCTCCTGTTGTTGGTGTCCGGCGGACATTGCCAATTGCTGGTGGTCGAGGATGTCGGACGCTATCGCCGCCTGGGCACGACCATCGACGATGCGGTCGGCGAGGCCTTCGACAAGACGGCGAAAATGCTGGGCCTGGGCTATCCCGGCGGCCCGGCGGTTGAGAAGGCGGCGCAATCGGGCGACCCCGCGCGGTTCGACCTGCCGCATCCGATGAAGGGGCGCCCCGGCTGCGATTTTTCCTTTTCCGGGCTGAAGACGCGGGTCCGCATGGCGATCGAGGGCCTGCCCCCCGGCCCGGTCGGCGACCAGGACATGGCGGATCTTTGCGCCTCGTTCCAGACCACCGTGGCCGATGTGCTGGCCGAGCGCACGGGCCGGGCCATCGATTTGTTCCTGGCCGACCATCCCGAGGGCCGTACCCTGGTCGTCGCCGGGGGCGTCGCCGCCAATCGGGCAATTCGCCAACGCCTCGAAACCCTAGCCGCAGACAAAGGCCTGGGCTTCGCAGCACCGCCACCGGCGCTGTGCACCGACAACGGCGCGATGGTCGCCTGGGCCGGGGTCGAACGGTTCCGTCAAGGCATGACCGATGGGCTGGATTTTCGCCCGCGCCCGCGCTGGCCCCTCGACCCCGACGCGCCCAAGGCCGTCGGGGCCGGAGTGAAGGCCTGAATCATGTGCACATACGCGCAGCACTATCTCGCTCTTTCCACTTTCCCACCCGATCAGTAAAAGAGAGCCCATGGAACGTTTCGCCGTCATCGGCGCCGGTGCCTGGGGCACGGCGCTTGCCATCGTCGCCCATCGGGCGGGCCGCTCGGTCGTGCTGCAAGCCCATGAGCCGGACGTCGCCGAGGAAATCAAATCCACCCGGCGCAATCCCTATCTGTCCGGGGTCGAGCTTGACCCCGCGATCGAGGTCACGGCCAGCCTGGGCGACGCCGTGGATGGCGCGGACGCCGCGATCCTGGTCGCCCCATCGCAGTTCCTGCGACCGGTGACCCAGGGCATCGCCGCCGCCGGCCCGTTCACGATTCCGGTGCTGATCTGCGCCAAGGGGATCGAGAACGGCACCTGCAAGATGATGACCGAGGTCGTCGCCGAAACCCTGCCCGCCGCCCCACAGGCCGTGTTGTCCGGCCCGACCTTCGCCATCGAGGTCGCCCGCGAACTGCCGACCGCCGTGACCCTGGCCGCCGAAGACACCAACCTGGCCGAACAGTTCATACAGGCCTTGGGCACGCGGCGCTTCCGCCCCTATTTGTCGGAAGACCCGATCGGGGCCGAGATCGGCGGCGCCGTCAAGAACGTGCTGGCCATCGCCTGCGGCATCGTTCAGGGCAAGGGCCTGGGCGACAACGCCCGGGCGGCGCTGATCACCCGCGGACTGGCCGAGATCGTGCGTCTGGGTGCGGCCAAGGGCGCGCATCCGGAGACCCTGATGGGACTATGCGGGATCGGCGACCTGACCCTGACCTGCAATGCCATGCAATCGCGTAATTTCTCGCTCGGCGTGGCGCTCGGCGAAGGACGGCCGCTCGCCGAGATCCTGGGCGAGCGCAAGGCCGTGACCGAGGGCGTGTTTTCCGCCCGCGCCGTCATCGAACTGGCCGGACGGCTGGGCGTGGACATGCCGCTCTGCACCGCCGTCAACGCCATCGTCAACCACGGCAAGGACATCGATCAGGTGATCGAAAGCCTGTTGTCCCGCCCGTTCACCAAGGAAAGATGAGCCACATGCATTTCGTCGTTTTCGCCATGGACAAGCCCAACCACACCGAAGTTCGCTTGGCCAACCGCCCCGACCACCTGGAATTCCTGAAAGCCAACGGCGACAAGATCGTCTACGCCGGGCCGATGCAGTCCGACGACGGCGAAGCCATGATCGGCAGCATGCTGGTGCTGGACGTTGCCGACCGCGCCGCCGCCGAAGCCTTCGCCGAGGCCGACCCCTATGCCAAGGCGGGCCTGTTCGAAAGCACCGTGATCAAGCGCTGGAAGCGGGTCATCCCGGCCTGATTCACCCCAATCCGACCGTGGGCCCGGAACACCGATCATGACCGAACACGACCTGTGCAACCTGGACGACATCGCCGACGGCGGCTCGGCCGGGTTCACGGTCGCGGGCACCCACGTCCTGGCCGTCCGCCGGGGGGAGCGGGTTTATACCTACGTCAATTCCTGCCCCCATGTGGGCACACCGTTGGACATGTGGCCGGGCCGGTTTCTGACCAAGGACGGCGCGCATATCCTCTGCGCGACCCATGGCGCCCTGTTCAATATCGAAGACGGGGATTGCATCGCCGGGCCCTGTGTCGGGCGGGGGCTGACGCCGATCGAGGCGATAGTCCGAAATGAGGCTGTCAAAATTTTACTATGACGCTTTACTGCATTGTAAAATAACGAAATTTTTGCCCTCATACTTGCGAAATTCGTGAATTTCGCCTATCCAGCCATATACCTGCCTGTTTTCCAGGCACGGCAGCCAACCAAAAACCGGCAGCATGACCCTGTTCCGGGGCCTTGTTATCCGGCTGGCATTCGCCGTAACCTTCAATCGCCGGAGGGTGATTGCCCCGGGGATGCGTCCAACGGAAACGCCCCGGGCCGGGGAGACAAGCAGACGGCGCGGATCACCGCGCCCGCGCCAAGCGCGAACGGTAGCGGCCGAAGACCGCGCCGGTCGCATCATGCCCGAAAACGGGCCCCGTTAGATCGGGATATGTGAGTGGGAGGTTGCAACCGTCATGTCCGATGAACTTATCATCCCGGTGTTCGATGAGGTCGCCAAAGCGACGCTCTGCACCAACGAGCAGTACCAGGAAATGTACAAACGGTCGGTCGAGGACCCGGAAGGGTTCTGGGGCGAACACGGCAAGCGTATCGACTGGATCAAGCCTTATACCAAGGTCAAGAACGTCAGCTACGACTACGGCAACGTATCGATCAAATGGTACGAAGACGGCACCCTGAACGCTTCGGCCAACTGCATCGACCGACACCTGGCGACCAAGGGCGACAAGGTCGCGATCATTTGGGAAGGCGACGATCCCAAGGATCACAAGCACATCACCTATAACCAGCTGCACGAGGAAGTCTGCCGCCTGGCCAACGCCATGAAGGCCCAGGGCGTGAAGAAAGGCGACCGCGTCTGCATCTACATGCCGATGATCCCGGAAGCGGCCTACGCCATGCTGGCCTGCACCCGCATCGGGGCCGTCCATTCCATCGTGTTCGGCGGGTTCTCGCCGGACAGCCTGGCCCAGCGCATTCAGGATTCCGACTGCTGCATGGTCATCACCGCCGACGAAGGCGTGCGCGGCGGACGGCCGATCCCGCTGAAAGCCAATACGGACGAAGCCTGCGCCAACTGCCCGTCGGTCAAAAGCATCATCGTGGTCAAGCATACCGGCGGAAACATCGGTTGGGTCGACGGACGCGACGTCTGGTATCACGAGGTGACTTCCGCCGCGGCGACCGATTGCGCGCCCGAGGAAATGAGCGCCGAAGACCCGATGTTCATCCTCTATACCTCCGGGTCGACCGGCAGCCCCAAGGGTGTGCTGCACACCACCGGCGGCTATATGGTCTATGCCTCGATGACCCATCAGTACGTGTTCGATTACCACGGCGACGAGGTCTATTGGTGCACCGCCGACGTCGGCTGGGTCACCGGGCACAGCTACATCGTCTATGGCCCGCTGGCCAACGGAGCGACGACCCTGATGTTCGAAGGGGTGCCGAACTATCCGACGACGTCCCGGTTCTGGGAAGTCTGCGACAAGCACAACGTGGAAATCTTCTATACCGCGCCGACGGCGATCCGCGCCCTGATGCGCGACGGTGACGGGCCGGTCAAAAAGACCTCGCGCAAGTCGCTGCGCCTTCTGGGATCGGTCGGCGAGCCGATCAACCCCGAAGCCTGGATGTGGTACTTCAACGTCGTCGGCGACGGCCGCTGCCCGATCGTCGATACCTGGTGGCAGACGGAAACGGGCGGCATCCTGATTACGCCGCTGCCGGGCGCGACGCCGCTCAAACCCGGTTCGGCGACCCGTCCGTTCTTCGGCATTCAGCCGCAGATCGTCGACGCCGAAGGTGCCCCCCAGGAAGGCGCGACCGAAGGCAACCTGTGCATCATCGACAGCTGGCCGGGCCAGATGCGCACGGTCTACGGCGATCACAAACGGTTCGAGGACACTTATTTCTCGACCTTCAAGGGCAAGTACTTCACCGGTGACGGCTGCCGCCGCGACGCCGACGGCTACTACTGGATCACCGGCCGCGTCGACGACGTGATCAACGTGTCCGGCCACCGCATGGGCACGGCCGAAGTTGAAAGCGCCCTGGTCGCCCACCCCAAGGTGGCGGAAGCCGCCGTGGTCGGCGCCCCGCACGAGATCAAGGGCCAGGGCATTTACGCCTACGTCACCCTGAACGCCGGCGAGATCGCGACCGAAGAGTTGCGGATCGAACTGGTGCAATGGGTGCGCAAGGAAATCGGTCCGATCGCCAGCCCCGATTGGCTGCAATGGGCGCCCGGCTTGCCCAAGACCCGGTCGGGCAAGATCATGCGCCGCATTCTGCGCAAGATCGGCGAGGACGATTTCTCGAACCTGGGCGACACCTCGACCCTGGCCGACCCGGGCGTGGTCGACGATCTGATCGAGAACCGGCAGAACCGCGGAAAGTAGTTTTCCCGGCAAACCGGACCAAAACCATTAAGGCGGAGCTTTCGGGCTCCGCCTTTTTTCGTGCTCTTTCAAACTACGTCGCAGAGGCGTAAAAATAGAACGGTTCAAAGATACGCGCCCCGCCCGACCATCATCCCGGAGACACCTCATGGCCCGCATCGCAATCGGCGGCTTCCTGCACGAAACGAACTGCTTCGTCCCCATGCGGACGGACTATGAGTATTACGCCAAGGGCGGCGAGTTCCCGCCGCTGGCCCGGCGCGAAGAAGTGATCGAGCGGACCAAGGGTGCGTCGTTCGGCATGTCGGGTTTTCTAGACACCATCGACCCGGCCCATGAACTGGTGCCGATGATCTGGGGCCATGCCGGGGCCGGCGGCTATATCACCGACGATTGTTTCGAGCGGATCGTCGGCGAGCTGGTCGGCATGCTGTCGCAGGCCATGCCCGTCGATGCGGTCTATCTGGATCTGCACGGCGCGATGTGTTCGGAAACCTTCCCCGATGCCGAGGGCGAATTGCTGCGCCGGGTGCGGGCCTGTGTCGGGCCCGAAGTTCCGATCGTCGTGTCGCTGGATTATCACGTCAACCTGACGCAGCAGATGTTCGACAACTGCGACGGCATGGCGATCTATCTGACCTATCCCCATATCGACCGCCAACATACCGGCAGCCGGTCCGCCAAAATTTTGATGCGCATTTTCGAGGAAGGCATCCCCAAGGGTCGCGCCTTCCGCCGGATCCCGTTCCTGTTGCCGCTCAATTTCCAATGCACGCTGATCGAGCCGACCAAATCGATCATCGAGGCCTCGGTCGCGGCCGAAGGCGGTGAGATCATGAACCTGTGCTACGGCGCCGGATTCCCGCCCTCGGACTTGGCCGAATGCGGCCCCGCCGTGGCCTGTCACGCCCATACCCAGGAAGCCGCCGACCGCATGGCCGACATGTTGGAAGCGATGATCCTGGAACGCGAGCCTGATTTCGCCGAACCCCTGATGACCCCGGACGAAGCCGTGACCCAGGCCATGGAACTGGCCAAGACGGCGGACGCGCCGATCGTCATCGCCGACACCCAGGACAACCCCGGATGCGGCGGCACCTGCGATACCACCGGGATGCTCGACGCCCTGGTCCGCCATGATGCGCAAGGCGTCGCCATGTGCGTGATGTGGGATGCCGACGCGGCCCAGGCCGCGACCGATGCGGGCGTGGGTGCGACCATCGAGTTGGACCTCGGCGGCAAGCACGACATCCCCGGCGACAAACCCTATCACGGAACCTTCGAGGTCACGGCCCTGAGCGACGGTAAGTTCACGACCACGGGGCGCAGCATCCCCGGGCGCAAGATCGCCATCGGCCCGGTAGCGGTGCTGAAGATCGGCGGGGTCTCGATCGTCGTCGCCAGCCGCCGCATGCAGGCCTACGACCAGGACATCTTCAAACATATCGGCATCCAACCGGCGGAACAGAAGATCCTGGTTTTGAAAAGCACCTGCCACTTCCGCGCCGACTTCGACCCCATCGCCGCCGAGACGCTGGTCGCCGTCGCGCCCGGTGCGCATATCGTCGACCCACGGGAATATCCCTATCGATTCCTTCGGCCGGGTGTGCGCCTCCTCCCCATGGGGCCTGCCTACAATCCGGTAGGTTCCTGAGGTTACGCAAGCGGCACAAGCGGATGAAGTCGATGTTGAGAAGATGGATGTTCGCCCTGCTGTCGGTCGTCGGTTTCCTGACGGCCGCGGTCCATGCTCACGCACAAACGCAGGACATCGGCGCGCCTGTCGATATTCAGATCCAATTGAAGTGGAAACATCAGTTCCAGTTCGCCGGGTTCTATGCCGCTGAGATGCAGGGCTATTTCAAGGACGCAGGATTGAATGTCCGGCTGATCGAAGGCGGGCCGTCGATCAACCCGACCCGCGCCGTCCTGTCGGGCAAGGCGCAATTCGGCGTCGGCAATTCAACCCTGATCATCGACCGGTCCATGGGAAAACCCGTGGTCGCCGTGGCCGCCTACTTTCAGCGATCCCCGTTTGTGATCCTGGCTCGCCGCGACCACGACCTTGAATCCGTCCGCAGCCTGGAAGGCCGGACCCTGATGCTGGAAGAGCACGCGGCCGAGTTGCTGGCTTATCTTCGGCTGGCCGGGGTCGACATGGGCAAGGTCCGGATCGTTCCTCATTCCGGTGACATCCGGTCCCTCGCAAAAGGCACCTTGGAAGGGGTCGATGCTTCGTCGGCCTATACCTCGACCGAACCTTATTTCGCGATCCGCGCCGGCATCCCCGTGCGTATTTTCGACCCCCGCGACCTCGGCATCGATTTTTACGGCGACACCCTGTTCACAAGTCAGACTTTCGCCGACGAATACCCCGACACGGTCCGCGCCGTACGCCAGGCGGTGAACAAGGGCTGGGAGTACGCGATCGCCCATCAGGACGAAGTCATCAGCTATATCCTGCGGACCTATGCCTCCGGCGACGACAGAACCCATCTAGGTTTCGAAGCCCAGGTCACCAAGGATCTAATCGCCAAGGACCTGGCCGACATCGGCTACATGAGCCGGTCACGCTGGAACCATATCGCCGATGTTTTCTCAAAGGCGGGATTGATGGCCAAGACCCCTTCCTTGGACGGGTTCATGTTCGAAGACCATGTCGAACTCCCGGCCTGGGTTTATCAATCGCTCGGCTGGCTGGCGGCGCTCGCCCTGGTCACCAGCCTGATGGCGCGGCGTTATTACCGGATCAATTGCAAGCTCAAGAAAGAGATCGCACGGCGGGAAGAATTGGAACGCGAGTTGCGCGACCTGGCGACGACTGATTCCCTTTCCGGCTTGGCCAACCGCCGCCATCTGGAAGAGCGCGCCGCCGAAGAATACACCCGCAGTCGCCGACACGGTCACGACCTGGGGGTGATTATGCTGGACCTGGACGGGTTCAAGGAACTGAACGACAAGTTCGGCCACGTGTTCGGCGACCGCTGTATTCGAACGGTCGCCGATGCCTGCCTGTCGGTGTTGCGCGATATCGACCTGGCCGCGCGCTATGGCGGCGACGAGTTCGTGATCCTATTGCCCGAGACAAATGCGAAAGCCGCCGCAACGGTGGCGGAGCGCCTGCGCCAGGCGATCAACGCCCTGACCGTGGAGCCCCATGACGCGCCTCTCTCCGTCAGTATCGGGTTGGGTTTTCTAGGGGACGACGATCGGTCTATCGACGATGTGATCGCGCGCGCCGACGCCGACATGTACCGCGACAAACGAACGGAAGATCAACTTTCGTAACGGGTGTTGCCGCGCCGATTGGTGTCGATCGGCAGTTCCATCATCAGCGGCTGATGGGCGCGCTGGGAGCAATTTTTGCGCGGGCACAGGTGGCAGTTGATGCCGATCGGCGCGAACTGGCTGTCGTCCTGCAGGTTGAACGGCTGGGCATAGGCCAGACGATGCGCATGCTTCAATTCACACCCTAATGACAAAGCCAAACGGCGATCCTGGGTGTCGCGGCTGAACACCGGGCGCTCGGTGGTTCGCGACATGGTGAAGAAGCGCTCGCCGTCCGGCAGTTCGACGAACTGCGGTACGATCACCCCCGGCGTGCGGAACGAGGTATGGATGTTCCAGACCGGACAAGCGCCGCCGTAGTCGGCGATGTTGAACGAGGTCGAATTGAACCGCTTGGTAACGTTTCCGGCCTTGTCGACGCGCAGGAAGAAGAACGGCACTCCCTTGGCCCCTTCGCGTTGCAAGGTCGTCAGGCGGTGGCAGACCTGTTCGAACGACACGCCGAAGGCGGCGGCAAGGCGGTCGGCATCGTAATGCGTCGCCTCGGCCGCTTCGAAGAACGGACCATAGGGCATCAGATAGGCAGCGGCGAAATAGTTGGCCAACTCCACATGGCATCGCGCGATCGCGGTCTCTGACTGCAACGCGCTGCCGTCGGTCAGCTCCTTCAGGATAGCCGGCAGCTCGACCAGACAGAGCACATGCGCCAATTGGAACACCCGGTTCTGATGATCCAAGGCTTCCGATAGATGGATCATGTATTCCGCTTCGTCGTGGATGCGCAGGGCCTGGCCCATGGCTTCGATCGGGGCGGTCCGGACCTCGATCCCGTGAACGCGCATCAAACGGCCTTTCAAAACCTGATAGACGTCATCGACCTCACAGGGCGTGGCCGTGCGCAGACGTTCCGCCGCCGCCTCCAATTCCGGGAAGTGGTTGGAATGGTCGCGGAAGAAATCGTGGATGATCCGCTCGGGCGTCGAGTTCAAAAGATCGGCCGGCATGCCTTCGCTGCCCAGGCGCATCATGTTGTCCAGCGCGTTGCGATGGCTGCGATACAGGTTGAGAAAGCTTTCGACCAGCTTGGGCGCATGGTCGATGGCCGCGCGCAGTTCCTGCAGGTCCGGCAGGGTCGCCTCGAAGATCGGGTCCTGCACGGTGTTGCGCAGGTCGGCCAGAAGGGTCGAGCCCTCGTCCTTGATCAGGTCGCGCCAATCGACGCCGTAGGCATCGGACAAGGACATCAGCATCGTCACCGATAGCGACCGCTGATTGTTTTCCAGAAGATTGACGTAAGCCGTGGACACGCCCAGGGCTTCGGCCATTTCGGCCTGGGTCTGCCGGTGTTCGCGGCGCAATTGGCGCAGCCGCGGCCCGACCAGGGTCTTGCGCACCCGCATGGCGAGGTCCTTCAGCGTCGTTGCGTTCAGCCTGCTTTTTACAATTTTACAAAAATTACTATTTGTAGCAAATACAAATAACACATAAACGCGAAATACCGTGCATCTGTGGTATACCAGGCATAGGGTCTTGCCTGACAACAGGTCGCCGCCTTGCAGGGCCGACGGCGGCCGCGAAAGCATCCTGAGGAGACCCAAAATGGCTCATAACATCCTTATTCTCGGCGCATCCTACGGCTCCCTGCTCGGCACCAAACTGCTGATGGCGGGCCATAACGTGACGCTGGTCTGCCGCGAGGAAACGGCAAAACTGATCAATGAAAAAGGCACCGAAGTCCGCATCAAGCTGAAGGGCGAGGACGAACACCGCACCTTCCGCTCCAAGGACCTGCCGGGCCGCCTGGACGCGCAGACGCCCGAAGACGTCGCCGCCGAGGCCTATGACCTGGTCGGTCTGGCCATGCAGGAGCCGCAATATTCGGCGAATTCCCTGCGCACGCTGCTGATCCGCATCGCCGATGCGCGCGTGCCTTGCCTGTCGATCATGAACATGCCGCCGCTGCCGTTCCTGAAACGTATTCCCGGCCTGGACACCACCAAGTTGGAAAGCGCGTTCTGCAACCCGCGCGTCTGGGATCGTTTCGACCCCGACCTGATGACCTTGTGCAGCCCCGACCCGCAGGCATTCCGCCCGCCGGAAGAAGGCGCGAACGTGCTGCATGTGGGCCTGCCGACCAATTTCAAGGCCGCGCGCTTCGCCGATGCCGCCGCCAACAAGCTGCTGGACCGCCTGGATGCCGACATCGCCGCCGTGCGCGTCGGCCGCAAGGAAGTTCCGGTCAAGCTCAAGGCCTTTGACTCCCTGTTCGTACCGCTGGCGAAATGGTCGATGTTGCTGACCGGCAATTATCGCTGCGTTCAGGCTGACGGCGTCCGCCCGATCCGTGACGCGGTGCATGAGAACCTGGCCAAGTCACGCCTGATTTATCAGCACGTCGACGAGATCGCCCGCCGCCTTGGCGCCGACCCGGCCGACGCCGTGCCGTTCGAAAAATACGCGGCCGCGGCAGAAAACCTGTTGAAGCCATCGTCCGTGGCCCGGGCCGTCGCCGCCGGCGCGCCGGGGATCGAGCGGGTCGACAGGCTTGTCCAATTGATCGGCCGTTCGCTCGGCATGTCCAACCCGGACATCGACGAGATCGTCTCGACGGTCGATGCCCGCCTCGCCGCCAATCAGCGGCAGAGTGCCTGATCGGAGCCATACCTCCGGTCGATGTTTCCTTCCTCTGACTAGCGCGGGGCCTTCGGGCCCCGCTTTTTCTTGCGCAATCGCGCTCGTTGCTCCAAATATCCGCCCCTGACCATCCGTTTTCGGCGGCGTGGCTGTGTCACACAGCATTATGCGTGTACCATAATGTACGAGGGGCAGGCGCAGGTGCCGAACGGCGACGTTCTTCCCCTATTTGCTGATGTATTCAGGAGCCACGGCCTTGCGGTCGACCATTTCATATATTCGTCGGCCGACTTTCGTCGTCGCGATGGCGCTGCCACTTGTGGCCCTGCCGTACAACTTTCTCCTGTTCCATACGGCGGCGGAGTTCATTTCCGTCACCATCAGCTTGATGATCTTCTTCTTCGCTTGGTACGGGGCGGGACTAACCGGCAGGCCCATGTTCCATTTCCTGGGCAGCGGCTATTTTTGGATCGCCGTCTTGGACAGCCTCCACGCCCTGTCCTACCAGGGAATGGGCATGTTGCCGGTCGATGGCCCCAATACCCCGACGCAACTGTGGGTCGCCGCCCGATATTTGCAAATGTTCGTATTCCTGGGCTTGACCTTCCTCGGGCCTTTGGCCTGGGGCAAGGGATTGTCGTTCGTCTTCTTCGGCGTCATCTCGCTTGCTGTTGTCGCAGCGATCTTCAACGGCCATTTTCCGGATGCTTTTGTCCAAGGCCACGGCCTCACGCCGTTCAAGATTTACAGCGAGTACATCATCTGTATCGGCTTGCTCTGTACGCTTTGCGGTCTGTGGCGGCATCGGATCTTGCTTGGCGGAGAAATCATCTGGCCGCTGGCGACTGCGATCGTACTGACGATCCTGTCCGAACTGGCCTTCACCCAATACGTCAGCATTTATGGCGATGCCAATGCGCTTGGCCACGTTTTGAAGGTCATGGCGTTCTATTTGCTATTCGCCTTGGTCCTCGACTTCGGCTTGACCAGGCCATTCACCCACCTAGCCGACGAGATCAAACAACGGCAACAGACAGAGCGTGACCTGGAGCACGAACGCCTTCGGCTGGATGAGATCATCTGGGGCACCAATGCCGGAACCTGGGAATGGAATATCCAAACCGGCACGACCCGGTACAACGAACGTTGGGCCGAAATGATTGGGTACACCCTGGAAGAATTAGCGCCGACAACGATCCAGACCTGGCGCAACCTATGTCATCCGGCGGACCTGCAGCATGCCTCTGCGCTGCTTGAACGGCACTTCTCGGGAAAGACGCCGTTCTACGAAGCAGAACTCCGCATGCGCCACAGGCAGGGCCATTGGATCTGGGTCCATGTTCGCGGCAAGGTCGTGGAATGGCTGCGCCCCGGCGTGCCGCTACGCATGAGCGGCACTCACGTCGACATCACCCAACGCCACGAATTCGAAGACCAACTGCGCCAGGCGCGGGAAGAGGCCGACCGCGCCAACCGCGCCAAATCAGATTTCCTGGCCAGCATGAGCCACGAATTGCGCACGCCGTTGAACGCCATCCTGGGGTTCGGGCAGATGCTGCAACTGATCCAGGCAGGAAACCTGACCGAGAAGCAGAACGAATACGTCGATCATATTCTGAACAGCGGACATAACCTGCTCGACCTGATCAACGACATTCTCGACTTGGCCAAGATCGAGGCCAATCGCATGTCCGTCTTCATTGAATCCCTGGAGGTCGGCACCATCGTTCAAGAATGCGTGGCGCAGATCGAGCCCCTTTGCGCCAAGAGCAATGTGACGATCGTTGACCAAACAGAGGCAGAGGCGCTGCCCGCCTGCCGCACGGATCGGCTTCGGTTGCGCCAGGTTCTGCTGAATCTTCTGTCCAACGCCATCAAGTACAACACCGACCACGGCAAGATCTTCATCAAGGCAGAGACCCTGCCGGACGGGTTCCTGCGCATCTCGGTGCGCGACACCGGCATCGGCATCGACACGGATAAACAAGACCGCGTGTTCGCCTTGTTCGAACGCCTGGAGAAAGACCCGTCCCTGACCTCGACCGGGTCCGGGATCGGCTTGACCGTCTCTAAAATGCTGGTCGAACGCATGGGTGGGCGGATCGGGTTTTCCAGCACGCGGGGCGAAGGCAGCACGTTTTGGGTCGACTTGCCCCTGGCCACGAACGACACCGTCCTGATCTGGAGCGAGCAATACCGCGTCGGCGTCGACGCCATCGACAGCGACCATCAGGTCATTTTCGACCTTACCAACAAGGTTTCCCAACACGGCCTGAGCGACGGGGAAATCCACAAGGTCATCGAAGAAATGATCGCTTATACCCGGCGCCATTTCCGCCGCGAAGAGGCCATCATGGCGGCCTGCGGTTACGAAGGGCTGGACGAGCATCAACGCTACCACCGAAACCTGGAAGATCAGATCGACGACTTGGCCGAACAATACGACAAAAGCCTGGACACCCAGGCGCTCGACAGAATCCGATCGTTCCTGCGCAACTGGTGGAGCGGCCACATCATGGACGTCGACACCACGATCGCCGCCTATGCCGAGGGGAAGGACGATCAAATCCAAGCCGCGCTTGCGGACCTCAAAAACAACGGCGCCGTCACCCAGCGTTGATTTCCCCGGCCGGATCGCGCATCGTCCGGGACCGCCCGGCGCCGACGCCGGGCCGCCAAAAAGCAAACCCATACAAATCAGGGACGGAAACAATCCATGACCAAAGAAGCCATTGCTGAGTTGCTGGACGCATCGGAACTGCGTGTCGGCATCAACCTGGGCAACATCCTGCTGGTGACCGGAAAGCGCGCCAACGGCGACCCGGACGGCATCGCCCCCGACATGGCGACGGGCATCGCCGAAACGCTGGGCGTCAAGGTTCGCCTGGATGCCTATGACACGCCGGGCGAAGTCGCCGACGCCGCCGAACGCGGCGACCTGGACATCGGTCTGATCGCGATCGAACCGAAGCGCGCCGAAGTCATCGACTTCTGCGACGCCTATGTCGAAATCGAAGCCACCTATCTGGTGCCGGACGCCTCGCCCTTTCAAAAGGTCGAAGACGTCGACGCACCCGGCGTGAAGATCGCCGTTTCGGAACGCGCCGCCTATGACCTGTATCTGTCGCGCACCTTGAAGAACGCCGAACTGGTTCGGGCCAAGGGCCTGCCGGGGGCGTTCGAACTGTTCAAGCGCGAAAAGCTGGACGCCCTGGCGGGCTTGGTTCCGGCGCTGCGCGAAAACGCCGCCGACATGCCGGGCACGCGCCTGCTGCCGGGCCGCTATACCGCGGTCAAACAAGCCATCGGCACCCGTCATGGCAAACCGGCCCTGAAAGCCGTGGTCCAGGCCTACATCGCCGAAGCCAAGGCCAGCGGCCTGGTCCAGAAGTTGATCGACAAGCACGGCGTGACCGGGAAACTGGCCGTCGCCCAAGACGATTGATGTAACGACGACTGATCAAGAGTCGATTGATGGAAACGGGGTCCGGCCATGCCGGGCCCCTTTTTCGTGACCCGATCCGGGAGCCTAGGCGCTGCGCGCCAGCTGCTTGACCCGTTGCAGGTTTTTCTCGATCACGATCACGCGCTTCTGGTTCCCCGCCGCGCGATAGATTTCCGACGCGCCTGAAAAATACTTCTGCGCATCGGCGACCAGTTCTTTCGACGGCTGGCGCTTGGCCAGGGCGAAGCAAGCCGCACCCAGGTTGTTGGCCGTCTGCGCCCACAACAGAGGCACCAATTCCTTTTTGCGCACGTCCAACGCCTTCTTGAAGGCATCGACGGCGCGCGACGCCATTTCCGGCCCCTGCGCCCGCTCGCCCAAGGCCAGCAGAACCGTGCCGTAGCCGTTCATGGCCTCGGCCCAGCGGCCCGGATTCAATTCCGGATCGAACGCGGCCAGGGCGTCTTCGAACGCCTGGGCGGATTCCTTCAGGCGCGCCGGGGTCGTTTCCTTGTTGCCGATCTTGTACAGGACCATCGCCATGTTGATCAGGGCCAGCGCGTATTCGTTGGGGAACTTTTCCCGGCCCAGGGCGTCCGCGACCTCGCGGTAAGCGGCGGCGGCAGCGGCCAGAGCATCGGCGTCCGCTTCCTGCACGGCCTTCAATTGCAGACCGTCGGCAAAATGGTTCTGCGCCAAGGCCCAAAGCAGCAGGCTCTCGCCCTTGTCGATGGTCTTGACCGCGTCCTGATAGGCCTTCAAGGCCCGAGCCAGATACTTCTTACCACCGACCCGCCACAACGACAGGCAGACATTGCCGTAGCAGATCAGGCAGGACGCCAGATGCGGCGGCTCCAGATGGGGTGGGTCGCTCCACACCTTTTCCAGGGCCTTCATCTCGCTTTCCAGCATCGCCGCCAATTGCTTGCGGGCGCCCTTATGGACCGGCAACAAGGCCCCCATGGCCGAGACCAGGATCAGCTTGTACAGGTCGCGGGGAATGGGGTTCGGCAGGGTCAGGTGATCGAGCGGGCTGAACGTACCCGCCGCCCCTTCGGCAGCGCCGACCGGCAGGAACCGCAGCTCGACCGCCGTGCCCAGGTCGACCATACCGCCCCAAACCAATAGATCGGCCTCGTCCTCGCGCAGCCATTCGGCTCCGGTCCGGGCCGATTCCTGCAGCGCGCTGAACAACGAAATCTTGGGGTTCAGGCGGATCGCCTGATTACAGCGATAGACCGCGACATCGACGATCGCAGCGAAGATATCGGCCAGGGTTTCAGTGATCTTGTCGCCGCCGGCGCCATCGACATCGGCCAGCACGATGCTGGCGGTCGAGCCGGACATCTCCGACGGCACGAAGCCGCCGCCGACCCGCTGCGCCTTGCGTCGGGCTTTCTTCTTGGTCTTGCGACCGCCCAGCCCGAAAAGTGCCCTGAGAAACCCCATTCTGAATTCTTAGTCCGAATTTTCTATGTCGGCGCGCCGCCCCGGTTTCATCCTTGCGGATGCCGATGGCGTGGCCGCGTCCTCGCCCGAAGAAGATAGAATGTCCCAGTGCCGCGCCAAGGGCAAGACCCGGAACCCGTTTATGATTTTGAAGACAATACGCTAGCGGATCAAAAATCGATGCATCGACCGTTTTTCTCCCAATCGCCGAAGCGCGTGGGATCGGCGGGCGCGGCGGAATCGCCTTCGGCCTTGGCCCCTTCCGGCTTGGCCGCGGGCAAAGGCTTCAGGTCGATTTGCGTGCGCCCGGCGGCCAAAAAGGCCCGGGCCCGTTCCATGCGCTGCGCGCGCTTTTGTTCGTTATCGGTCGACATGGCCGCATCCTACACCCGCCGACAGCCCGCCGCCAACCCGCCCCTATCGCCCCGAAAGGCGAATATCTCCTTGCCCTGCCGTTCGCCCGCTGGCATGACCGGGCGATGAACGAACACACCCCCGATCCCAACCTCGACCCCAGGGCCGCCGCGCTGGACCTGTTGCAGGGCGTCCTGCATCGTAAGCGCGACCTGGACATGGAAATGGCCACCGGCGCCTTCGCCCGGTTGGAAGGTCGGGACCGCGCCTTTGTTCGCAATCTGGTCGCGACGACCCTGCGCCGCCTGGGCCAGATCGACGCCCTGATCGCCGGTTGCCTGGACCGTCCCCTGCCCAACAATGCGCGCGCCGCCATGGACATTCTCCGCCTGGGGGCCGCGCAACTGCTGTTTACCGGAACCGCCGACCATGCCGCCATCGACACCTCGGTCGATATGGCCCGCGCCCGCGGCCAGGCTCGATTAAGCGGTTTGGTCAACGCCGTTTTGCGCCGCCTGCAGCGCGAGGGCGAGAGCGCCCGCGACAGCCAGGACGCCGAGCGCCTCAACACCCCCGATTGGCTTTGGGATGCCTGGACCGAGACCTACGGTCCGGAAATCTGCCGCGCCATCGCCGCCGGGCATCTGGCACCGGCGCCGCTCGACATTACCGTGCGGGACGATGCCGCGGGATGGGCCGACCGGCTGGACGGCGTCGCCCTGTCCGATGTCACGGTGCGCCTGCCGATCGGCACGACCGTGCCGGACCTGCCCGGTTTTACCGAAGGGACGTGGTGGGTGCAGGACCGCGCCGCCGCCCTGCCCGCGCGCCTGTTGGGGCCGGTCGCGGGCAAGAACGTGCTGGACCTGTGCGCAGCGCCCGGCGGCAAGACGGCGCAACTGGCCGCCGCGGGGGCGAAAGTGACTGCGGTTGATCGGTCCGCCAAACGGCTGGAGACGCTGACGCAAAATCTGGAGCGCCTGAACCTGAGCGCCGAGGTCCTAGCCGCCGACGCCCTGACCTGGGCCCCCGACGCGCCGTTCGACGCCATCCTATTGGACGCGCCCTGTTCGGCCACGGGCACGATCCGCCGCCACCCGGACCTGCCTTACCTGAAAGGTCCCGGCGACGTCACCAAGTTGGCCGCCCTTCAGGAAAAACTGCTGGCGCGGGCCGCCGACTGGCTGGCCCCCGGCGGCTTGTTGGTGTTCGCGACCTGCTCGCTGCAGCCCGAGGAAGGGCCCGAGCGCGTCCGCGCGTTCCTGTCGGAAAGAGGCGACTATGCCTGCGAGCCGATCGATCCGGGCGAATCGGGCCTGTCGCCCGAGATGATTTCGCCCGAGGGGTGGCTGCGCACGCTGCCCTCGATGGCGGCTCAACACGGCGGCATGGACGGCTTTTTCGCCGCCCGCCTGCGCCGTATCGCCTGAACCCGCGTTCGGTGGTATTGATCGGGCGATGGTTTTCCGCTTCGCCCGCGACATTTATTTCCGTAGCGACATCTACAACAGGATGCTGCGCAAGCAGGCCGCCGTGCGCCTGCATGCGCTGGCGATCGACCCGATCCCCGGCGACGCCACGCGGGGGGCGGCGTTTCTCAACGGCGAAATGATTTTAGCGGGCCGGCGGCGACCGGTCGGCGCCCATCCCTTCGACGCGGATATAAAAAGCCGTCAGGCAATCGCGGAACTGCATGGCTTTACCTGGCTGCGCGATCTGGCGGCATTAAGCGCCCCCACCGCCCGCGAGGGTGCCGCGATGCTGGTTCGCGACTGGCTTAATCATCACGACCGCTGGCATCCCGTGACCTGGGCGCCCGATATCATCGCCAGCCGGGTACTGGCCTGGATCAGTCATCTCGATCTCGTAACGGAAACGGGCGGCGAGCCCCTTCGCGCCGACATGGCCCAATCGGCGGCGGCGCAGTTGAAGCATCTGGCCGGGCTTCTCCGCAGTCGCCGCAGTCAGCCGAAAGACGTGCAAACCGTGTTTGCCGTCGGAACCGCAATGATCGCCGGGGCAGGCGCCCTTCCAGACCGAGAGGCATGGATGGCCTTGGGCCTGGACTGTTTGAAACGTGCGATTTCAAACGGCCTGGGCCCCGACGGCGGGCCGACCGACCGCTCGCCTGAGGCCGCATTGGATATCCTGGCCCTGTTGGTGCATGCAAAGCGCGCCCTGCGCGGTACCAAGCACCAGGTGCCGGAATTCCTGGCCGACGCCCTTGCGCGACTGGGTCCGGCCGTCAAGGCAACTCAAATGGGCGACGGCGCGCTGGCCGCTTTCAACGGCGGCGGAAATTCGCAATCACCGATGGTTTCCGCGGTGCTCAGCGCCGCCGGGGTCAAGGGCCCGGCCCCGCACAGCCTGCCCGATTGGGGGTTCGAGCGACTGCAGGGCGGACAAACGGTGGTCGTCGCCGATGCGGGGGCCGCCCATCGCGGCGCACTGAGCTTCGAAATGTCGGCAGGCCGTCACCGCATGGTCGTCAATTGCGGCGCGCACCCGGACGAAACCACCGAATGGGCCCGCGTCCTGCGCGCCACCGCCGCCCATTCGACCCTAACCATCAACGATACCGACGCCCTGCCGATGGATGGCGCGCGCCGGGCCGAACTGGGCCTGACCGTGCGCCGCAACGAGCGCGAGGGCAGCTCGCTCGTGCAATTGGGGCACGAAGGCTACCGCAAGGCCTTCGGCATCGTTCACAATCGCGATCTCTATCTGTCCGAGGCGGGAGACGATTTTCGCGGCAAGGATTCCCTGGTCGGCGGGGCCGGAGCGTTCAGCCTGCGATTTCATCTGCATCCCGATGTCGGCGCGATGGGACTGGAAGGCGGCGATGCCGTGCTGCTGAAACTGCCGGGCGGCAAAGGCTGGCGGTTCCGTTGTTCCGGGGCGCGGCCGGTGCTGGAGGAAAGCGTCTATCTGGGCGACCCACTTCACCCCCGCCGCAGCCAGCAAATCGTCCTGCGCGGCGATCATCACCAACCCGAAACGACCATCCGTTGGTCGTTTCTGCGGGAAGGCGCATGATCGGCCCGGCCCGGCAGTGGACCGCCCCGCATGCATCTGCTATCAGCGGAGCCCAGCCGGAACGAACGGACCCGCCACGCGGATGACCCAACCCCAACGCCCCGACACCCTGCTCCGCGATTTAACGGCCATCACGTTGGGCCTGACCGTGCCTGCGATGGTCTCAGGCCGCGCCGTTTTGCAGGGATTGGCCGCAGCGGCATTGCTGATGGCCTTGTGGCTGGCTTGGCGCGACCCGC
>CAXGUG010000016.1:0-51395 GCA_964012715.1 uncultured Rhodospirillaceae bacterium | reverse complement strand
GCGGGGCGGCGCGTCAATGATCGGTGACGATATTCGGGAATTGGAAGGCCAGCGCAGCACCGGTGACGTCTTTCCGATGGAGATCGCCGTTTCGCAGGTCAATTCCGGCGGGATGCAGTTTTACGTCGGCGTCATCCGCGACATTACTCAGCGCAAATTGGCGACAGCGGAAATTGAACGCGCCCGACGCGCGGCCGAAGAGGCCAGCGAAGCCAAGAGCTCGTTCCTCGCCAATATCAGTCACGAAATCCGCACCCCGCTGAACGCGATCATCGGATTGACGCGTCTGGTGCTGGCGATGGAGTTGACGGAGCGGCAACAGGACTATCTGAACGATGTGTTGACCGCCTCGAACGCCTTGCTGGGCTTGATCGAAGACTTGCTCGATTTTTCCAAGATCGAGGCCGGGAAGCTGGAAATGGAAGAAATTCCGTTCCGCCTGGACGAATTGTTCGACAATACCGCTACGATGATGCGGGCCCGATTGGGGCCGAAGGCGCTGGACCTGAAATACCATATCGACGACAAGGTGCCGGTCAACTTGATCGGCGATCCGTTGCGTTTGGGACAGGTTTTGATCAACCTTATCGCCAACGCGATCAAGTTCACCAGCAAGGGCGAGGTGGTGACCTCTGTTACGTTGACCGCATCGGACGACGGGCGTGTGGGGCTTCGGTTCGAGGTCAAGGACACCGGAATCGGTATCAGCCCGGAAATTCGTGCCCGCCTGTTCCGCCCCTTCACCCAGGCGGATGCGTCGACGACGCGGAAATTCGGGGGAACGGGCCTGGGGTTGGCGATTAGTCAGCGCCTGGTCGAGATGATGGGCGGGACCATCGGGGTCTTCAGCAATCCGGGGCAAGGCAGCCGTTTCTGGTTTACGGCGGAATTCGATCTGAGCGATGCGCCCTTGCCGGTCCGCAATAAGCGCGCCGAAGTTCCCGAGGGGCTGCATGTTCTAGTCGTGGACGACAACGAAATCAATCGCCATATCGCAGCTGAAATGCTCGCCGCTGAAGGGGTTCGAGTAGACCTCGCGGATTCCGGCGCGACGGCGGTCTCTATGGTTCGGGCTACAGAGTACGATGCTGTTTTCATGGACCTGCAGATGCCGGAAATGGACGGCTACGAGGCGACGGCGCATATCCGAGCCGAAGAGAAATTCGCGGATTTGCCGATTATCGCGATGACGGCCCATGCCATGACGTCCGAGCGGGACAAATGCCTGGCCTCCGGCATGAACGATCATATCGCCAAACCGATCGACCCTGATCTCTTGGCGGCGGTCCTGGCGCAATGGGGCGTGCCGAAAGGCAATGGCCAGGCGATGGGCGGGCAGGCGTCCGCGCCGGAGCCTGAGCAGACCAGCACCCTCGCCAACACGGCATCGGAAGGCGTTGCCGGGATCGATATGAAATCCGCCCTGGAAATGCTGTCGGGCAACGAGAAACTGCTGCATCGCCTGCTTGGCGATTTCCATGCCAAGTACATGGATTACGCCGATCGCATCGCGGACCATCTGAGCGCGGGCGAGTTCGAACCGGCGGAACGTTTGGCCCATTCGATCAAAGGCGTGGGGGGGAATATACGGGCACAGCGCGTCTATGAAGCGGCGAGGGAATTGGACGATGTGCTGCGCCGGGACCCGACAGGGGATGAGGTGGCGGCACTGGTTGATAGTCTGTCGGATGCATTGGCCGAGGTCCAAGCATCGATCGGGCGACTACTGGCAGAAACTTGACCAAATTCTTGAGCCGCCGGTTTGACCGTCCGGATAGCCGAATGATAAAGTTCTAATATAAATATACCCTTTGGGTTTGCCGACACTGGGGTAATCAACTGCTTGAGAGGGATGAGATGGAGGTTCCCGACGCCATGCTTTGGCGCCGGATGGCCTGCCGTGGACTGAAACAAGGCGCAAAGTGGAGAGACCGCCGATGTCCGAAGACAACCAGCAACAGCAGTTTGCGTTGCCCTCTTCGTTTTTATTGCACTTCAACGATATTGATCCGCAGCACTTCGCATTGGTCGAACAGTTGAACTTTTGTCTGTCCAAGATGGACAACGGTGTTCTGAAGAACTTCGAGCCGCTATTCGCGGAGTTCCTTCGCCTGATGGCGATCCATTTCGAGATTGAAGAAGGCCATATGGCCGATCTGGATTACAGCGGCCTGGATTGGCACCGAAACCATCACGCCGATTGCCTGGAGCGCTTGCAGAAGTTGATCGGAACGGTCCGTGAGCAAGGGTACGCCGGCATTCGAGAACTGCGCATTTGCTTTGACGACATCATTTACGACATCGTCCACGCCGATTTGAAATTCGGCGAGTTTCTGGATGCAAACGGCTACAGCAAACGCTGAACAACGCACCGCCCCTCGCCCCGAATGTCGGGGAGAAGGGGGGGGCGTTTTGTTGAGTTAATTATTTCCCTCGAACCTGCGCATCGACGACGGCCAGTGCCGCCATATTGACGATCCCGCGCGAGGTCACGGCGCTGGTCAGGATATGCGCCGGCATGTCGGTTCCGATCAGGATCGGGCCGATGGGCAGGCCGTTTTCCAGGGATTTCAGCAGATTGAAGGCGTTGTTGGCGCTTTCCCGGTTGGGGAAGATCAGCAGGTTCGCCATGCCTTCCAGGCGCGAATTGGGGAAGATGCGATTGCGCACCTCCTCGTCGATCGCGGCATCGGCCTGCATTTCGCCTTCGACTTCCAGGTCCGGGGCTTTTTCCCGCACCATCTTCAGGGCGTCGCGCATTTTCTGCGCATCCGGCGTATCGTCGGCGCCGAAGTTGGAATGCGACAGCAGGGCCGTTTTCGGGGTTTCGCCGAAGCGCTGTACGAATTCGGCGGACATCAGGGTCATTTCCGCGACTTCCTCAGCCGAGGGGTCGTGGGTAACCTGGGTATCGGCCAGGAAGAACGTGCCCTTGGGCAGCAGCAGAATGCTCAGCGCCGAGACGTCATGCACGCCCGGGGCCTTGCCGACCACGTCCATCATGTAGCGCAGATGGTAGTCATAGCGCCCGACCACGCCGCACAGCATGGCGTCGGCCTCGCCGCGTTTCAGCATGATCGCCGCGATCACCGTGTTGTTGGTGCGGATGATCTGGCGCGCGGCGCCCGGCGAGACGCCCTTGCGTTCCATCAGCGCGTGATAGCTGCGCCAATATTCTTCGTACCGGGGGTCGTTCTCGGGGTTGCAGATTTCGAAGTCCTTTTCGGCTTCCATCCGCAGGCCCAGGCGCTCGATCCGCATTTCGATCACGTCGGGGCGACCGATCAGGATCGGCCGGGCGATACCTTCGTCGACCAGGACCTGCGTCGCACGCAGCACGCGGTGGCTTTCGCCCTCGGCGATGACGACGCGCTTGGGATCCTGCTTGGCGCGATCCATGATCGGCTTCATCAACATGCCGGAGCGGAACACGAAGCGTTCCAATTGGTCGCGGTAGGCGGCGAAGTCTTCGATCGGGTGCTTGGCCACGCCGGATTCCATCGCCGCCTTGGCGACGGCGGTCGCGACCTCGACGATCAGGCGCATGTCGAACGGCTTGGGCAGAAGGTATTCCGGCCCGAACCGCAGGTCTTCGCCCGAATAGGTGCGGGCCACGGTTTCCGAGCTTTCGGCCATGGTCAGATCGGCGATGGCCTTGACCGCGGCGAGCTTCATCTCCTCGTTGATCGTGGTCGCCCCGCAATCGAGCGCCCCACGGAAGATGAACGGGAAGCAGAGCACGTTATTGACCTGGTTGGGGTAGTCCGAACGCCCGGTGCAGATCACCGCTTCGGGGTTTGCCGCGCGGGCGTCCTCGGGCAGAATTTCCGGGTCCGGGTTGGCCAGGGCCATGATGAAAGGCCGGTCGGCCATGGTCTCGACCATGTCCTGTTTCAGGATGCCGCCAGCTGACAGGCCCAGGAACACATCGGCGCCGCGAATGGCTTCGGCCAGGGTGCGGGCGTTGGTCTTGGCGGCGTATTGCGCCTTTTGTTCGGTCATATCCTCGGTGCGGCCGTCGAACACCACGCCGACGTGGTCGACCAGGGTGATGTTCTCGCGCTTCACGCCCATCGAAACCATCAGGTTCAGACAGGCGATCCCGGCGGCGCCGCCGCCCGTGGACACCAATTTGACCTTGGACATTTCCTTGCCGACCACGCGGAGCCCATTGGTCAACGCGGCGCAGACGACGATGGCGGTCCCGTGCTGGTCATCGTGGAACACGGGAATGCCCATGCGGGCCTTCAGCTTCTGTTCCAGGATGAAGCAATCGGGGGATTTGATGTCTTCCAGGTTGATCGCGCCGAAGGTCGGTTCCATGGCGGCGATGATGTCGACCAGTTTTTCCGGGTCCGTTTCGTTCAATTCGATGTCGAACACGTTGATCCCGGCGAATTTCTTGAACAGGACGGCTTTACCTTCCATCACCGGCTTCGAGGCCAATCCGCCGATATTACCCAGGCCCAGGACCGCCGAGCCGTTGGAGATCACGGCGACTAGATTCTGGCGGCCGGTCAACTGCGCGGCGGCTTCGGGATTGTCCTTGATCTCAAGGCAGGCATAGGCGACGCCGGGAGAATAGGCGAGCGCCAGGTCGCTCTGCGTGGCAAGCGGTTTGGTTGCCGTGATCTCAAGTTTTCCGGGCACCGGTTCCGCATGATAGCGAAGTGCCCGGTCCTTCAGGGTGTTATCCATCCCAGTCCTCTTTTCTTATTGATGGGTGGGTTTGTAAGAAAGGTCTTGTAAGCGTGATACCTAATCGGCAGAAAGACAATGATTTTCATTGCTGGATTCATCCCTTGAAGACCGACCCTTCGCCTTTGCCCAGTGCCACCTTGCCCCGCGTGATCGGCCACCGTGGCGCAGCCGGTCATGCGCCGGAAAATACCCTGGCCAGTCTGCGCAAAGCCTATGAACTGGGCGCAAGCTGCGTTGAATTCGACGTCATGCTGACGGCCGAAGGCACGCCGGTGCTGTTTCATGACGAATCCTTGGAGCGCACGACGAGCGGAATTGGGCGGCTTGCCGACCATCGCTGGGAGGATGTTCGCGACCTGGATGTCGGGAGTTGGTTCTCGTCTGCATACAGGAATGAGCGAATCCCCTCGCTCCATCAGGCGCTGGCGGTTTTGGGACGTCTGAATCTCAGCGCCAATGTGGAATTGAAGCCGGCCAAGGACCATGACGCCACGACCGGCGTGATCGTGGCCAAAACGTTGCAGGAAAGCTGGCCCGCGAACCTTCCCGCACCCGTGATTTCGAGTTTTTCCGGTAAAGCCCTGTTCGCCGCCGCCGATCAGGCGCCGGAATTTCCCCGGGCCTTGCTGGTTTGGGAATTCCCCGCCAACTGGCAGGCCCGCTGCGAAGCCATCGGCGCGACGGCCTTGCACGCCAGCGTCGAGCACCTGACCGAGGCCCAGGCGCGGGACGTCGTGGCCGCCGGATATGCCCTGCGGGTCTATACGGTGAACGATCCCGCCCAGGCGCAGATGTTGTTCGACTGGGGCGTGGAAAGCGTGTTCAGCGATTTTCCCGACAGGATAACCCCGCCATGACGATGCGCGGCCGGGTTGAGGCGGAGATGTCCTGATGGCGATCATGGCGGCCATGAAGGGGTCCGCCGCGCCGGGCCGGGCGATCGCGCTGGCCGTCGCGGGCGGGGCGCTGTTGACGATTTCGGATGCCGGGTTGAAGTTTCTGGCCCAGGAACTGCCGCCGGGGCAGATCATGTTCATTCGCGGCGTGATCGCCAGTTTCGCGTTGGTCATGGCGACGCTCGGGACGCGCGGCCCGTCGGCATTGATGCCCAAGAAGTGGCGATTGCATGTGGCGCGCGGGATGATGGCGGCGCTGGCGACGTTTACCTACCTCGTCGGCGTGACGGAGCTGCCCTTGGCGACGGCGACGTCGATCCTGTTCGCCAGCCCGATCCTGCTGACGGCCATGGCCCCGGTATTCATCGGCGAGAGCGTCGGTTGGCGGCGTTGGCTGGCGGTCGTTGTTGGCTTTATCGGCGTGTTGATCATCGTTCGGCCGGCGGGCGAGGCGTTTCAATGGGCCTCGATCATGATCCTGCTGGCGGCACTGGGTGAATCGACGCGTGATTTGATCACGCGTGGGGCCTCCGGTCGGGAAACGACGCATTCCATGCTGTTGAGCATGATGATTCTAGCGTCCATCGCCGGGTTGTTCATCCCGCCTTATGAATGGCCGAAGCTGTCGGGCACTTATTGGCTGATGATCATCATGGCGAGTTTGATCTGGACTTCGGCCCATTTCCTGTTGATCGAGGCGTTCCAATACGGCGAGGCCGCGTTGCTGGCGCCGTTCCGTTACTGCAATCTGTTCTTCGCCGCGATTCTGGGGTTCCTGGTTTGGGGCGATCTGCCCGATTGGCTGACCTGGGTCGGTAGCGCGGTGATCATCTCGTCGGGGCTCTACATCCTTCACCGCGAGGTCTTGCGTAGAGCGGCGGTGATGGGCACCGACCCGGTGTTGGACGGCACCGGGGCCGAGAGTGGGGACGTCGACGGAGAGACGCCGCGATGAACGTGATCTTCCTGGCCATCGTGGCCATCGCCTTTGTCATGGGGGCGGTCCGGCAAATCGCCTGGGACGGTCTGGGCGAGGCACCGATGTCCCTGTTGGGCAAGGCCATGATCGACGCCGCCGGTGGGGCCGTGACCCTGGCGATCGGTCTGGTCGGCGTCATGGCCTTGTTCCTGGGCCTGATGAAGGTGGCCGAGGAAGGGGGACTGCTGCGCATCATCGCCAAGGTGCTGCGCCCCTTGATGGTGCGCCTGTTCCCGGACGTTCCCGCCGATCACCCGGCCATGGGCTCGATGATCCTGAACATGTCGGCCAACGCCCTGGGCCTGGGCAACGCGGCCACGCCGTTCGGCATTCGCGCCATGCAGCAGCTGGACGAACTGAACCCGCATAAGGGCACGGCGACCAATGCGATGGCCTTATTCCTGGCGATCAATACGTCGTCGGTGACGTTGCTGCCGACCGGGGTGATCGCCCTGCGCGCCGCCGCCGGGTCGACCGATCCCGCCGGGATCGTACCGACGACCCTGTTCGCGACGATCTGTTCGACCGCGATCGCGATCATCACCGCCAAGTTATTGGCGCCGCGTTTCGCCGCCGGGCCCGTGTCTGATCCTGGGGAACCGGCGCGTGCCGACGCTGCCGCCGTGGACGTCGTCTCGAAGCCGATGGAGGAACAACACGGCGGCGGAACGGAAGCTTATCCCTTGTGGGTGTCGGTTACGGCGCTGCTGACGGTTGGGGCCCTGGTGCCGCTGACGGTCATTTACGGTCGTTCGATCGCGCCATGGATCGTGCCGGGATTGATGGTGTTGCTGCTGGGCTTCGGCGCGGCCAAGCGGGTTGCTGTCTACGAATGCTTCGTCGAGGGAGCCAAGGACGGCTTCAACGTGGCCTTGCGGATCATCCCTTATCTGGTTGCGATCTTGACCGCCGTCGCCATGTTCCGCGCGTCGGGCGCGATGGACGCGGTGGTCGGCCCCCTGGGCGCGGTGACGGAATTGTTCGGACTTCCCGCGGAAGCCCTGCCGATGGCGCTGCTGCGGCCCTTGTCGGGATCGGGCGCCTATGGCGTCCTGGCGTCGATCATCCAAGACCCGGCTCATGGACCGGACAGCCTCGTCGGCTATCTGGTGTCAACCTTCCAGGGGTCGACGGAGACGACTTTCTACGTATTGGCGGTCTACTTCGGCGCGGTCGGCATCCGGCGCATTCGTCATGCCCTGTTCGCGGCCTTGTTGGCGGACGTGGCGGGGATTGCCGCCGCCGTGTTCATCGTTAATCAACTTTACGGGTAGAAGGTTCTCTCTTTCCACCGACCCAACGAAGGGTTTCGACCATGCCTTTGATGACCGCCGTTCACGGTTCCAGCGCGCCCGGCCGCGCTATTTTAGCCATGCTTGCGGGCGGTATTCTGATCACCGGGAACGACGCGGCCATGAAGTGGCTGGTTGCGGGCTATCCCGTCGGCCAATTGCTGTTCATGCGCGGGCTGTTCGCTTTTGTCGCCATCGCCTTTCTGGTGCGGTTCTATGGCGGATTGGCAAGCCTCAGGATCATCAATCCGAAATTGCACGTGATGCGCGGGTTGCTGGTCGTCCTCGGTACTTTCTGTTTCATCAACGGCCTGCGTCACCTGACGTTGGCGGACGCCACGGCCATCGTCTACGCCGGGCCGCTGTTCGTCACGGCCCTGGCACCGCTGTTGATCGGCGAGCATATCGGCTGGCGGCGGTGGTGCGCCGTGATGGGCGGGTTCATGGGGGTGTTGATCATCATCCGCCCCGGGACCGAAGCCATGCAATGGGCCGCGATCTTTCCCCTGGGGTCGGCCCTGGCCGGGGCCTTACGCGACCTGATCACGCGCAGCGCCTCGGCGACGGAACATTCCAACGCGGTCTTGGCGACCAGCACGGCGGCGGCGGCCTTGGCTGGGCTGGTTACGCTCCCTTTCGGTTGGGAGCCGATCGCCCTCAAGGACTTGGGTGTGATGGCTCTGTCCGGCGTGTTGCTCGGCTCGGCTCATTTCCTGATGATCGAATCGTTCCGCTACGGCGAAGCCGGGCTGGTCGTGCCCTTTAAGTATTTGAACCTGATGTTCGCCGTCTTGGTTGGATTTCTGGTCTGGGGTGATCTGCCCGATGCTTGGACTTGGGTGGGCTCAGCGGTGCTGGTGACCAGCGGCTTGTATATCCTGCACCGCGAGCGGCTGCAGCGGTCCGGCGGCAGACCGACCGGCGCTTCCTGACGGATAGGCTGGGAAGGCTTACTTGGCCGGCGCGACCGTCAACGGCGTGCCGACCGCCGCGCCACCAGCGGGAGGCGCGGAGAACGTCGGCGATTCCGGCTTGGTCACATCCGACGGCAGGGCTTTTTTCAGCGCATCACGGGCGACGATCGCCTTCTGGTCACCGTTTTCGGCGGCGGCGCTGATCCATTTGTAGGCCAGCTTGTCGTCCTTCGGCACACCCTGGCCGTTGTAATACAGGATGCCCAGATTGTACTGCGCCGCGGCGTTGCTCTTCTCTGCCGCGCGGCCGAACCACTGCGCGGCCTTGGCATAGTCCTTGGCGACGCCGGTGCCGTTATAATGCATCACGCCGATGGAATATTGCGCGCCCGGATGGCCGTCGATGGCGGCCTGGGCGAACAGCTTGGCGGCCTCGGCTTTTTCTTCGTCGGTCTTGGCGTTGGCGAACAGGGCCAGGGCGCGTTTGTAGGTCAGGTCCGCCGCAGCCAGACGTTCTTCAGCCGTGGCCGGTTCGGGGGCTGCCGGCGCGGCCGGTAGGGCTGCCGTTTCCTGCGCTGCCGGTTCCGGCGCGGCGGGGGCTTCCTCTTTCGCCGCGGGCGTATGGGTCAGGTCCATCGGCTTGGCGGTGGCCTCCGGCGCGGGCGTTGCCTGGGCCGGAGCTTCATGCGCGGGTTCGGCGGCTTTGTGTTCGGGGGCCTGCGGTGCATCCTGATGGGCTGTCTCCATCGGCGCTGCGGCCTCTGGTTTTGCTTCGGGCGCGGCCTCGTGCATGGGGGCTCCATGTGCGCCGGCCTGTTCGCCGCCTTCGCGTTGAATATCTGCGGGCAGGGCTTCGGCCTCGTGCAGGGCCGGAGCAGCGCCTTCGGCGGCGTGCTCGGGCGCCTTGTCCGGGGCGTGGTCCGCGGGCATCGCGCCGTGTTCTTCCTTGGCCGGTTCCTTGGGGTCGTCCGGGCGGGGCATCGGCTCCATCTGGGTGACGTGTCGGATCGGCGGCAGGTTCAAGGAAACCTGGGACGTCAGGTCCAAGTCGAACCGATCGCGCAGGTCCCACCAGATGGTGCGCGCGGTGAACAGCGCGTCGTCGCCGCTGAAGTCCGCGCTGTCTTTGATATGGTGCTTTAGATCCATGATCTTGGCGAGATGCGCATCGGGCAGGCCGAGCGACCGCAATCGCGCCGCCAAGGCGTCGTCGTCATAGAATACCGCTACGCCGACCCCCGCACCGGCGGCGACGATCACGAGCAGGATGAATCCGGTTAACAGTTGCCCCAAGGGGCCTCTGCGCTTCGCCATGGCGGCGAGTCCTCCTTCGCCGAGCACCTAATCTATTTAATCTAAGGTGTTTTTTCCTCGCGTGGAACCCGCCAAAAGGTCGTGGCGGGCGGAACGGGTGTTAAATCCTGTTCCACCCGCCTTTCGACCGGTCGAAAGGTCAGGCCTTTTCGGCGTCGCGGGCTTCCGCCTGGGCGCGCAGGCCCGACAGCGTGGCCGACGGCGTGATGGCTTCGGGATCAATGCGGATCTCGATCAGCGCCGGTTTTCCAGCCGCGCGGGCGCGGGCAAAGGCATCCATGAACTGCGAGGTTTCGGTCACCAGTTCACCGGTCCCGCCATAGGCCTTGGCCAGGGCGACGAAATCCGGGTTGGCCAGATGCGTGCCCGAGACACGGCCCGGGTATTCCCGTTCCTGGTGCATGCGGATGGTGCCGTACATGCCGTTGTTGACGACGATCAGGATCACGTTGGCGCCGTACTGCATGGCGGTCGCCAATTCCTGGCCGTGCATCATGTAACAGCCGTCCCCGGCGAAGGCGATGACGTCCCGTTCCGGGTGGCGCAGCTTGGCCGCGACCGCCGCCGGAACGCCATAACCCATCGAGCCCGAGGTCGGCGCCAACTGCGTGGCGTAACCGCGATAACGGTAATAGCGGTGAACCCAGGCGGTGTAGTTGCCGGCCCCGTTGCAGATCATGGCCTCGGCGGGCAGCTCGTCGCGCAGCAAGCGGATGATTTCGCCCATCTGCACGTCGCCCGGCATGGATCCCGGCTCGGTCCAGGCCAGATATTCGTCATGCGCGGTCCCGGCCCAGTTGTCCCAGCGGCCGGTCACCGGCTGCATCGCCTTGGCGGCGGCGGCAAAGCCGGGCATGCCGGAATTGATGGCCATTTCCGGTCGATACACGCGGCCCAGTTCCTCGGCCCCCGGATGAACATGAACCAGGCGCTGCTTGGGAACCGGAATGTCGAACAGGCTGTAGCCGCCCGTGGTCATTTCGCCCAGGCGCGGGCCGACGGCGATGATCAGGTCCGAGGTTTTGACCCGTTCGGCCAGCTTCGGGTTGATGCCGATACCGACGTCCCCGGCGTAAAGCGGGTGATCGTTGGGGATCAGGTCCTGGCGGCGGAACGACACGCCGGTCGGGATGTTATTGGCTTCGGCGAAGGCGACGATGTCCTTTGCCGCCTGTTCGGTCCAGCTGCCACCGCCCAGGATCATCAGCGGGCGTTCCGCCGTTTCCATCATGGCGCGCAGGCCGGCCATGGCGTCGGGACCCGGATGGGCCTGGACCACATGGGCCGCGCCGGGGATCACGGCATCGCCCAAAACTTCTTCGGTCAGCATGTCTTCGGGCAGGGCCAGCACGACCGGGCCGGGACGGCCCGACATGGCGACGTGGAAGGCATGGCTGACGTATTCGGGCACGCGGGCCGGGTCTTCGATCTGGGCGACCCATTTGGCCATCTGGCCGAACATCCGGCGATAGTCGATTTCCTGGAAGGCTTCGCGCTCTTCCTGGTGGCGGGCGACCTGGCCGATGAACAGGATCATCGGGGTCGAATCCTGGAACGCGATGTGCACCCCGGCGGACGCATTGGTCGCACCCGGGCCACGGGTAACGAAGCAGATACCGGGGCGGCCGGTCATTTTGCCGTCGGCGTCGGCCATGATGGCGGCGCCGCCTTCCTGGCGGCAGATGATCGGATCGATTTCAGGGGCATCGACCATGGCGTCGAGCACGGCCAGGTAGCTTTCCCCCGGCACAAGAAAGACCCGGTCAGCCCCGTTGGCGACCAGCGTTTGAACCAGGAGCCGTGCTCCTGTTTGACCCTGAGACATATTGGTTTCCTCTTAATAGGCAGTCGTCTTGTTCTACGGATTGCGGCGCGGTGCGAATTACTCGACCGGTCCGGCGGTACCCTGTCTTAGCGAAAGATCGGGGCAGGGGGAAGCGGACTCGAGACCGCAGGCCGTTTCCCCGGAACAACAAGGGTCGACGTTCTGTCCGCAGACACGGCATTGAACATGCCCGTGAACGGACACGGGCTCCGACGGCTGATGGCACAAGGGGCAGCGCCAGGATGATTGAGCATAGGTCATGGCGGGCTCCGGCAAAGGATTTGTGAATTGTGTACAATCGTCGCCGCAAAGCGGTGACAGAGGCCAGTGCGGAAACTAAGATGCCCGCACACGGGAGGCTTCCGGTCGCCCGGCCGGACTCTGTCCGGTGCGAAAATCAAACGAATCCAAATATGGAGGGACGCGGAATATGAGCGGCAGCGCAATCGACATTCAGGCCAAGGACGGCGGCAGCTTCATGGGCTATCTGGCCCTGCCCGAGGGCGGAACCGGCCCGGGCGTGGTGGTCATTCAGGAAATCTTCGGCGTCAACGCCGTGATGCGTGAAATCACCGACAGCTTCGCCGCGGCCGGCTACGTCGCCCTGTGCCCCGACCTGTTCTGGCGGCAAGAGCCGGGCATTCAGTTGACCGACCAGACCGAAGCCGAATGGGAAAAGGCATTCGCCCTGTTCAACGGCTTCGACCTGGACAAGGGCGTGGACGATCTGGAATCCACGATCCAGGCCCTGCGCGGGGTCGAGGGCTGCACCGGCAAGGTCGGCACCGTCGGGTTCTGCCTAGGCGGGCGTTTGGCCTTCCTGACCGCGACCCGGACCAGCGCCGATGCGGCGGTCAGCTATTATGGCGTGATGCTGCCTGATCACACGGGCGAGGCGCTGAAGTCGCCCTGCATGCTGCACATCGCGACCGAAGACGAATACGTGCCGAAGGAACAGCAGGCCGCCGTGCATGCGGCCCTGGACGGCAACCCCAAGGCCGCCCTGTTTGACTATCAGGGCCAGAATCACGCGTTCGCCCGCGTCGGCGGCGTGCATTACGACAAGGCCTCGGCCGATCTGGCGCTGGAGCGGACCTTGGGCTTCTTTAAGGAAAACCTGGGGTAAGGCATCTCGGTTTCCGGGGCGTTCGGCGAAAGACTCGTATTATTAGAAAAATCTTTCGCCCGTGACCCAGGTCACAGCGCCCCGGCCACCCGCCCCCTATAACGGGTGACAGATGAGATTCACACTTACCCTTCCACACCGGGCCGGCCGCACCGCCCGGTGTTTTTTTGTGTGAAGCTCATGGGGGGACGTGACAGAAGATCCCTCCATTGACCGTTTGCCTGGGGCCGAAAACCTTTTACAAGACGGGCAACATCATTCGCCCACGCAGGAGCCCACTTCGTTGTCCGATATCGATCTGAAAGACCCCGCCGGTTACTCTTGGTGGACCGACGTCTCGATCCGTTTTTCCGACCAGGATTCCAACGTTCATGTGAACAACACCGCCTTCGCCCAGTTCTGCGAGGCCGGTCGCGTCGACTACTTGTTCGCGATCCGCAATCACCTTGGGATCGATCCGCGCTCGGCCATCGCCAGCGTGCAGATCAGCTACATCAACCAATTGCACTATCCCGGGTTCGTTCGGGTCGGCACGCGGCTGCTGCGTCTCGGCAATTCGTCCTACGCCTTGGGCCAGGGGCTGTTCGCCGGGGACAAGGTTGTCGCCACATCCGAAGCGATCCTGGTGTTCTTCGATTACGAAAAGAACGGCAGCCGTCCGGTGCCGACGGAACTGCGCGAAGCCTTTGAAAGCGGCGCGTCTTTGGTTGGCGAGCAAAACTGACGCGCTGCGTCATCGTCCCATTGCCGGCCTGACGCAAAAACTTCATCGAACCGCCTGAGTGTCCTTCCCGCCCGAAAAAACAGGGCCTTACATTGCTTGTCGGATGACACGACCGTCCCGACAGGCGAACCTGTCATTAAATTGACATTGTGCATCTGCGAACGTGCCGCCCAAAAGCAAGGCGATGAATATCGGCAAAGGTCGGTAATTACGTCGCCCTCGATAATTAGGGTGAGCAATGTTGAACGGTCGTACCTCCATTCGATTCCGAACCTTCCTTGGGTTCGCTTCCGTAATTGTGTTGTTGGTTGTGGCGTCCGGCGTGTCCGTGACGCGGTTCGAAGGCTTTGCCGAGACGGGCGAAGAGATCGTCCGCGACGTCGGCGTCGTCGGCACGGCCAACGACTACGCATTCCGTCTGTTCGAGTTGTCCGAAGCCGTGCACCGGTTTCGCGATAGTAAGGCGGAGGCGGATATCGACGGCATCGCCCTGGCCCGGGCGGGAACGGACGAAACCGCCGCCCGCGTGGCACAGGCCTTTGCCGGTAGTGGCCGCGATGAAGACCTTCAGGCCCTGCAGGAAGCGCAGGACAAATACGGCGCCCAACTGGATGACCTTATCCGCCGCATCAGTGGCGACAAGGAAGGGGCCGACGTGATTTTGCTGGCGGCGGAAAAACTGCCGCCGTCGATCGCCACGCTGGTCGGGTTCCTGCAAGGTTTCGACCATCCCAAAGCGCCTGAGATGGCGACCGCCGTCGCGACCACGGCCAAGGACGCGATGCAGTCGGCATTGCGACTGGCCGTATCGCGCGATCTGGGCCAGGGGGAAGCTGCCGTTGCCGCGGTGTCGGCACTGGGCGACGCGATCACCGCCGTGCGAAAATTGTTGAAGGAGTTGAAGGTGCCGCGCCGTGATCAACGGGCGGCCAAGTTCGCCGGGCGCGATGTCGATACCCTGCGTCAGGGGGTATCCGCATTTGTCGGCAGTGTCCAAGGCACGGCGGATTCCTGGAACTTGTTCAAGGCGACCTTGGGCGGGCTGCAGGACCGGATCGCCAACTTGCGCCGCGAGGCAATCGCCCATCAGGCGGCTGGTTTGACCGGGATGACGGAACAGTCCCGCCATGCCGTCCGTGAAGGCGTCATGGTCGGTGGGGCCGGTGTCTTGATCGCCGCCCTGTTGGCCTGGATGCTGGGGCGCAGCATCGTCGGTCCGCTGAACCGCTTGCGGGATGAGGTCTCGGCGATGATCTCGCAGACCGGCTCGACCGCCCGTCCGTCCCGGGACGAGGTCGCGCAGTTGGCCGCGGCCTTCGACATCTTCAAGAAAGAGCATAAAGAAGCCGAACGCCTGCGCGGCGAACGCGATGTCGAACAGCAGCGTCAGTCGCATCGCGCGGTGACCATTGCCGGCATGACATCGGAGTTCGACGATCAGGTCAAACAGGTGTTCGAATCTTTTGGGGCCTGCATCCGGCGCATGGGATCGACCGCCGCCAGCATGAATCAGAATGCCGAGCATACGACCCAGCGGGCGGTGAGCGTGTCATCCGCGACCGAGCGGGCGGCGACCGACTTTCAGGCCGTGGCCGCCGCAGCGGAGCAGATGTCCATGTCCTTCGCCGAGATCGACCAGCAAATTCGCCTGTCGTCAGAAAAGGTCGAAGCGGCGGTCGCCGACAGCCGACAGGCAGGAGTGCGGATTACCGAACTTGCTCGCTCGGCGGACCGGATCGGCGATGTTGTCAGCTTGATCAACGACATCGCCGAGCAAACCAATCTGCTGGCCCTGAACGCGACCATCGAAGCGGCCCGCGCAGGCGAGGCGGGCAAGGGCTTCGCCGTGGTCGCCGCCGAGGTCAAAACCCTGGCCCAGCAGACGGCCCGGGCGATCGGCGAGATCGAACAGCAGGTCGGCGGCGTGCAAGCCGCGACCCGCGATACGGTTCGGGTGATCGAGACAGTGACCGACAAGGTCGGGGAAATCGCCGAGGTCGCCAACGCCATTTCGGCTGCGATTGAGGAACAGGTCCAGGTCACGTCCGAGATCGCGCGCAGCGTCGAAAGTGCGACTGTCGGCGCATCGTCCGCGGCGGAAAATATCGCAACCGTGTCCGAAGCCGCGAAGGCATCCGGTGAGGTGGCCAACGACGTCCTGGATACCTCGAAAGAGTTGGAGCGCATGTCGGGCCGCTTGCGGACCGTGATCCAGAGCTTCCTGACCGAGGTTCAAGCGGCCTAGGGGGTATGCGACGCTCTGGCGTTGACCTTTCCCGCGCGGCTGGTGCAGGCTGGCGGCGGCCTTTATCCAAGGGCTGCATCGATACCAACCAATCGGGAAACGAACATGTTTTGGAACGTCCAAGAATCCATGGACCACGGTCTGCCGCGCAACCCCTGGAAAGCCTGCGTGGTGCCGCGCCCGATCGGATGGATCACGACGATTTCCGAAGAGGGCGAGGTCAATCTCGCGCCCTATAGCTATTTCAACGCCTGTGGCGAAAACCCGCCGATGGTAATGTTTTCCGGCGGCCCCCGGCCCGAGGGGCCGAAGAAGGACACGGTCGCCAACTGCGAGACGCAGGGCGAATTCGTCTGCAACATGTCGACCTGGGCCCTGCGGGAAGAGATGAACCTGTCCAGCCTGGACATCCCGGCGGGTGAGGACGAAACCAAGCTGGCGGGGTTGGAGACGGTGCCCTCGACCCTGGTCAAGCCGCCGCGGCTGAAGGCGTCGCCGATCCATCTGGAATGCATTTACTACCAGACGGTGGTGATGCCGCATCGCGTTCGCGACGAAGGCAACCGCGTGGTCTTCGGGCAGGTCGTCGGCATCCATATCGACGACAGCGTCATGACCGACGGCTTCGTCGATATCGAAAAAGTCCAGCCGATCGCCCGCCTGGGCTACATGGATTACGCCAAGATCGATACGGCCTTCACCATGGGCCGTCCCAGCCGCAAGGCGGCGGAATAAGGGGGGGCGGTTTAGCCGGTCCGCTTGAGCCGCATCAATTCGTGGACCGAAATCTGCGGGAAGATCGAGGGCGCGCCCTCGCGGTACAGCATGATCACGCCGTTGCGAATGTCGGGGAAGCCGTCGCGGGTGTCGTCGTAATGGCGAATTTCCAGCGACACGTCTTTCTGCGTCACCCGGTCGACGGCGCGCCAAATCATGGTCGGGTTTTCGCGGCGGCTTTGCCCGAACGGCGCGACCGAGCGCGTAACCGTGGCCGTCGGCGGGCCGAAACGCCGCACCAGCCAATCGGTGATCTCGTTGAATGCGTCGGCGGCGAAGACGACGTGCATGCGCGTCGGCGCGCCATCGTCGAACCGTACGACCGACGCCGTGCCTGTATATAGAATGGTCGAGACCAGGAATTTCGGTTCCAGGAACGCGGGCCAGTTCAGGTCCTTGATGCAGACCATGGTCCGGCCGTTGGCCTTCGACACGCATTCCGGCGCGCGGCCGTCGCCGCCCATGGCGTCTTCGGGAACGAAGGTGTTGTACAGGCTGGTGCCCGAACCCAGGGACAGGGTCACGCCTTCCAGCGGCTTGCCCGGTTGGGCGGAGGCTAGGCGCGGGCCGTCGCCGTTGGCTTGGTTCGGATCGACCGGCGGCGGCACGACCTTGCCGTCGGCCATCTGAATTTTGGTCACCGGCCAGGCACCCGGTCCGTTCGCGCCGGGCGGCAGCGGCCCCAATTGCTTGATCGCGGACTGGTCGTTGAACCCGGATCGGAACGACGCCGGGGTGATATAGGCGCTGGCCAGATCCTGTACCGGCGGGGCCTGTCCCGGCAGGACGACCGGCAAAGTCCAGGCGGCGGGCAGCACAGGGCGGCCTTCGGCGTCCAATTTAACCTCTGAGCCGGCGGGCAGGGCCGAGAGGATTTCCGTCGGCGTCGCGGTCGGGGTTTCCGGAATGGCGGGTGCGGCTTTCTTATCGCCGACAAGGCCGGTCAGTTCGCTCAAGGCATCGCCCAGGGCGCCTCCCAAGGGATCGTTCTCGGCCTTTTTCGGCTCGGCGTCGTCGGCGGGCGTGCCCAGGTCCAATTCCGCCGCCAAGGGGTCTTTCGACGCCGGTGCCGGTTTCGCCTCGGCCAGGGCATCCAGGCCCAACTCGGCAGCCAGGGGGTCGGTGGCGGCAGCTGTGGCGGCGGGTTTCTTTTCCGCGGGCGCGTCCAATCCCAACTCGGCCGCCAATGGGTCATTGCCGAGCGGAGATGTCGCCGGTGTGGTCGCGCCGCCGAATTCCTTTTCCAAGGCGTCGAGGGTTCCGCCGCCCGGTGTGGCGGGCGCGGCGGGGCTGGGCGTCGTCGCCGCAGCGGGCCGTGCCGTTTCGCGGATCGGCGGCGGGGTCGGCAGGCCTTGGGCAAGCTTGGCGTCCTCGCCTTTGGGCAGGTTGGTCAGCTGCGGCACCTTGGGGATCGACGGCGCGGGGGCGCCCCGCTCCGGCGGTCCGGCGCGCAGTTCGCGATGGGCGGCGCGAATTTCAGGTTCGTCCGGCGAGACGTCACGGAACCAAGGGTCGCGGGCGAAGTTCTTGCGGCCCTCCGGGTTGGGTGGGGGCAGGGGGATTTTCAGACGCCGCGACAGATTGGTGCCCGGCGGCGGGCCCTCGACCGATGCCGTATTGGTCTTCAGGTTTTTCTTTTCCTGCTCGCTCAGGGCCGCTTGCGCCGCCGCGATTTCCTCGGCCTTGCGGCGGGCGCGTTCGCGCAGGTGACTCAGGGCTACGTCCTTGCCGTCGTCCAGGGCTTCCTGGGCGTCGCGATTGACCGGCTGGGCCAACAGCTTGTCGAGCCAGGCCAGTCGTTCCTTGGGCGCCATCTTGGTCAGGTCGAGCTTTTCGGCCTCGGCTTTATTCGGAGCGGTCGTCGGGTTGGAGGTTTTGGCTCCGGCGTCGTCCAGCATCGACAACAGCGGATCGACGCCGCCGTCGGGTAAGGGATCGGTGCCGCCGTCCGGCAGGGCCAGGACATCGGCCAAGGGGTCATTGGAGGCAGGCTTTCCGGCCAGGGCCTTGGGCAGATCGGCTTCGGGCAGGTCCGGCTTTGCGGTTTCCAAAGCCGGGTTGTCCTGCGCCGCCATGCGGTCGAGGTCGGATATCGCCCCAGTGGATTGGTCGATGGGCACGTTCCCCGACGGGGCCGTGCGGTCTGCAGGGGCTGGCTGGGCCGTCTTGGCGCTGTCGGCGACGACGGCGGGCGACGGGGCCGGTTCCTTGTCGTCCTTGTCGTCGTCGAAGCCGAACAAGCCGCCGAGCCAGCCGGTGGCGCGCTCCATCAGGCTGCGCTTGGCCTTCGGCGCGATTGGTTCAGGCAACGGGGTGGGCAGTGGTGCTGCCGGGGTTGCTTCCGCCGCCGGAGCCTCGGCCAGTTTGGTCGGTGCCTCCGGTGCGGGTGTTTCAGGTGCGAAGGCGTCAATGACCGGTATTTCGACAGCGGGCGGGGGCGCCAGAGGCGCCATGGCGACCGGCTCCGGCAAGGTCACGGGATTGTCCACCGTTTCCGGCGGCGGGGCGGCGTCGGGGATCGGGCCGGTCGTTTGTTCCGTTTCGGCGACGGCGCGGTCGAGCGCCCGGTCGATGGCGTCGTCCTGCGGGACTTCGGTCTTCGGGCGGCGATAGGCGAGCAGGAAATGGGCGATCACGTGATGGCCCAGGCGCACGGCGGCCTGGGGGGCGGAAACGCCGTTTTCGTCCCGCGCGCGGGGATCGGCCCCCGAGGCGACGATCTGCTTCACGGCGTCCAGATCGTTATCGCGAATGGCGTTGAACAATGCGCCGGACCCGGCATCCTGCGCCAGGGCGGGCACGGGAATGGCCGTCGCGGCAACACTCAGGCATGCGGCAAGGAGCGCGGCCTTAACCAGGCGCCGTTCCTTAACCATATGATTTAAATGGCGTTTCGCCATCAGTCTTCGCCCAAATTCCCGATCTCGCGACAGCCCGGTCGCGTTCGTCGGCCCCAAAAGCATACCATGAACCCGGCCCCCGGCGGGAGCCCGGTTCCCTTACCCCGAATCCACCATGCAAATATGGCGATTTAGGGTAAAAAACCAGTTAAGCGCTTGAAAAGGCGGGAAACGCGGGATCAGGCCGCGGCCCGGGCCTTGGCGTCTTCCAGGATCATCTCGCTGGCTTTCTCGGCGATCATCAGGGTCGGCGAGTTGGTGTTGCCGCTGGTGATCGTCGGCATGATCGAGGCATCGACCACGCGCAGCCCGGAAATTCCGTGGACCCGGAGGCGGTCGTCGACCACGGCGTCGGGGTCCGAGCCCATCTTGCAGGTGCCGACGGGATGGAAGATGGTCGTCCCGATCTGGCCCGAGGCATCGGCCAGTTCGTCGTCGCTGGTCAGATGCATGCCCGGCTTGTATTCCGTGGGTTTGAAGCGGGCCAGCGCCGGTCGCGAGACGATATGCCGGGTCAGGCGCAGGGCGTCCGCCGCGACCTTGCGGTCGCCAGGTGTGGACAGGTAATTCGGTTGGATCGCCGGTTGGGCGAACGGATCGGGCGAGGTGATCTGCACCGTGCCCCGGCTTTCGGGCCGGACGTTGCAGACGCTGGCGGTGAAGGCCGGGAAGGGGTGCAGCGGTTGATCCCAGGAATCCAGGCTCAGGGCTTGGATATGATATTGCAGGTTCGGCGTTTCGCGCGACGGGTCCGACTTGGCGAAGCAGCCCAGGGTCGACGGCGCCATCGACATCGGGCCCGAGCGGAACAGGGCGTATTCCAAGGCAATGCCCATCTTGCCGATCAGCGATCCGGCCCGCTGGTTGAGCGTCCGCGTGCCCTCGACCCGGTAGACGGGGCGGACCTGCAGATGATCCTGCAGGTTGCCGCCGACGCCGGACAGGTCGTGACTGACCTCAATCCCCAGGCCGTTCAGCAGCGCGCCCGGGCCGATCCCGGAAATCTGCATGATCTGGGGCGAGCCGATGGACCCGGCGGACAGGATGACCTCGCCCCGGCAGGCGACGGTCGCGTCCGTGTCCCCGACCCGCAGGTCCAGGCCGGTCACCCGCTTGCCGGTCAGGCGCAGCTTCTTGACGTGCGCATGGGTCACGATGTCCAGGTTGGCACGGTCCTTGGCCGGGCCGAGGAAGGCTTTCGACGTGTTCCAACGCAGGCCCGAGCGCTGATTGACGTGGAAATAGCTGCTGCCTTCGTTATTGCCCTTGTTGAAGTCGTCGATCTTGGGGATGCCGGCCTCGGCGGCGGCATCGCGAAAGGCGTCCATGATTTCCCAGGTGGTGCGAACCTTTTCGACCCGCCATTCGCCGCCCGCGGAATGGAACTCGTCTAGCGGGATCGCCGCCTGATCCTCGGATTTCTTGAAGTAGGGCAGGATGTCGTCCCAGCCCCAACCCCGGTTCCCCAACTGTGCCCATTGGTCGTAGTCGCGGGCCTGACCGCGCATGTAGATCATGCCGTTGATCGACGAACAGCCGCCCAGAACCTTGCCGCGCGGATATGCCAGCGCCCGGCCGCCCAGCCCATCCACGGCCTGGGTCTTGAAGCACCAATCGGTGCGCGGATTACCCATGCAGAACAGGTAGCCGACGGGGATGTGAATCCAATGGTAGGTGTCCTTGCCGCCGGCTTCCAGCAGCAGCACCCGATTGGCCGGGTCCTTGGACAGACGGTTGGCCAGCAGGCACCCCGCGGTGCCCGCGCCGACGACGATGTAATCGTATTCCCCCAGATCCTGCATCGGTCCCTCTGCCTTTACCGGACGGTTTTTTGTTTTGATTCCGCCCAGCGTTTGAAGCGGGGCGGTTCGAAAATCAGTCGCCGAACAGACTGGAAAAGAAGCCCTTCCGTTTGGCCGGATTGGTTCCCAGGGTACTCAGCGGGCGGCGCATGGCAATAGCTTCGATAATCCGGAACTGGCCGCTGGTCAGCTTGCCGAAGCGGCAGCCCAGGCTGGTTTCGGCGTAATCGATGCGCACGACCTCGCCCGGCGCGCCCAGCGGGACACGGCCATCGGTTTCGGTCACGACATGGGTGATAACGAACTTTTGGCCCGGTCGCATCTTGCCGATGGCGGATTTCAGGCGGAATCCGCCGACGCTCATGTCACCGACGGGGAATTCCTGGCTACCGATGACGAACTTGATGCCCTTGACGTCCAGGCGAACGTCACGGCGTCGGTTATCGTCCTTGTAGCCGATGATCCTGCGTCCGCTCATGCTTCCGGTCCCGTTTGATGGTGGATGATAATACCTCTGATCCCCAACGGGGGAGAACCAGGATTTGGTCTTTTTCCACGTTGGTGCGCCCAATTTAAGGCCCATCGTTGAATCTGTGGCACGGCGCCCAATATCGTTGATACAGTGACCGCCCCGCGACCGCCCCCATCCTGGGAGGAGCCCCAAACATGTCTAAGACCTTGATTTTGACCTTCATTGCCGACGACCGCCCCGGTCTGGTCGAGCGCATCGCGCAGACCGTCGCCGACGCGGGCGGCAACTGGTTGGACAGTCGCATGGCCCATTTGGCGGCGAAGTTCGCCGGGGTCGCCGAGGTCGAGGTCAATGACGGAGATATCGCCAAGTTGGAAGCGGCGTTGCGTGGCCTCGATGCCGAGGGTTTTCACCTGGTGGTCGAGGAAGCGGCGGACGTGGCCGCCCCGGCCGGGGCGGTGTTCGAGATTGAATTGATGGGCCCGGACCACCCGGGCATTGTGCGCGATATCTCCCATTCGCTGGCCGAACAGGGGGTCAGCGTCGAAGACATGGAAACCGAAATTCGCGAAGCCCCTCATTCCGGCGGCACGCTGTTTCACGCGGCGCTGCGCGTGCGCGCGCCGCTGGGCCTGGGCGATGACGACCTGCGCAACAGCCTGGAAGTATTGGCGGGCGTGCTGATGGTCGACATCACGGTCGGCAAGATTTTGTAGAAGAAACCCAACCACAATCGACGATCCTTGGGAGGATACAGATGGAAGTGAAAATGACGGGCCGTAAGGCCCTGGTCACCGGCGGCAGCCTGGGTATCGGAAGGGCCATCGCCCGGGCCTTTTGCGAGGCGGGGGCGGAAGTCGCCATCGTCGCACGCCGTGAAGACGTGTTGAACGAAGCCAAGGCCGAGATCGAGGCCGCGACCGGCGGGCGCGTGGTTGCCGTTGCAGGTGACGTGTCGACCGCCGAGGGCTGTCAGGCCGTCTGGGATGCCGCCGTCTCGGCCCTGGGCCAGATCGACGTGCTGGTCAACAACGCCGGGTCGTCCCATCGCGCGCCCTTCGTGACCGTGACCGACGAAGAATGGCAGGCCGATCTGGACCTCAAGCTGTTCGCCGCCATCCGCCTGTGCCGTCTGGCCTTTCCGGGGATGATCGAGCGTAAGTGGGGTCGCGTCATCAACGTGCTGAATTCTGGCGCCAAGGCGCCGCCCGCCGGGGGTGCCCCGACGGCGGTGACTCGCGCCGCGGGCATGGCGCTGACCAAGGTCCTGGCGGGCGAAGGCGCGCCGCATAACGTGCTGGTCAATTCGCTGCACGTCGGCAAAATCGAAAGCGATCAATGGGTGCGCCGGGCCGAGAAGACGGGCAAGAGCATCGAAGCCCTGTACGCGGAAATGGGCCAGGAACTGCCCATGGGACGCATGGGCAAGGCCGAAGAATTCGCCGCCGCCGCCTGCTTCCTGGCGTCGGATGCGGGTTCGTACATCGCCGGGACGGCGATCAACGTCGACGGCGGTTTGTCGCCGGTCGTTTAATCGACCTATAGGAAAGCGGTCGGCGGCGATACAACGGTCTGTAGGCAACTATAAAATGTTGCCCTAAACTGTTCGCCGCCGGCCCCGTCGATTTGACGACATGGCCCGGCCTGTTCAACGGAGGCAAGCGAAGCCTAAATGTCGGCAGACAGCGACCATATGCTCGTCCGCTACATCCTCGTCAGCGAGGATGGATCGCGTGAAGTGTTCGACCTGGATATCGATTTGCCCCAGGTCGCCTTGCGCCACCCGGAACATACGGAGTTGCCCGAATGGGCGGCTCTCGACTATCACCAATGCCAGCACTGCCCGCTAAGCAAGGAAAGCCATCCGCATTGCCCCGTCGCGGTGTTGTTGGTCGACTATGGCCAGCGGGTCGGGCGCATGGTGTCCTATGCCCAGGTCGACCTGACCATCGAACAGCGCGGAACCAAGACCACGGCCAAAGTCTCGGCGCAGGAAGCCCTGCGCTCGGTCCTGGGGCTGGTGATGGCGACCAGCGGCTGTCCGCATATGTCTTTCTTCCGTCCCTTGGCGCGCTACCACGTGCCGCTGGCGGATATGGAACTAACGATCCTGCGCGCGATGTCGTTCTATCTGGTCGGCCAATATTTCAACGGCACGCCGAAACCCGATTGGGACACCAGTTTCGACGGCCTGATCGAGATCTACAAGGACGCGCAAGAGGTCAACAAAGGCATGGCCGAACGCCTGCGCAACGCGCAGGTGTTTTCAGAACTGAACTGGCTGGCTGCGTTGGACACCTTCGCCGGGATGATGCCGCTGACGATCGAGCGCTCCCTGCTGAAAGCCAAGGCTTATTTCCAAAACTAATACGACCGGTATTGAAAGCCGCGCGACAACCCTTTCCACGAAGAAAACGAGAGCATTCAAGATCATGAGCCCCGATAGCACGACCATCGCTTCGACCGCGACGGACGGCCGTGTCGCCGTCCAGGACCTGCCCGCCCCCTATAGCGGACCCGCGCCGCAGGACGCCCTGGCCGAACTGTTCATTCAGGACGGTTTCGCCAACGACGATCCGCGTCTGTGGGTGCCCTTGGCCCCGGGGCGTTGGTCCCGTCCGCTGTGCCTGAATGTGTCCCAGGGCTATTGGGTGCACCTGACCAAGGTGGTCGGCGGCGGCATGCTGTCGCGCCATCGCCATCCGGCCCCGGTCCATGGCTTCGTGATCAAGGGGCGGTGGCGTTACCTGGAACGGGATTGGATCGCCGACGCCGGCTCCTACCTGTACGAGCCGCCGGGCGATATCCATACCCTGGTGGTGGAACCGGATTGCGAAGAGATGATCACCCTGTTCCACAATTCGGGCGCGCTGATCTATTGCGACGAAGATGGGAACACCACCGGCACAACCGATGTGTTCGACCGGATCGAAGCCAGCCGCAAACACTTCATCGAAGTCGGCTTGGGCGCCGACTTCGTGAAGCAGTTTATTCGCTGATCGAATTAATCAGTCGCTTTTTAGGACGACCAGGGCATCGACGGCGACCGGACGGTCGCCGGCGATGATCACCGGGTTGACGTCGATCTCGGCGATTTCCGGATGGGCCAGGGCCGCCGCACCCACGCCGGAAATGGCGCGGGCCAGGGCCTTGCGGTCCGGCTCCGGCATGCCGCGGTAAGCACCCAACAGGGCGGCGGCGCGGATTTCCCCCATCATCTCCAGGGCGTCCCGTTCGCTGACCGGGGCCAGACGCAGCACCGTATCGTGCAGGGCCTCGGCGAAGATGCCGCCCAGGCCGAAGGTCACGCAGGGGCCGTATTGGGCGTCGCGGGTCATGCCCAACAGAAACTCGCGCTTGCCGCCCGCCATTTCCTGAACCAGCAGGTTGCCGCCTTTCGGAAGCTTGGCTAGCAGGCGGTCCGCCGCCGCCGTAACGGCGTCGGCATCGGCCAGGCCGATTTCGACCAAGCCCGCTTCGGTCTTATGGGCCAGGTCGGCGGCGTTGCCCTTGACCGCCACGGGATAGCCGATGGCGGCAGCAGCTTCGACCGCCTCGGCGGCGGTTTGGGCCGTTTGTTCCGTGGTTACCGGCACGCCATGGGCGGCCAGAACCTGTTTGGAATCGTATTCGGAAAGGGACTTGGCGCCCTTGGCGCGGGCCTCGGCGATGATCGCCCGCGCGGTGTCGATGGTCGTGGTGGTCATTGGATGTCCTCCGCCCCGCGCGCATCCAGGAAGTGGCGGTAATCCAGCAAGGCGCGCATCGCCTTGACCGCCCCGCGGGCCGAGAAATAGATGGGAACCTGATTTTTCTTCATTTGCGGGATCGCCTTCGCCGCCAGGGACGGGGCCCCGGTCCAGCCGACGATCACGGGTTTGTCCGTGGCGCGCGCGGCCTCGGTGAAGATCTCCGTATAAAACGATGCCCGCGGCTCGCCGACCATGGTGACCAACAGGAACAGGCCGTCGATGCAATCCTGTTCCAGCACGGTGCGGATCGTGTCCTGATAGCCGGTGGGGGTGGCGCGGATCTGCTGCGTCACGTCGACCGGGTTGCGCAACGCGCCGAACGGCGGAATGAACTGTTTCAGGATGTCCTGGGCCTCTTGCGGCAGGGCCGGAACGTCCAGGCCGAAACGATGGCATTCGTCGGCGCAAACGCCGCAGATGCCGCCCGACGGCCCGATCAGGCCCATGCGCGGCCCGCGCGGCAGCTTGTCCAACAGGCGGGAGAAGGTGATCGCCGTCGGTAACAGGTCCGACGCATCGTCGACACGGACCACGCCGTACTTCTTGCACACTGCGTCGAATACGGCGTCGGAGCCGACCATCGCCCCGGTATGCGAGGCGGCGGCGGCGGCGGAAACTTCCGACAGGCCGATCTTATAGATGATCACCGGCTTGCCCACCTTGGCGGCCTTGGCCAATGCCTGGGTGAATTTATCGGGGTCGCGGATGCCTTCCATGAACAGGGCGAAGACCTTGGTGTCCGGGTCGTCGACCAGGAAATCCATATAGTCCGCGACCTGAAGGTCGGTTTCGTTGCCGACGGAAATCCAATGGCTGAAGCCGCCTTCTTCCTCGGTCCCGATGCCCAACATGGAACCACCGACCGCACCCGACTGGGTCAGGAAGGCGATGTTGCCCTTGTTGAAGCTTTCCATGGCGCAGACCATCGAGGTGCAGCAGACCATGTTGTTGACGATGGAAATCAGGCCGTTGGTGTTGGGGCCGCAGAACCGCACCCCGCCTTCGCGGGCGGCGGCCAGCAATTCGGCCTCCAATTCCGGTTCGCCCGCTTCGCCGAAGCCGGACGCCAGGACGATGGCGTTCTTGACGCCCTTGGTCCCGCATTCCTTCATCACGGAAACGCTGGCTTTCGACGGCACCGCGATCAGCGCGAGGTCGACCTCGTCCGGGATCGCGGCCAGATCGGGATAACAAGGCATCCCGCGAATTTCCGTCTCTTTGGGGTTAACCAGATAGACCTTGCCCGGATAGTTGTGGGCCAACAGGTAGTTCATAGCCACCGTGCCGAGCTTGTCCCCGCCGGCGGCATTCTTGGTTTGCGACGCGCCGACGATAGCGATCGAGCGCGCCCGGATCATGGATTGCAGCACGGTGGTCAGTCCTTTCCGCCGTCCTTGGCGTTCTTGGACTTGGCTTCCAGCATCTGGGCCATGTTCTCGACCGCTTCCGCGTGCTCCGGCGTTTCATGGGCCAGGGCCTGGAACGCGGCGGACATTTCCAACAGCGTTTCCATGCGGGCATGGGCGCTTTCGCGCATCAGCCGCTTGGTCAGGCGCAGGGCATGGCCGGGGTTGCAGGCGATCCGGTCGGCCAGTTCGTTGGCAGCGTCCATCAAGTTTTCCGCCGGGACGACCTTGGACACCAGGCCGCAGGACAGGGCTTCCTGGGCGTCGATGGTGTCGCCGGTGAAGGCCATTTCATAAGCCTTGGAAAAGCCCACGGCGCGCGGCAGGAAATAGGCCCCGCCGTCGCCCGGGATGATGCCCAGCTTGACGAAGCTTTCCGCGAATTTGGCGTATTCCGAAGCGATCCGGATGTCGCACATGGTCGCCAGATCGCAGCCCGCGCCGATGGCGGCGCCGTTGACGGCGGCAATGGTCGGAACCTCGATATTATAGAAGGCCTTGGGAATGCGCTGAATGCCGTTCAGATAGTTGCGGCGGACGTCGGCGGGGATGCCGTCGGACAGGCCGGTCTTGTTTCGCATAGCGAAAATATTCCCACCGGCGCTAAATGCTTTTCCGGCGCCCGTCAAAATCACGACTTTGACGCTCATGTCGGAATTTACGCGCGCACAGGCGTCGACAAAATCCTGAGATTGAACTTTTCCAGACAGAGAATTGCGCTTTTCCGGGTGATTCATGGTCAGCGTGACGACCGACCCACGTTGTTCGTAGACGAGGAAATTTTCCATTTTTCTTTTCCGGCTGTTTCCGATTGGTCTTGTTGTACCGCATTCCGTGGCGCTATAAAACGATTGTATACAATTTTCGTCAAGGAAAATAGGACTTAAATCTTGGAGGATATTCGCTTCACACCGGGTCATCTGCCGCCCGTCGCCGAGGCCCTACGCGCCGAGGTTCGAGAATTCATCGCAGAGCATCTCAAAGGCTATCCCGGCGTCAAGCGCGCCAAGTCCTGGTCTGGGGCCGATCCCGAATTTTCCAAGAAGATGGGCGCCCAGGGGTGGATCGGCATGACCTGGCCGAAACAGTACGGCGGGCACGAGCGCAGCGCCCTGGAACGCTATGTCGTGCTGGAGGAAATGCTGGCCGCCGGCGCGCCTGTGTCGCGCCATTGGGTGGCCGACCGGCAAAGCGGGCCGTTGCTGCTTAAGTTCGGGACCGAGGAGCAGCGCCAGAAATACATTCCGCCGATCACGCGCGGCGAAAGCTCGTTCTGCATCGGGATGAGCGAGCCGAACTCCGGCTCCGACCTGGCCTCGATTCGTACCCGCGGCGAAAAGATCGACGGCGGCTGGCGGATTAACGGTCAGAAAATCTGGACGTCCAAGGCCCATACGGCGGACTACATGATCGCCCTGGTGCGCACCCAGCCCCAGGACACGAGCAACCGCCACGCCGGTTTGTCGCAGTTCCTGATCGATATGAAGAACACCAAGGGCCTGACCGTCCGCCCGATCAGCAACATGGCCGGCGAGCAGATGTTCAATGAAGTGTTCTTCGAAGACGTCGAAGTCGCCGACGATACCCTGGTCGGGACCGAAGGTGGCGGCTGGGGGCAGGTGACGACGGAACTGGCCTACGAGCGGTCGGGTCCGGAGCGCTATCTGTCCAGTTACCAACTGCTGTTCGAGTTGGTCCGCGCGCTCGACGAAGACACCAGCGCCATGACCGCAGAAGGGATCGGCCGCTTGGTCGCCCATATGTCGACCATGCGCCAGATGTCCATTTCCATCGCCACCATGCTGCAGACGGGTGTCGCGCCCAACCTTGCGGCGGCTTTGGTCAAGGAACTGGGCGTCGCCTATGAACAGGACATGCCGAACAAGGCGCATGACCTGACGGGTCGTTCGCCGCTGGTCGGCGGCGACGGCTTCGATCAGGTGATGGCCTATATCACCATGGCGGCGCGGTCGTTCTCGCTGCGTGGCGGAACGAGAGAAATCATGCGGGGCATCATTGCCCGTGGACTGGGGTTGCGTTGATGAGCGGACAAAGCGAAATGGCCAATATCCTGGCGGAAACCGCCGGGCGTCTGTTGGAAGATCATGTCACCCGCGAGGTCCTGGGCGCTGCCGAGGAAGGCACTTGGCCCGCGGTTTTGTGGAACGTGCTGGAAGAGAACGGCCTGACCCAGCCTTTGGCCCCGGAAGAACGCGGCGGCATGGGCGCGTCCTTCGCTGATGCCTTCGTCATCGCTTTTGCCGCCGGTCGGCGGCGGGCTCCGGTGCCGTTGGTCGAAACCATGGCGGCGGGCTGGCTGCTCGGCCAAGCTGGGATCGACGTGCCGTCCGGGCCGATCGCCCTGATCGACGGCGTTGCCGAGCTGACGTTCGAAGACGGCTGCCTTTCCGGCACGGCCAAGGGCGTGCCCTGGGCGGCGGCCTCCGGCCATCTGGTGGCCGAGGTTGCGGGCGTGATTCACCTGATCCCGAGCGAAGCCGCGACCATCGCGTCCGACGCCAACATGGCGGCGGAACCGCGCGACACCGTGACCTTCGACAAGGCGACGCCCCTGGCTTCTGGTATGTTGAACCTGTCGGCCGGTCAGCCGGTCAGCCGTATTCTGGGGGCCGCGATGCGTTGCGCCCAGATGGCGGGCGCCATGGAAGGCGCGATCATTCTGGCCGTGGCTCATGCTTCCGACCGTGAACAGTTCGGTCGTCCTATCGCCAAGTTCCAGGCGATTCAGCAGATGCTGTCCCGGGCCGCCGCGCGCGCGGCGCAGGGGCGGTCGGCCGCCGAAACCGCGTTCCTCGCCCTGGATCGGGCGGCGGCAGGTGGCGATTGGGCCGATGCCGAATGGGATGTTGCCTCGGCCAAGGTGGTCGGCGGCGAAGCGGCGGAAATCGTCTATGACGCCGCCCATCAGACCCATGGGGCCATCGGCTTCACTTATGAGCACGAACTGCATTTCACCACGCGCCGGCTTTGGGCCTGGCGGGGTGAGTTCGGCGCCGAAGGCATCTGGGCCCAGGAAATCGGCCGCCGCGTGTTGGCGCGGGGCGCGGAAAACCTGTGGCCGGATTTGACGGCTCGTCAAATGGGAGAAGCGGTCTGACCCCTTAGTCGGTCAGCGCCGCCGTATCCAGAAAGGTATCCACGTCTGCCGTGGGCGTGTTGAAGGCGGTGACGAGACGGACTTTGCGCCGTTCGTCATCGCCGCCCACGGGGCCCCGGTCATAAAACTGGATACCCGCGTTCTTCAACGTTTCGACCATGTCGGGCGGCATCAGGGGGAACACCTGATTGCCGTGAACCGGCGTGGCCAGTTCAACATCCAGATCACCCAGACCGTCGGCCAGCCGCCGCGCCATTGCGTTGGCGTGGCGGGCGTTGCGCAGCCATAGGTCTTCGTTGAGATAGGCCTCCATCTGCGCCGACATCATGCGCATCTTCGATAGGACATGCCCGGCGCGCTTTTGCCGGTATCGGAAATCGTCGCCCAAGGCCGGGTTGAAGAACACCACCGCGTCCAGCGCCAGCGCGCCGTTCTTGGTCCCGCCGAAGGACAGCACGTCGACCCCGGCCTTCCACGACATGTCGGCGGCGGAGCATCCGGCATGGGCCACTGCATTGGCGAAGCGCGAACCGTCCATGTGCAGATGCAAATCGTATTTGCGGCAGAGGTCGCCGATCGCCGCCAGTTCGTCCAGGCCGTAGGCCGTACCCTGTTCCGTCAATTGCGTGACCGAGACGGCGCGGACCTGGGAGTAATGCTCGTCGCCGCGGCCTTCCAGGATCACCGGCTCAATATCCTCGGGCGTGATCTTGCCCAATTCGCCCTTCAGGCCGATCAGCCGCGCCCCGCCGGCAAAGGCCACTGGGCCGTTGCATTCATGGTCGTTGATATGCGCTTTCTCGTGACAGACGACGGCCCCCCAGGGCGGGGTGATCGAGGCAATCGCCAAGCCGTTGGCGGCAGTGCCCGTGGGCACGAAGAAAATCCGTGCATCGGTTTCGAACACTTCGCAGACCCGGTCGCGCACGCGTGCGGTCACCTCGTCGTTGCCATAGGGCATGGTCTGGCCGGTGTTGGCCTGAACGATCGCGTCGAGAATGTCGGGATGGGCGCCGGCCGTGTTGTCGCTGGCGAAATTCATGGGCGTGGGCTCCTTCAGTCGGCGGATCGCAGGGAAATGGGATGAAAGGCCGAGCCGTCCGCAGCGACGCCATGGGCCCGGACGTCCGTGGCGCGACCGTCCATGACCGATACGATGACCCAGATCAGGTCCGTCTCATAGGCCATTTTCAAATCGGTGGCGCTGGGCAGGGCTGGGCCGCCGGGGTGGGAATGGAAATGCCCGACGATGCGCTCGTCCGTGCCGTCCAGGGCGCGCATCAGATCGAACCGAACCTGGGGATCGACCTCGAAGCTGTCTTCGGCCCGGCCCTCGGTCACGTTGGCGGCGGGCACGACCCGAGTCACGCGGACAGCGCCCTGAGTGGGGCCGTCCGTTCCGGCCAGCAGGCCGCAACATTCATGGGGAAACGCCTGTTCGGCGATTTCAGCGATCTGAGATTTCAGGTCGTTCGGGATGATCAGCACGGCTGGTTCTCCGCTGACCGACCCTTTGACGGGGTCAGGGCTTGATACGGCCTGTCACTTGGCCGGTGGCGGGATCGACGATCATGACTTCGCCGCAGACGCCGGCGGGCTGGGTCAGGATGAAGATCTTCCCGCCGGACTGGGTCACGGCCTTGATCTCGCAACCGGTCGGCAGGTTCAACTCGATATCGCCCGTGGCCGCGATGGGCGGGGCAGGCTTCGCCACCGGTTTGGACGCCGTTTGGGATTCGGCCTTGTTGCTGCGGAACAACCGCCAATTGGGATCCTGGCTGCTTTTGTAGAAGCCATAGACCAACAGGGCCATGCTGAAAATAATCAGGATGCCCAGCCCGATAACCAGGGATTTGAGTGCCGCTTGCATGGGGCCTTAAGTGCAACGCGGGGCGAACGGTGTCAAGCATGTGCGTCGCCCGTGCTTGACAGTTCGCGGCCTCGGGCGTTTCCTCGGGCGGCCATGACCGAACGACACGACGTAACCATCCCCGAAGACCTGTCCGGCGAACGCCTGGACAAGGCCTTGGCCGAATTGCTGCCGGACCTGTCCCGCGTCCGCGTTCAAGCCTTGCTGGCCGAAGGGCATGTGACGGATGGCCGTGGTGCTGCTGTCAAGGCCGCCAAGCAGAAGGTCCGTGGGGGCGAGGTCTTTGTCGTCGATATCCCGCCGCCGGTCGCAGCCGAGCCGGAAGGCCAGGATATTCCCCTCGACGTCGTCTACGAAGACGATCACCTGATCGTCCTCGACAAGCCGCAAGGGTTGGTCGTTCATCCGGCCGCGGGCAATGCCGACGGGACGCTGGTCAACGCATTGTTGGCCCATTGCAAAGGATCGCTGTCGGGAATCGGTGGGGTCGAGCGTCCGGGGATCGTCCACCGCTTGGATAAGGATACCTCGGGCCTGATGGTTGCGGCCAAGACCGATATCGCTCATCGCGGCCTGGCCAAGCAGTTCGAGGATCACAGCATCGACCGCGCCTATCGGGCCGTGGTTTGGGGCGTGCCGCATCCGGCCGAGGGCGAGATAATCGGCAACATCGGGCGCGACCCGAAGAATCGCAAGAAGATGGCGGTGCGCGCCGATGGGGCGGGAAAGACTGCGAAGACGTTCTACAAGGTTCTGGAACGGTTCGGGGACAAGGCCGCGTTGGTCGAATGCCGTCTGGCGACCGGGCGAACGCATCAAATCCGCGTCCATATGGCGTCGATCGGGCATCCAGTGATCGGCGATCCGCTGTACGGCGGCCGCAGGGGCCGCGCAGGGGCCGTGCCCGCGGACCTGAAAGCCCGACTTTCCGAGTGTAAAAGCCAAGCTTTGCACGCTTGTATTCTGGGTTTCATTCATCCGGCCACTGGTGAAGAAATGCGCTTTTCCTCGGATAATCACAAATATATCAATAAGATATGTGATTTGTTCCGATCGGTCTAAAAAGCCTCTGTACGCCGGTCTTTCCCTGGGTTAATATCCGACCAAATTGATATGGATTAGGCGCAAAGCCTACTAAATCCCCTTCGTTCAGGCCGTCGTGCGGAACGGCGGGGATTTTTGCGCCCTGAGATAAAGGGAACCGACACCATGGGTTACCTGGCACCTGATACGAAGAGTTTGAGTTTCTCCCCCGAAGACAACCTGTCGCGGTATCTCTATCGCATTCGTTCCTACCCGATGTTGGAGCCGGATGAAGAGATCGACTTGGCCCGCCGTTGGCAGGAAGAAGGCGACGAAGCAGCCGCCCGTCGCCTCGTGACCAGCCACCTCCGGCTGGTTGCGAAAATCGCCATGGGCTATCGCGGGTACGGTTTGCCCGTGGGCGAGCTGATTTCCGAAGGCAACGTCGGCATGATGCAGGCGGTGCAGCGGTTCGACCCCGAGCGCGGATTCCGTCTGGCGACCTATGCCATGTGGTGGATCCGGGCGGCGATCCAGGAATACATCCTGCGGTCGTGGTCGTTGGTCAAAATGGGCACCACGGCGGCGCAGAAGAAGCTGTTCTTCAACCTGCGCAAGATCAAGGCCCAGATGCAGGCCATCGATGAAGGCGACCTGCGTCCCGAACAGGTGGCGGAAATCTCCCGTCGCCTGGATGTGTCCGAAGCCGAGGTCATCAACATGAACCGGCGGCTGTCCGGCGTCGATCAGTCCCTGAACGCCCCCTTGCGGCAGGATGCCGATGGGGAATGGCAGGACTGGCTGGTCGAAGACAGCGACGACCAGGAAACGCTGTTGGGCGACTTTCAGGAACTGGATGAACGGCGGGGCATGCTCGATGCCGCGCTGCAGTCCCTGAGCGACCGCGAGCGGCACATCATTTCCGAACGTCGGCTGAAGGACAGTCCCGCGACCTTGCAGGACCTGTCGGCGCAATACGGGATTTCCCGCGAGCGCATCCGGCAGATCGAGGTTCGGGCGTTTGAAAAGCTTCAGAAATCGGTCAAAAACGCGGTGATAGAGCGTCACCTGACCCACTAGAACCCGTGGGCGGCAACGGCAGCGGCGTTAGCCCGGCGTTGCCGCCCCAGCTTCCTCATCCGCATCGTCATCTTTGGCCTCGATCGCGGCCATCGCTTGCTGTGCGGCCAAAACCCCGCCGCCGGGGCCGCTGACCTGTTGCTGCTGGAAGGCGGCGCCGGGCGGTCCGCTCGGCCTGCCGGCGCCGTTCGGGGCGCGGATGCCCATGGTGACCTCGTCGCCCCATTCGTCGATGATCCGCCGTTGGTTGGCCCGCAACGCCGAAAGGCGGCGCTCGGTCAGAACAGTCATGAACGAGGTAATCACCGGCGGGATGACGGTATAGACGATCCAGCCCGCCATCGCCGAGCCATACATCACGGATAGGCCGAACACATCGGTAATGATGTTCAGCGCGCCGGTGATGTTGTGATTGCCCGACCACAGGTCCATCAAATAGGGAAATACGCCCGTAAAATTCAGGCTGCCGATGCAAAAGAATCCGTACTTCTGATCGGTCCGGTCGGTGATCAATGCGGCCATGGCAGGCAGCATGCCGACCCCGAAGACGATGATGGTCGGAAAGGCGACGGCGATCAGCGTGACGCCGATCAGCAGGACGTACATCCAAAACCGCATGCCGCGGCCCGGCCGCCTTGGGGGAGGGGCTCCACGCGCCATCGTCAGAAAACCTTGACCATGAACAGAATCATCACGATGCACATGGTGATCAGAATCGAGCCCATGGCGGCAGCCTGCTGGCCCGTGCGCTCGGCCTTGGTCAGCTGTTCAGCGCCCCGGCCTTCGATGTCTTGAATTTCCAGTTCGGCCCCGGCGAATTCGGCGACCGCGTCCTCGAAGCCTTCGATGTCTTCGCGCCGCCGGTCGGCATTGTCCATCAGATCGAACAATTCGGGCAGCGACCCGCGCCGGACCAGACGGGGAATTTCCCGTTCGATTTCCTTGCGTGTGCTGCGCGAATGGTAGGCGTTGATGGCCGGGCCCAAATGCCCGCCGACCCAACTGGCCAGGCCATAAACGGGCTCGACCCGCAGTTTCCATTGGATGAAGGCCAGCAGCGACAGCATGCCGATGGTTTGGGTGTCCGGATTCTCCGAGGCCAGGGCCTTGAGGTGCGGATTGATATCTTCCTTGAAGCGCGACGTGATGAACGCCGCAATGTGGCGATCCAGCGGCTTCGACTTCAAATCCTGGGTGTTGGCCGCGCGATCCAACGCGGGCAGCAGGTGTTCCGTTTCCAAAACGTATTCCTGCAACAACAGGTTGCTCTGGCAGGGCAGGGACGGATTGCTCTCGTAAAGGCAGCGCTCCAACCCGAAACCAGGGTCCTTGTTATTCAGGACGATCTTGAGCTGCGAGAAGTTCTTTTGATGAATAGAGGCTTCCGGCGCATAGGACTGCTGTGACTGGAACCACAGATCCGGAATATCCTTGGCGATGATTTCCGCCGGGATTTGCGGGTTTCCCGTGCGCAACAGGTCCATGGCGAAGGCCGGGCCGAAGCCGTCCATCATGAATGAGAAGCCTTTGAACCTGATCGGTCCCAGCGGGTCCATCAGGATGACCACGCGGGTCACGGTCATTTCGTCCGATCCGGCGAAGGTGCCGGTTTGGGCGCGGGCCACGTCGAGCACGTTTTTGATCGCGTTCGCCAGGTTGACGTCTTCGACCGAACGGCGAAGCCAGGTGTCGAAGGCATCGTCGCGCATCGCCTTCGCCCCTTCGGGGATATGACGGCTGAAGGCGTCGGCCAATTGGCGAACGCTTTGATACTGGCGGCCCATGAAGGTAAAGGGCGTCTGTCCGCGCTTGCCAGCCCGCTTTTGCTGCGGCGACATCTTGCGGCCCGATAGCCAAAGCTCGATTTCTTCCGGCCCCCAGCGCTGCTGCGGGTCGTCCCCCAGCATCCCGCGTAACGGTTCCAGCAGAGATAACGGCAGGTTTTCATTGCCGGTGATCGCGGCATAAGACCCCAGGTCCAACTTTTGGGCGAGGAGTTGTTGCACCTCGAGGTGACTGCCCGGTTCCTTGTCCAGGACCAGGCCGACAATCGTCACGGCAAAGGCGTAAGTATCGTCGCGCGAATTGCCGACGCCGCGCCCGGCGGGCGGCGCCATGGCGCGCTCCGACGGCTCGTACACGACCGGCTGATCGTAACCTGGCGGCGATGAATAGCATTCGCCGAACGCGATTTGTTGCCGACCGGCATCCATGAAAAACAGGTTGTCGCGGCGGATGGCTCGATGGGGCACCCCGATCGAGGCCATTTCCTGCAACGCGCCGGCCAGGGGTTCAATGACCTTTCGCGGCAGGTCGTATTCCGAAATTCGGAATTGGCCTTTCTGAAGGACCCGGCCGCCCAGCGGGCGCTCCAGGATCAGGATCATCGTCCGCTGGCGGATCAACGGCCAATAATCGACATCCCATTCAAGGATGCCGACCAAGGCTTTGATCCCGGAGCCGCGCAGCGACGTCATCGCGCCCATGCGAGTCGGCAGGCCAGGGTTGCAGATCAGGGCGAACACCGGTCGGTCGATATCCCGGCGATCCTCGGCCATAAAGGCCTTGGCGGACGGCGAATCCAGATCGGGCAGGGGGGTGCGCGGGTCGATGGCGAACCGATCCTTGATCAGGATAGGGCGCAGCCCCGCCGCCTGCTGTTGGGCGTCGGGCGGCGCACCTTCGGGTGCCGCGCCATCGGGGGGCGGCATCTCCTCTTCGGGCGGTGTGGTGACGGCGGTTTCAGCCATGGCTCGTCGTCTGGTGCCCCATCCTGCGTAAACAAGATCGGTGTGCGAACCCGGCCCAGTCCGGATACGCCCCCCGAAATTCCCACAAATTCACGCCTTGATGGTAACCGTCTATCCCTTGACAGACAATTAATGCGACGGGCGGTTCAGCGTCCCGCTGGGCGGGACGCTTGAAAGGCGTGGCAGGCGTTAGTCGGCGAAGGGGTCGTGGACGAGGATGGTGTCGTCGCGTTCCGGGCTGGTCGACAGCAAGGCCACCGGGGCTTCGATCAATTCTTCGATCCGCCGGATGTACTTGATCGCCGTCGCCGGCAGGTCTGCCCAGGACCGCGCACCCTGGGTGCTTTCCGCCCAGCCTTCCATTTCCTCGAAGATCGGCTCGACCCGGGCCTGCTCCGTCTGCGACGCCGGAAGGTGGTCGAGAACCTTGCCATCCAGGCGATAGCCGACGCAGACCTTCAACACTTTCTGACCGTCCAGAACGTCCAGCTTGGTCAGGGCGATGCCGTGGATGCCATTGACCTTGATCGCCTGGCGGACCATCACCGCGTCGAACCAGCCGCAACGGCGGGCGCGCCCGGTCACGGTGCCGAACTCACGGCCCCGCTCACCCAAGGTCTGGCCGACTTCGTCGGTCAGTTCCGTCGGGAACGGGCCGGAGCCGACGCGGGTCGTATAGGCCTTGGTGATGCCCAGAACATAACCGACGGCGCTCGGCCCCTGGCCGGAGCCGGTGGCGGCCTGACCGGCGACCGTGTTGGACGAGGTCACGTAGGGATAGGTGCCGTGGTCGACGTCAAGCATCGCGCCTTGGGCGCCTTCGAACAGGATACGCTTGCCCTTGCGGCGGGCCTGGTCCAACTCCTGCCACACGGTCGCGGCATAGGGCAGAATCTTGGGTGCGATTTCGGTCAGTTCCGCCAACAGGCTGTCGCCGTCCACTTCCGGCATGTTCATGCCGCGCAGCAGGGCGTTGTGGTGGAACAACAGGCCTTCAATCTTGTCTTTCAGCAGGTCCGGGTTGGACAGATCGCCGACGCGGATGGCGCGGCGTGCGGCCTTATCTTCATAGGCCGGGCCGATGCCGCGACCGGTGGTGCCGATCTTGGATTTTCCGGCGGCCTGTTCGCGGGCCAGATCCAGATTACGGTGCAGCGGCAGGATCAGCGGGCAGCCTTCGGACAGGCGCAGCGATTCCGGCGACACTTCGACGCCCTGTTCCTTGATCTTGTCGATTTCGGAAATCAGCGCCCAGGGGTCCAGAACCACGCCGTTGCCGATCACGGACAGCTTGCCCTTGCGGACGATGCCGGACGGCAGCAGCGACAGCTTGTAGGTGACGCCGTCGATGACCAGCGTATGGCCGGCGTTGTGCCCGCCTTGGAAGCGCACGACAACGTCCGCGCGTTCCGACAGCCAATCGACGATCTTACCCTTGCCTTCGTCGCCCCACTGGGAGCCGACGACCACTACGTTCGTCATCTTGAGTTTCCGTTCATATCCGTAAAAAGGGATCCCGGTTTGTCAGACATGGTCCAGGGCGGCGGGATGTCCGTCCTGGAGCCAATGGGTGCAGCCAAGACGATGAGCCTCGGCCTGCTGGTCGGATACGTCGTCCAATCCGGCGACAGTGATCCAACCTTCGCTGCGCAACGCGGCCCGGCGGGCGGCATCCGTCCCCGAAGGAACGAACAGTCGGCGGCCCATGGGCGGGCGCGGCAGCGCGCGCAGCAATGTATCGGTAAACAGGGTGAAGCCGGTCGCGGGCTCGCCGCCCATAGCCGTGCGCTGGTCGTTGGCGGCTTCGCCCGGCGCGGCGATATGACCGGCGGTATAACGACCGCCCGAGCCCAATTCGCCCCGCACGCCGGCGGCATACAGGGTGAAGGTGACGCCGGCGTGGTACTCGAAGCCGCGCCGTTCCACGGGGTCGATCGTCAACGTCAGATCGGGGGCCAGGGCGCGGACCTGGGCGACGATGTCGCTGACCCGCTGCCATTCCGCCGCCGCCGGGGCGGGCAATTCGATTTTGGCCACTGCAGCCAAGGTATCGTCGGCGGGGCCGACGGCCAGGACAAGTTGCTTCAAGATATCCGTCAGGTTGCCGCCGATCCGGCCGGACAAGGCATCCAGGGCGCCCGTGTCCTTGTGGTTCAGGGCTTCGCGCAGGGCGTGTTCCGTCGCGCCGGGCAGATCGTCACCCAGGATCGCGCCGACCAGGGTCGGCACGGCGAGGTCGATGGAAACGTTCTGTACGCCGATATAGCCGACGGCTTCCGCCGCCAGCACGATCACTTCGGCGTCGGCGGCGGGGGCGGTGCTGCCGATCAATTCGGCCCCGATTTGGGCGAATTGCCGTTCGGGCCGGATTTGGTCGCCACGTACCCGCAGGACTTGGCCTGCGTAGCACAGACGCAGCGGACGGGGCGACGACTTCAGGCGGCTTTCGGCGATGCGCGCGATCTGCGGCGTAATATCGGCGCGGAGGCCCATCATGCGCTGGGAAACCGGGTCCATCAGACGAAACACCTGACGGTCCATGGCGGCACCGGTGCCGGAAAGCAGGGAATCCTCGAACTCCATAAGCGGCGGTTTCACGCGCTGGTAACCCTGGGCCTGACAGGCGTCGATCAGACGCTCGGTAACCGACGCCTCGAACCCCGCGTCGGGGGGCAGAAGGTCGGACAAGCCAGCAGGCAGCAAACCGGGATTGGAGACGTCTTCCATCGCAGGGCCGGATAATCGAGTTAACAGGACCGGCCACCGAATGGCCGGACTAGGCCCCGTTTCCTAGCCGGTTTGACCCCATGGAGCAAGCACCCAGGCAAGGGCGTCCCCTGTGGAAAGTCGGACGATTCGCGGAAATCCCCGCAAGGCGGGTCACTTCGGTAGCGGAAAGGCTTCGCGCTTGACCGTTTTGCCCAGGCTGTCGACCAACGGCGCGACCATGGCCCCGATCAGGGATTCGTTGGTCGATGCGCCCAGGTTGCCGGTCGCCCAACCCTGCCAATAGCGTTCGATCCGCCCGGCTTCGGCCGGGCCGTCGATGGTCACTTTCAGACGATATTTGGTCGGGGTGATGACCTTGGTGCCGCCGTTGCCTTCGTTGAGAATGCCGCCGGTCTTGGAATCGAACACGTTCAGGCGGGCTTCGGTGCCCTGCGTTCCGGTGCTGGTTCCCTTGTGGCCCTGGACATCCAGGAAGTAGCGCTGATCGCTGAAGGTGAACGCGCCCAGTTCATCCAGGACCTCGAAGGTCAGGACCAGGGGCGCATTGGCATCAAGGCGGTACCCTCGAGCCTGTAGTTCTTTTTCGAACCGGGCCTTGATGTGCAAGGCTTCGTCGGAATCATCGAGCGCGCGCAAGGCGAAAACCTTGCCGTCGGGAAGGGGTTTCGACGAGATGGCGTTGAGTTGGCCTTCGGCGGCTTGGCTTGCGGGCGATGCCGCAGCGGCGAAAGCCAAGGCCAAGAGGGCGAAAATAATGCGTTTCATCGTCGTATCCATTCCTTCGGAAGAGGCTTCCGATCAAGAATTCAAGCCGTTTCGCCGTCAGGATTTGCCGCGCCGTTGCGGCCCAATGCCCAGGTTCCCGCGTAGTCTACCACCATTTCGGGCGATTGACGGTTATGTCATTGCTCCTTTAGAGCATTACAAAAGTTAAGATCGATATAAGCGCTGCGGCGGCTGAATCCAAGCCGGGAAACCGTCAGTGCGCGACCAAGGAGTGAGGCTGGGTGGCGAACGCGGCGAGAGGCGTAAATGTTGGCGGGGCCGTGGCAGCCGGGCATCCGTTGACGGTCGCCGCGGCCCGGGAAATTCTCCAGGCCGGTGGCAACGCTTTTGATGCCGCTCTGGGGGCGATGTGCATGGCCAGCGTCGCCGAGCCCGGGGGGGCGGTGGTTTTCTTATGGCGCGGCCTGTGGACGGTCCGGCGCGGGTGTTTGATTTTTTCGCGCAGACGCCCCGCCATACCCCCGCGCCGGGTGACTTGGATCTGTATCCGATCGTCGCCGACTTCGGTCCGGCACAGCAGGAATTTCACATTGGTCTCGGCTCTATCGCCGTGCCGGGCGTCGTCGATGGTCTTTTCCGAGCGCATGAGGCGCTGGGGCATATGCCGCTTGAGCGGATTGTCGAGCAAGCCGTCGCGGTGGCTCGGGACGGATACGATCTGACGCCGTTCCAGGCGTATCTGTTTCAGGTTGTTGGGCCGATCTATCTGGCCAGCGAGCCGGCGCGGCGCGTTTTCGGCAAACCGGAAGCGCCGGATCGATTGCTGGGGGCGGGAGATCGATTTCGGAACCCGGATACGGCGGATTTCCTCGACGCCCTGGTGCGCGAGGGCCCGGACCTGTTTTATCGCGGCGAGGTCGCGCAGCGGATCGTCGAAGACTGCCGGGGCAGAGGCGGGGCGCTGACCGCCCTGGATTTGGAAGCTTACCGAACCGAAGTGCGTACGCCTCTGGTCGTCGATTTCGGCGACGCGCAGATACTGACCAATCCGTCGCCCTCCACGGGCGGGCTGTTGATTGCTTTCGCACTGAAATTATTGGAGGGGGCTGACGGTCTCGCCGGACGTTGGGGTGACGTCGACCACGTTTTGAGCCTCTCCGGCGCATTGGCGGCGACGGACGATGCCCGGCGGAATATTCCGTCTGACGAGATCGCCGGATTGCTCGACCCGGAATTGGTCGCAACCTATCGCCGGGTATTGCGGGATCATTCACAGGTTCGGCGTGGAACGACCCATATCAGCGTGATCGACGGCCAGGGAAATGCCTGCGCTCTGACGTTGTCGAATGGCGAAGGGGCGGGATACATCGCCCCCGGAACCGGCGTGATGCTCAACAACATGCTGGGCGAAGAAGACATCAATCCCCACGGTTTGGGCGCTTGGCGGCCGGATACGCGAATGGGGTCGATGATGGCGCCGACGATCATCCTTGATGAGGGGCGCGTGGTCGCCATGGGATCGGGGGGATCGAACCGTATTCGGACGGCTGTCTTGCAAGTGATCCTGAATCTGACAGCCTTCGGCATGGGCGCGGCCGAGGCTGTTTCTGCCCCGCGCCTTCATTTCGAACGCGGTCATCTGGATGTCGAACCTGGATGGTCGGGCGCGGCGCAGGCCGCGTTGCTGGAAGCCTTTCCCGACCATCGGCTTTGGCCGGAGCACAATCTGTTCTTCGGCGGCGTTCATGTCGCGGTCGGCGGTGGCCGATCGGATGCGGCCGGCGATCCACGCCGCGGCGGCGCCGAAGCCGTCTTGGTTGGATGAGCGCTGCAGGTTTGACCGTATGGGTGCATTTCATTTGGTGTTGGCGTTCGTTCTTGCATAAGATCGCGTTAACAATATTGCTCTTGAAAGAGGCGAAAGGGGGGCTCGCGTGTCGGAAGGCAACGCGCGGTCATTGGCGCAGATCAATCTGTTGGAAAGTCTGAACGCGGCTGAACTCTCCCGTCTGGAGCAAGCCTGTTCGTGGAAGACTTACGCAGCGCAAGAACAGATCATCGACAGGCAAAGCGATACGCAGGACGTCTACTTCGTCGTCTCGGGTGCCGCGCGGGTCGTGATCTATTCGCTGTCGGGCCGTGAAATCACCCTGGATGACGTGAACGCGGGCGGTCATTTCGGTGATCTGGCATCGATCGATGGCGAACCTCGTTCGGCCAGCGTGATGGCCTTGAAGGACACGGTGATCGCCTCGTTGTCGCAAGAGCGATTCCTGCAGCTCTTGTCCGAGCATTTCGATGTCTGCCTGCGGTTGATGCGGTCCCTGACGCGGATCGTGCGCAGTTCCACCGATCGGATCATGGATCTCAGCACCCTGGCGGCGAACAACAGGGTGCAGGCCGATCTATTGCGTTTGGCCCGCAACAACATGGTCGGCGAGAACCGGGCGGAATTGACGCCGATTCCCGTGCACGGCGATATTGCCAGCCGGGTTTCGACCACGCGCGAAACGGTTGCGCGGGTGCTTTCTGACCTGTCTCGGCAAGGGGTGGTCGCCCGTCTGAAGGACCGCTTGGTGATCGATGATGTCGACCGTTTGGAAGACATGGTCGAGGAAGTGCGCGGCGAATAACCGTCGGCTTCTTTTCCGCCGCCCCGCTGTTTGACTTGGAGGGGCGTTTCGGACACTATCAATACTGAGGTTGAAGGTGGATTCAGCACCATCCAAGGTGCAAAAAAAACAAGCTTCGGCCAGCTCTTGTCCGTCAGGGATGGAGCAACGGCCAGTTGTCTGATCGAAAGAACGAAATATGGCGAAAACGATTTTGATTGTTGAGGACAACGATCTCAACATGAAGTTGTTCAACGACCTGCTCCAGGCCAATGGTTACAACACCATTCAAACCATGGACGGGCGCGACGCCATTCAGCTTGCGCAAGAGCATCGTCCCGACCTGATCCTGATGGACATTCAATTGCCGGAAATTTCCGGTTTGGAAGTCACCAAGATGCTGAAGGCTGACGATTCGTTGAAAGAAATCCCGGTCATCGCCGTGACCGCCTTCGCCATGAAGGGGGACGAGGAGAAGATCAGGGAAGGCGGTTGCGAAGGATACATCGCCAAACCGATTTCAGTTCCCACCTTCCTGGAAACGGTCGCGAAGTTCCTGGGTTGATCGCCGCAGACAGGCGGTGACGGGGCATGTCGGCACGCATTCTGATCGTTGATGATCTGGCCGCCAGCGTAAAGGTGCTGGCCGCGAAGCTGACCAGCGAATATTACGACGTCCTCACCGCGCACGACGGGCCGACCGCCCTGGAAATGGTCAATAGCGAATTGCCGGACTTGGTTCTGCTCGACGTCATGATGCCGGGCATGGACGGGTTCGAGGTCTGCCGCCGGATCAAGGATTCCGCCCGCACAACCCATATCCCCGTGGTCATGGTCACGGCGCTGAACGACATGCGCGACCGGGTTAACGGGCTTCAGGCTGGGGCCGACGACTTTCTGACCAAGCCGTTGAACGACACCATGCTGTTCGCCCGTGTGCGCTCGCTGGTGCGGATGAAGCGGACCTTCGATCAATGGTCGCAGCACCAGCAGACGTCGCGCGATCTGGGGTTCAGCGTCGATCCGGACCTGTCCGAGGTTCATGGCCGCGCCGCCCGTGTCGCCGTTGTCGATTCCAGCGAAATTCAAAGCGCCAATATCCGTGACGTGCTCGAAAAAGACGGGCATTCGGTCTCGGTTCTGAACGTCTATGCCGAAGCCGTGCCGCAGATTGCGGAGATGCTCCCTGATGTCGTCGTGGTCTCGATGGACTTTCAGGGGGACGAGCCGCTGCGCCTGGCATCGCGTCTGCGATCCCAGGAAAGCACGCGTCAGGTGCCGATCCTGCTGATCGGCGATGCCGAAGACGAAATCAACCTGATCAAGGGATTGGAATTGGGGGTCAACGACTGCGTCGTGCGGCCCGTGGACGAGCAGGAAATCGTCGCCCGTGTCCGTACCCAGGTGCGCCGTAAGCGTTATCAAGAGATGCTGCAGTCCAACTTCCAGGACCGCCTGTCCATGGCGCTGACGGATGGCCTGACGGGCCTGCACAACCGCCGTTATCTGGAATCCCATCTGGACGGTATCGTCAAACGGGCCGAAGGCGGGGGACATTGCCTGTCGTTGGTGCTGATCGATCTGGACCACTTCAAGCGGGTCAATGACACCTATGGCCATGCCGCCGGGGACGAAGTCCTGCGCGTGGTTGCCAAGCGCCTGCTGCGAAATGTGCGCGGATTCGACACGGCGGCTCGCTTCGGAGGCGAGGAATTCGTCGTCGCCATGCCCGACACGCCGCTGGATGTGGCCTTTGCCGTGGCCGACCGTATCCGAATGAAGATCGCGGAAGAGCCGATCCGCCTGCCGGACGGCACCGACCTGTCGGTGACGCTCAGTGCCGGGGTCGCGGAATCGGTATTGCCGAATGAGTCTGCGGCGGATTTGATCGATCGCGCGGACAAGGCCCTATACATGGCCAAGCACGACGGTCGGGATCGGATCATTCGGGCGGAGGCGCCGGCGGGCGCCGCGGTACCGGTCGGTCTGGATTGAGCCGTCGTTTCAGGTTCTGAGCAAGAGGTTCAGACATGCCAAATGCCCCATCAACGATGGGGCATTTTTGTCAGGCTTAGTCTGGAAAGGAGAGAGATAGACGTCCGCGGCGGGCCGCAGGACGATAAGTCGGCGCGAAGCTGCCTTACTTAATTTTCTCTTCCTTGAACACCACGTGCTTACGCACCACGGGGTCATACTTACGCATCTCGAACTTTTCGGTCGAGTTGCGCGGGTTTTTCTTCTTCACATAGAAGAAGCCCGTGTCAGCGGTGCTGACCATTTTAACGAGTACGGTGGCCGGTTTTGCCATGGTGCAAGGTTCCGCTTTGCGTTTCAGTCACGTCGAAGGCGCGAAACATACAGTGCTCGGCGCGCAAGTCAAGAGCCTCGGCGGTTGATAATTTCCGGGGCTCAGCGCCTGACCGTGGTGTCGGCCTGGGCCGTGGTCGCGGTAAACGTCAGGGCCCGGGCATAAAGGGTCCGATCCTCGATCAGGCGGCGGGCCATGTCGCGGTCCTTGTTGCCGTCACCATGGGGTTCCGGCGGGCAGGTGTCGCGTAGGTGGCTGCGTTCGTCTTCGTCCAGGATGCCGCCACGCCGCCAGCGGGCCAGGATGTCCGCCTGGGTCTTGCCTTCGCCGATGGCGACCAGGATCGGGTCCTGGGCCGAACCGCCCTCAGGGGCGCCGTAATGGGCCTTGGAGGACGTGCAGACGATGGGGTGGACGCCAAGGCCATGCAGGGTATAGCCGGTCGGGGTGATCAGCTTTGACCAAGTGATGGTCAGCTCCCCGTCGTTGGGCAGGCGGATCACCGTTTGCACGCTGCCCTTGCCGTAGGACGAGGTGCCGATGACGACCGCGCGGCCCCGGTCCTGCAGGGCGGCGGCGGAAATCTCGGCGGCGGAGGCCGATTTCCCGTCGATCAGGATCACCAGGGGTTGGCCTTCCAGGATATCGTTTCCGTCGGCGTTGTAGTGATGAACGCTGTCGGGATGGCGGCCCCGGGTGGTGATGATATGGCCCTGGGTCAGGAACAGGTTCGCCAGTTTTACCGACTGTCGCAGCAGCCCGCCCGGATTGCCCCGCAGGTCGAGAATCATGCCTTTGATTGGCACGCTCGTCTCGGCCTTGGTTTTCAGGACGGCCTTGCGGACGGAATCGGCGGTCTTTTGATTGAAGCTGTCGACATGGGCATAAAGGATGCCGTTCTTGAAGCTGTGCGTGACGGTGATCGGCACGATATGGCGGCGGATCAGATCGACGTTCCAGCCCTCCGGGCGGTCGGTGCGGGTCAGCTTCAGGTTGACCGCCGTATCGACCGGGCCGCGCAGCAAGGACACGATCTTGCGCATCGGCATCCCCTTTAGCGGCACCCCGTCGGCTGAGACGATCACATCGCCCGGGCGCAGGCCCGCCTCGGCAGCGGGGGTTCCCGGCGTGATTCGGGAAATCTCGAAGCCGCCGTTTCTCGGGCGTAGGCGCAGACCGACCCCGCCATAGCCATCCCGTCGGGCGCGATTGCGCTGGGCGTCGTCACGACCGGAATAGCGGGAATAGATGTCCAATTCCGACAGCATGCCGTCGAACACGGCTTCGTAGATCTTTTCCGAACTGGCGCGGCGCATTTCGTCGGACCAGCGGCGCGCGGCCATGGTGGCGCGGGCGGTGATCAGCGCCCAGCCGTAGGCATCGTCCTTTTGCGGCAGGGGCTCGCGGGCGAACTCGGTGCCGTTGCCGGACAGGCGCACGGTGTTGTCGGAAATCTCGATGGCAATCGCCGGATCGATCGCCCCCAACCCGCGCAGGCCTTCCATGCCGATGTCGCGAACGGCCAAGGGTTCCAGGTATTTCTCGGCGATGTTCTCGTAACCGGCGGCGATCACTTCGGTCGCTGCCGGGAGAGAGAAAGCGCGGTCTGCGCGGCCATTGTCCTGCGCGATCTGCGATCCGGCACAGGCGTTCAGCAACAGCGCCGCCGAAAGGGCGGTCAAGGCCCGGACGTGCCGGGAAGGGCCGAAACGGGTAACCGAAAGGGTCATGTCCATGATTGTCGGCGATTTTTCGGTCGCCGTCATTATGAAAACCATGTGACGCCGTTGAGGTGCCGGCGGGAAGCCAGAGGGGCGCGCGCGGCTCAGTCGCGCGCGCGGTTGCCCCGTTTTCCGGCTTTGCCGCTTTTCTTGGGCTTGCCGCCCTGGCGTTCGGCGCTGCGCCGCCCGCCGCCCGACGGACGCTTGCCGGTGCGGATGGTGCCGCGCACGCGGTTCGTGCCGCCGCCGTGCCCGCCGCCGTCCATCAGTTCGAAGATCATGCCGCCGGTCAGCGGGCGGGCCTCGACCAAGCGGACCTCGACCGTTTCGCCCAGAACATAGGTCTTGCCGTTGGACCGGCCGCGTAGGCGGTTATGGGCCTCGTCATGGATGTAATAGTCGTCCGGCAGGGAGCGGATCGGGATCAGGCCGTCGGCCCCTGTGTCATGTAGGGTGATGAACAGGCCGAACCGGGTGACGCCGTTGATCCGTCCACGGAAGGTCGCGCCTACCCGATCGGCCAGATATTGCGTGGTGAAGCGATCGACCGAGGCCCGTTCCGCCGCCGCCGCCCGTCGTTCGGTGAACGACAGGTGCTGTCCCATTTCCGAGAAATCCTTGTGGTCGGGCTCCAGCCCGCCGTCGCCCAGCTTTCCGGCGCGGATCAGGGCGCGGTGCACCAACAAATCCGAATAGCGCCGGATCGGCGAGGTGAAATGGCAATAGCGGCGCAGCGCCAACCCGAAGTGGCCGATGTTATCCGGCGAATATTCGGCCTGCGCCTGCGACCGCAGGACCAGTTCCTGAACCATCCGTTCGAACGGCCCATCCTTGGCCTTGGACAGAATCTGGTTGAAGTTCTTGGACTGCATGACCTGGCCCTTGGCGAACTTCAGATTGATCGTCGCCAAAGCTTCGGTCAGGGCATCGACCTTGGCCGGGCTGGGCTGGTCGTGGATGCGATACATGCAGGGAAGCCCTTTTTGTTCAAGGGTTTCCGCCGCTGCCACGTTGGCCAGGATCATGAACTCCTCGATCAGCTTGTGGCTGTCGAAGCGTTCACGCTGGACGATCTCGGCGATCTTGCCGCCGTCGTCCAACAGCACCTTGCGCTCGGGCAGGTCCAATTCCAGCACGCCCCGGGCCTGCCGATTGCGGGCCAGGGCCGCGTAGGCGCCGTACAGAGGGGCAATTACCCCGTCGACCAGGGTTTCGGTCGTGTCGTCGGGACGGCCGTCACGGGCCGCCTGAACCTGCTCATAGGTCAATCTTGCGGCGGAGCGCATCATCGCGCGCTCGAACCGGTGGCGCTTGAGATCGCCGTCCTCGTCGATCCACAGATGCGCGACCATGCAGGGGCGGTCTTCCTTGGGATTCAGGGAACACCAGCCGGTCGACAACTCGTGCGGCAGCATCGGCACCACGCGGTCGGGGAAATAGACGCTGTTGCCCCGGTCGTAGGCGCTGCGGTCCAGGGCGTCGCCGGGGCGTACGTACCAGGACACGTCGGCGATGGCGACGATCAGGTGCCAGCCGCCGGGACGGTCCGGGTCCGCCTCGGCGAATACGGCATCGTCGAAGTCGCGGGCGTCGGCGCCGTCGATGGTGACCAGCGGCAGGTCGCGCAGGTCGACCCGCTTACCCAAGGGAGCGGGGCCGGCCTTCTTGGCTTGTTCCAGGGCTTCCGGCGGAAATTCGCTGGGCAGTTCGTGTTCGTGGATGGCGATCAGGCTGATCGAGCGCGGATCGTCCATCCCGCCCAGAACCTCGGCGACCTTGGCCTTGCGCAGGCCCAGCGCCTTGCCCGGCAGAACGTGCGCGCGGACCAGATCGCCTGGCTTGGCCCCGCCTGCCATGCCCGAGGGAACGACGAAATCCTGCTTGGCGCGGCGGTCGGTGCTTTCGATCCGGCCTTCGCCCGAGACTTCCTTGAACACTCCCATGATCGCCGCCGGGGCTTCGACCAGGCGGCGGATGGTGCGGCCCTGGTACATGCCGCGCCCGGTGCGCTCCAGCCGCGCCAGCACGCGGTCGCCGGTGCCCAGGGCAGGTTGGCCGCGTCGCTCCGGGGCCATGTAGATGGCGGGGGGCGGGCCGGCGGCTTCTTCGTCCCAGTTTTCCGGGCGGGCCATGAGCTCGCCTTCGGCGTCGATGCCGGTGATGTGCAGGACCGTGACCTCGGGCAAGGCGCCCGGCTCGGCGAAGCGCTTACCCCGGCCGCGCTGAAGGATGCCTTCCTTCTCGAAGCCTTTGAGGACCTGGCGCAGCATGACCTTGCCTTCGGCATCCAGCTTGAAGGCGCGCGCGATCTCGCGTTTGCCGACGCGCTTGGGGCTGCCCTGGATGAATTCCAGCAGTTCCTCTCGCGTCGGAAAGGGCGGTTTCGATTTCGGTGGTTTTGCCAAGGCGGTCGGCCCGGGTCAGGTTTCGTCGGCGGTGGAGGCCGCGTCGGCAGGCGCCTTTTTCTTGGTCGTCTTCTTGGCGGCGGTTTTCTTCGCGGCAGGCTTCTTCTTGGCCGGGGCCTTTTTGGCGGCGGCCTTCTTCGCCGGTTTTTCGGCGGGGGCCTTCTTGCCGTCCTTGCCCGACTTGGCGTTCAACAGCTCGATCGCCGTTTCCAGGGTCACGGTTTCCTTGTCCATGTCCTTGGGCAACGAGGCCATCAGCTTGCCGTGCTGAACGAACGGACCCCAGCGCCCGGCCTTCAAGGTTACGGGCCTCTTGTCGCCGGGATGCTTGCCCAGTTCCTTGGGCGGATCCTTGCGCGGCTTGTCGGCGAACAGGACGACGGCGCGGTTCAGGCCGACCGTCAGCACGTCGTCGTCGCCCTTCAGCGAAACGTAGGTGCCGCCCATCTTGATGAATGGGCCGAACCGCCCGATCCCGGCGGTGATCATGTCGCCCGTTTCCGGGTGATTGCCGACTTCGCGCGGCAGGGACAACAGGCCCAACGCCATTTCCAGATCGATGGTCGCGGCGTTGACGCCGCGCGGCAGGGACGTGCGCTTCGGCTTGCCGCCGTCTTCGGCATCGCCCAATTGAGCATAGGCGCCGTAGGGACCCTTGCGGATCGAAACCGGTAAGCTCGTATCCGGATCATTGCCCAGGATGCGCGGGAATTCGACCGCCGCTTCAGCGGAATCGCCATCTTCGCCGTTGGGCACGGCCAAGGCCTGGGTATGCTTGCATTCCGGGTAGTTGGAGCAGCCGATGAAGGCCCCGAATTTGCCAAGCTTCAGGCCCAGACGTCCATTGTCGCAGGACGGGCATTTGCGCGGGTCGGTGCCGTCGGGCCGGTCGGGGAAGAAGTGCGGGCCAAGCAACTCGTCCAGGGTGTCCAGCACCTCGCGGACGCGCAGTTCCTTGGTTCCGTCGACGGCTTTCGAGAAGGCTTCCCAGAAATCGCGCAGCACCTGTTTCCAGTCGCGCCGCCCGCCGGAAATATCATCGAGGCGGTCTTCGAGCTCGGCGGTGAAGCCGTATTCGACATAGCGATCGAAGAAGCTGGACAGGAACGCGGTGACCAAGCGGCCCCGGTCTTCCGGCTCGAACCGTCGGTTCTCCAGCTTAACGTAATTGCGGTCCTGAAGGACCGAGATGATCGAGGCATAGGTCGACGGGCGACCGATGCCCAATTCTTCCAGACGCTTGACCAGGCTGGCTTCGGTATAGCGCGGCGGCGGCTGGGTGAAATGCTGTTCGGCGGCGACTTCCTGGCGGACCATATGTTCGCCTTCCTTCACGTCGGGAAGGATGCGCAGCTTGTCCTCGTCGTCGCTGTCGGTCGTTTCCGTCTCGTCCTTGCCTTCCTGATAGATCTTCAGGAAGCCGTCGAAGGCGATGACCGAGCCGGTCGCGCGCAACTGCGCCGAGTTGTCGGCGGCGGCGATGTCGACCGCGACCTGATCGAGCACGGCGTTTTCCATCTGACAGGCGATGGTCCGCTTCCAGATCAGGTCGTAGAGCTTTTTCTGATCGTCGTCCAAATAGGCGGCGACGTCTTCCGGACGGCGGGAAACGTCCGTCGGGCGGATGGCTTCGTGGGCTTCCTGCGCGTTCTTGGCCTTGCTTTTATAAACGCGGGGCTGATCGGGCAGGTAGGGCGCGCCGTAGCTGCTTTTGATCAGGTCGCGGCAGGCCGCCATGGCTTCGTTGGCCATGGTCACGCCGTCGGTACGCATATAGGTGATCAGGCCGACCGTCTCGCCGCCGATATTGATGCCTTCGTACAGGCGTTGCGCGACCTGCATGGTGCGCTTGGCGGCGAAGTACAGCTTGCGCGCGGCTTCCTGTTGCAGGGTCGAGGTCGTGAACGGCGGGGCCGGGGTGCGGCGG
>CAXGUG010000015.1:0-52497 GCA_964012715.1 uncultured Rhodospirillaceae bacterium | reverse complement strand
CGTCAGCTTGTGGATGAAGCCGACGCCGTCATAGACCGCGCGCTGGTTGAACGGATCCGGCGACAGATAACCATCGACGTTGTCCGCCCGCAGGTTGGCGACCATTTCTGGCGGCGGCAGGACGCGGATCTGGATGTCCTTGTCGGGATCCAGCCCGTGTTCGGCCACGTAGTAGCGCAGCAGGAAGTTGTGCATGGAGTATTCGAAAGGCACCGCGAACTTGAAGCCTTTCCACATCTTCGGATCGTTCTTGTCCATGTGCTTCTTGGACAGCACGATGGCCTGACCGTTGATGTTCTCCACCGCAGGCATGGTCCAGGGCACCTTGGTCGAACCGGCACCCATGGAGATCGCGAGCGGCATCGGCGTGAGCATGTGCGCCGCGTCGTATTCGCCGGAAAGCGATTTGTCGCGGGACACGGCCCAACCGGCCGTCTTGATCACGGAAACGTCCAGGCCGTACTTCTTATAGAAGCCCATGGGGTGAGCCATGATGATCGGCGTGGCGCAGGTGATCGGCACGAAGCCGACGTTCAGCTTGGTCTTTTCAAGCTTGCCCCCGGCCGAGGCCATTTCCACGGCCATGGCCTTGGCTTCCTCGAGCGGGAACATGGAAGCGATGGCGGCATAAGCCGTCCCCGCGCCCACGGCCTTGAGGAATCCACGACGCGCCATGTCGGTGCCGAACAGGCCCTGCATGACGGCCGATTCCACGGCGCGCGCCATGGTGCCTTCCAGGTCCGAAGCCTCGGGCTCAGCTTCCAGGTCGGCGGCTTGCTTCTGATGGGCCTGAACGGCGCGCATCATGTCGCCCTGGCCATTGGCTTCGGCGGCCTGACGCATGGAAACGCAAGCGGCTTCCTGACAGTCCGGATCGAAGCAATTGGCAGCGCTGTGGCCGGAACCGGCCGCCGAGGTGGCTTCCGCCCCATCGACGTCTTCGCACTGGAACCGCGAGGCATCCTTACCCTTCGCGGCGGCCATGGCCATGTTGTGCTCGATGATGGAACGGTGCTGGCCACAGGGACAGCCGTTCCACAAGAGCTTGTCTGCATCAAACGGGTTTGCAAAGGCTCCCATTGATCTACTCCATATAAAAAACGCCCAACGCGGTGGCCGCTCTTCGCGGTCCCGTCGATGGACGTCCTGGTCCTGTCGGGGGCCGTCATCGTCCCCCTTGATGAACCCAGCGGCATCGTCGTCGCCCGGTTCGGTTCTCTAGCGGTCGGGCGTCGTCGTCCGTCCGCTGATTCTTGTTGCCGCCGTCGCACTGCTTCCTTGGTCCAAGGGCGCGCCGGGCGGCGAAACTCACATCACAACTGCATCACCTCGGCCGCCTCGACGACCATTTCGGCGACCGCGACCAGACGCATGCCGCGCTGCATGGCGCGATTGCGCAGCAGGGTGTAGGCGGCGTCTTCGTCCAGGGCGCGTTCGCGCATGATGATGCCCTTGGCCTTTTCGATGATCTTGCGTTCGCGCAAGGCATTGCGCGCTTCGTCCAGTTCTTCGCGCAGGCCGCGGGTGTTGGAGAAATTGGCTTTGGCCAGATCGATGGCCGAACGCACCCGGTTGCCGTTGACGCCGACCACGACGCAGGCGTTGACGCCTACGGCCACGGCCTGATGGATCGCCTCGGTCGAGCCGTCTTCGGTGATCAGCACCGTCGGGCGGCGCTGATCGACCGGCAGATCGCGCAAAGCCGCCAGCAGTTCATCATCGGGTTCGGTTGCGTAAATCATGACCACGTCCGATGTGGTCTGGGCGATGGTTTCGGCGAAACGGCTCATGTCCGTCAGCATCCCGGTCACGCTGTATCCCTGTTCGACCAGCAGGCGCTTCGTCGCCTCGGCGCGCGGACGATCCCGCTCGACCACGAGAACGCTGGTACCGACTGGTGTCATCAATTTGATCTGCATGAACGCGGTTGCCCCGGTTTCCATATCGCGACCGCCGAACGCTTCGGCGGCGTAAAGCTTCAATGTCCGGCCTCGTGCCGGTATTGCAGCCCGTCATGGGGCAGATGGCTTCCGATGCACCGCCCGCCTTTGGGCGCGGAAGACGCCAAGCGCTGACGCGCGAGGCATAACTTGTATTACAAATGCCGTGCCAAACCGGAAACACGGCATAACAAGTTGATATTTATAGATTTTCGAATCAGAGGGGATGGTCAGGCCAAGGACGATCTGCGTATTTTTTAATCGCAGATATCAACACTGATCAAAATTTGATCAGATACCCAACTCCTGAGCGGTCAGGAGGCTTTCCGCCACCTCGACCATGCGCTTGCCTTTGGCCCGGGCCATGTCGCGGATGGCCTCATAGGCCTGAGGTTCGGACATCGACCGCTTGTCCATCAGCACCGATTTGGCACGCTCGATGGTTTTGCGTTCGGCCAGTTGCAGCTCGGCGTCGGTCGCCCGCTGTTCCAGCTCGCGGTAGGATTCGAACCGGGAAATCGCGACCTCGACCACCGGCTGGATGCGTTCGCGGCGCAGGCCGTCGATGATATAGGCGCTGACCCCGGCGCGGATCGCCTGCTTGGTCATTTCCGGATCGCTTTCGTTGACGAACATCGCGATCGGGCGTTTGACCTCGCGCGAGACACGGAACATCTGCTCGACGGTGTCGCGGTTGGGGTTTTCCAGATCAATCAGGATCACATCGGGATCGATGGCCGCGATACGGGGGACAAGATCGGTCATCTCACGCAGGTATTGAACCTGGTGATAACCCGCATCTTCAAGGCCCGCGAGCAGCACTTCAGCACGCTCGGCGCTTTCGTCGATAACCAGAATTTTCAGGCCGACGGCCGACATCTTCCCACTCCAAGCGAAAAGGCGTTGGTCGCAACTCCCTGCTTGGACGTGCCCCCAAATCGTGGACGGTGCATTGTCCGTCCCCTTTTTCATTAGATTGAAACGTTAGAGCCAGATCGGGCGGCTTTCAAGATGGATTCATGCGCGGCCTGTGCATATTCCGCGACACACCCGGTCAATCCGCCTGTTCGCCGCCCATCAGAACCTCGGCCAGGTACTCGGGGCAGACGACAAAGGGAGAATGTCCGCAATCCATGTCCCAGGTCCGCCGCGCCGGCAGGGCATCCAGCATATCGTCCTGTAAACGCGGGGTAATCGTCAGGTCCTGGCGGCAGGACACATAGTCGCGCGGCACCCGCCCGAAGTTCTCCGCCGACAGGCGAAGGGCTTGGCGGAACACGGTCATCGGCTCGGGCCGCAGGTTGGGAAAGACCCAGTCCAAATCCTGTTCCGACGCATCCTGATAAAACGCGTCCCAGACGGTTTCCCGGTCCACGGTCAGGCAGGACACGCCTTCGACATCGATCTTTTGCGCCCGGGCGCGGGTGTCCTCGTCGCGCCGGGCCCAGTCGAGAATACTTTCCCCGTCGGTCGGCATATAGGCCGTCAGATAGACCAAACGGGACAAAGCATCCGGCACGCGCTCGGCGACTTCGGCGATCACCGCACCGGCCATGGAATGGCCGACCAGGGTGACCGGGGCCTCGATCCGGCGCACGGCCTCGGCCACGTGATCGGCATAAAGCGACAGGGACAAGGCGGGCGTCGGCGTCCTATCGGCGCCATGCCCCGGCAGGTCCGGGGCCGCGACACGGGCGCCCCGCGCCGCCAACAGCGGGATCAACCGCTCCCAACACCAGGCCCCATGATAGGCGCCATGGACCAGGACGAAGATGGGCGCGCTCACCCCGCCCGGCCTACAGCGCCACCAGGTCGAAGGCGACGCTGATGCGCGTACCTTCGCCGGTGAACGGAATGGTGCGGTGGAAATAGGCCGAGGGGAACAGGTACATCACCCCTTCCTCCGGCGGGAACAGTTGCAGGCGCGGCTGATGATGCAGCTTGAACTGATCCGGGGCCTGGAAGAATTCGATGAACCCGTTGGTATCGCCCGGGTCCGTGACCTGCTGCGGCAGTTGCGGGTAATAGACGCCGGACAGGAAGCCGGACGGATGGATATGCGGCATCTGATGACCGCCGGCGTTCATCTCGACCGCCCAGACGGTCAGCGAATATTCATCGGACCAGCGCGTGAACAGGGGATGCGGATCGTTGCGATGGCGGCGACGATAGACGCGCGCGGCCTCGCCGATCATATCCTTGAAATGGGTCATCGGCCCCCAGGGCTCGCACACCAAGCTTCCCGTATGGCGGCCCGCGACGGTGGCATGGCTGGGCGGCGACGGCACCAGGGACGGATGGTTCAGGATATGGCGGACCATTTCGCGGTTGAACTCGGCCAACGAATCAAAGCCGTCCGGGGCCATCGGGCGATGCCCCATGATCAGGTTGGGCGGCAAATAGGCCTCGGCCTCGGCGACCTGCCCCATGTCGACCATCGCGATATGGCGATAGGCGAGCATTTCCGGGTCGCCCGGCACCTCGGCCAGACGCGCGTCGCAAACGGTCAGCGCCTCGTCCGGACGGGCGGCCTGCAGCAAGGCGTCGATCAGGTTGACCCGCGCCAAGCGGTGGCCCGGCTGGACGGCCAGGACCGCGCGATAGCCTTCGGCGGCGGCATCCGGCTCGCCCGCGTCCAGCTTCAGGCTTGCCGCCATTTCGTCCAGGTCGGCGGAAGCCGCCCCCTTGGCCCGGGCCTGAAGAATGATGTCGGCGGCTTCGTCCATGCGGCCGTCCTGAATGACCGCCGCGGCCAACCCGGCCCAGACGATGGCTTCGGACGGCAGTCGCTGGGTCAGGGAGCGGAAAGCGGCCTCGGCGGCGGCGCGGTCGCCTTTGTGCATCAGGGCCTGGGCATGGTGCAGGACAAAATCGGCGTTATCGGGAAAGCGCGCCATGCAGTCTTCTAGGAACGGCACCACGACCTCGTAATGCTCGGTCCCCATCATCGCCTGGGCCAGATTCTCCCAGGCCGCTTCCCAACCGGGATTGGCCTCGCAGGCGGCACGCAGATGTTCGATCGCATCGGTCCATTGATGGCGGCGCAGGTACAAACTGCCAAGGTTGTAGTGAACCGCGGGAGACGCCGGATGCAGACCGAGCGACCGGCGATAGGCATGCAGCGCCACCCGCGACACGCCTAGGCGTTCCGCCGCATGGCCCATCATCGCCCATTGCGTGGCGTCCAGGGCCTGGCGCGCATCGAGGCGGGAAAACAATTCCAGCGCCAAACCATCCGCCCCGGCCTGATAGGCCGCCGCCCCGCCCACGGCCAAGACCTGCGGATCGGCGCGGCCCGTGGTCGCGGCCTGATAAGCGGCCTGGGCCGCATCGGCCTGTCGGCCAGCCTTGATCATCGCCTGGATATCGTCGGCGACATTGTTGATCGTCATGCGTTGAAATCCGACCTGCATGTTTCCTGTCTCCGGAACCTAGCAAACTTCGACACCGCGCCCTATAGCCGAGACAGCCGCCCTTGCCCTTGATCAGGATCAACGCCCGGAAATCGGGGCATGGAGGTCGGACAAAAGAAAAGGGCCGCACCCGAAGGTACGGCCCTTTCCGAAAGGCTTGCGGAATAACGCTTGGGCGTTCTTCGCGCAAACATCCGGTGCGCTGCCGGGGACCAGCCCCGGCACCACATGATGTTTGCGACTTAGAAGCCCATGCCGCCCATGCCGCCCATGTCGGGCATGCCGCCACCGGCGGGCATCGGGTCTTTCTTTTCCGGCTTTTCAGCGATCATGGCTTCGGTCGTGATCAGCAGACCGGAGACCGAGGCCGCATCCTGCAGGGCGGTACGCACGACCTTGGTCGGGTCGATGATACCGGCCTTCAGCATGTCGACATACTGACCGGACTGAGCGTTGAAGCCCTGGGTCTTGGTCTTGCCTTCGAGCAGCTTGCCGGAAACCACGGCACCGTCGAAACCAGCGTTTTCGGCGATCTGACGCAGCGGCGCCTGCAGGGCGCGGCGAACGATCTCGATGCCGACTTTCTGGTCGTCGTTTTCGGGGTTCAGCTTCTTCAGGGCGTTGACGGCATACAGCAGAGCCGTGCCACCGCCCGGAACGACGCCTTCCTCAACCGCGGCGCGGGTGGCGTGCAGGGCGTCGTCGACGCGGTCACGCTTTTCCTTAACCTCGACTTCGGTGGCACCGCCGACGTTGATGACGGCCACGCCGCCGGCCAACTTGGCCAGACGTTCCTGCAGCTTTTCACGGTCGTAGTCCGAAGAGGTTTCCTCGATCTGCGCGCGGATCTGGCTGCAACGGGCTTCGATGTCTTTCTTCTTGCCGGCGCCGTCGACGATGGTGGTGTCGTCTTTGGTGATGGCGACCTTCTTGGCCGTACCCAGCATTTCCAGGCCGACGTTTTCCAGCTTGATGCCCAGATCTTCGGAGATCACCTGACCGTTGGTCAGGATGGCGATGTCTTCAAGCATGGCTTTGCGGCGATCGCCAAAGCCCGGGGCTTTGACGGCGGCAACCTTCAGGCCGCCACGCAGCTTGTTGACCACCAGGGTGGCCAGCGCTTCGCCTTCGATGTCTTCAGCGATGATCAGCAGCGGCTTGGAGGACTGAACGACGGACTCCAGAACCGGCAGCAGCGGCTGCAGCGAGGACAGCTTCTTCTCGTGGATGAGAATGTAGGGGCTGTCCATTTCGCAGGTCATCTTGTCGGCGTTGGTGATGAAGTACGGCGAGGTGTAACCCCGGTCGAACTGCATGCCTTCAACGACGGTGACGTCGGTTTCCAGGCCTTTGGCTTCTTCGACTTCGATGACGCCTTCGTTGCCGACTTTCTGCATGGCTTCGGCGATCATCTTGCCGATGGCGCTGTCGCCGTTGGCGGAAATGGTGCCGACCTGGGCGATTTCTTCCGAGGTCTTGACCTTCTTGGAGGCGGACTTGACGTCGGCGACGACGGCTTCAACAGCCATGTCGATGCCGCGCTTCAGGTCCATCGGGTTCATGCCGGCGGCAACGGCCTTGACGCCTTCGCGAACGATGGACTGGGCCAGAACCGTGGCGGTGGTGGTGCCGTCACCGGCTTCGTCGTTGGTCTTGGAAGCAACTTCCTTGACCATCTGGGCGCCCATGTTTTCGAACTTGTCGGTCAGTTCGATTTCCTTGGCGACGCTGACGCCGTCCTTGGTGATGCGCGGCGCGCCAAAGGCCTTGTCGATAACGACGTTGCGGCCCTTCGGACCGAGGGTCACCTTGACCGCGTTGGCCAGGGTGTCGACACCCTTCAACATGCGGTCACGGGCGTCGGTCGAAAACTTAACTTCCTTAGCAGCCATAATACCTAATCCTCTATGTGCAATCTGTTTCGGTTACCTTGCGGGTAGCGATCGAACCGGCGTTAGCCGATGATGCCCAGCAGGTCCGATTCCTTCATGATGATCAGCTCGTCGCCGTCGATCGTCACTTCCGTGCCCGACCACTTGCCGAACAGGACCTTGTCGCCCTTTTTCACGTCCAGCGGCGTAACGGAGCCGTCTTCGTTGCGGGTGCCGGAACCGACGGCAACGATCTTGCCTTCCATCGGCTTTTCCTTGGCGGTATCGGGGATGATGATCCCACCCTTGGTTTTATCGTCCTGCGCGATACGCTTGACCAGAACCCGGTCGTGCAGCGGCCTGAAGCTCATTTGTGCTCTCCGTCAAATAATGGAAACAAAAGGGTTTTTTCGCGTTTGTTAGCACTCGACCCCAGTGAGTGCCAGCGATGTAATCCGACCACGCCCTGCTGTCAAGGACATTGCCGTGAATTTTTGGCGGAAATCCGGCGAAAGGTATCAGCCGGCGAGCGTGAAAATGACGTTCACGTCGGTGTTTTCACGCTGAATGCCGCGACGATTTTCGGTAAATCCCGCATCGGCCAGCAGGCCCGGGATTTCCTTATCGTCCGGGGCGATTTCGATCAGCAGGGATTTGACCTGGCCACTGCGCAACAGGCGGTGCGCCCCCACCAGGATCTGCGGCTCGATGCTGTCGACGTCGATCTTGATGTGCTGCGGCGGCGCAAATCCATAGGTTTCGATCAGACTGTCGGCGGACAAAGCGAAGGCATCGACAGCGATGTCGGCCTTGGCGAAACCCAGGCGCGACAGGTTGCTGTCGTACAGAGACGAGCCGGAGGTTCCGGCCTCGAACGACGGCATATAGAACCGACCGCGCCCGTCGCGGTCGCTGAGGCCCAGGCAATGGGCGGCCACGGCCTCGCCGACGCCGTTCTCGACGATGTTCCGCGCCAGACAATGGAACGAAAACGGGTTCGGTTCGAACGCCACGGTCGAAATGCCCCGCTTTCCGGCATAGACCGTATAGGGCCCGACGCTGGCCCCGATGTCCCAGAACACGTCGTCCGGGGCGAAGCTGTCGATCCATTCGACCGTTTCCGGCTCGCGGACGAAGGCGTGACGGGCGAAATACAGGGCATCCTTCCCCGGGGTATACAGGGTGATCGGGCCCCGCGGCGTATCGACGGGGACGCGCGGCGTCACCGCATCGGCCAGACGCGCCAGGGTCGCGAACCGCGGCCAGCGCGACATCGGCGCGGTCAGTCCCCGGGCCAGGCCCGCCAGGATCGCCGAATAGGTCTTGCTCATGAATGTCCCCTTTTCCCGGCTCGTACGGCGGGCCTTGTAAATTTTCGCGTCACTTGCCGAGCCCGCCGGTCAGCGGGGCGGCAGCGCAGCATAGATAGCTTCCAATTGCCCGACCACGGCCTTTTCCCCATAACGCGCCAGGCAATCGCGGCGCAACCGGGCGCGGTCGAATTCATTCGCCCGGACATGAATATCGCGCAACGCCCCGGCCAGGGCTTCGCCGTCGCCGGGCGGCACCAGAACGCCGCTGTCCGGGGTCAAAATACCTTCCGGCCCGCCGGACACGGTGGCGACCACCGGCGTGCCCTGGGACAGAGCCTCGATCACGACCACGCCGAAGGTTTCGACGAAGCTGGCCAGCACGACGGCGCCGGCGGCGGCCATGCGGCGACGCACGTCATCGGGCGGACGAACGCCCAGAACCTTCACCCGCGCCCCCATGCCCAAAGATTCCGCCAGGCGTTCCAGCGGCCCGCCGTCGCCGGAGCCGATGAAATGCAGTTCCGTGCGCGTATCGTTCGGAAAGGCCTGGGCAAAGGCCCGGATCAGGCCTTCCTGATTTTTTTCCGCTGAATAGCGGGCGACGCACAGAAATACGAACGGCCCGCCGTCGGTGCGGACTTCCGGCTGTTCACGTTCGAATTCAGGGGTCAGGATGTTCGGGACGACCGTCAACGGCTGCGCCGCGGCGCCGTATTGATCTATCAGAATGTCGTGGAGTTGCGGGCTGACCGCGATCCGCGCCGCCGCGCGTTCCAACACGTTTCGGATCAACCGTTTCTGCCACCAGCGATGCTTGCCCTGGGCGAAGTCGGTGGAATGTTCGGTCAGAACAAGGGGAATGCCCGTTCGCGCCGATAGTTGCGCACCCAGCGCCCCGCCGTACAGCGCCGTATGAGCATGCAACACATCCGGCTTTCCTTCGGCCGCTGCATAAGCCGCGAACAAACGCCGCCCGGCCCCCGCGAACGACCAGGAATCTCGGTAAGGCATGCGCGGCAGACGATGCAGCGCATCGACCCGCCAGACACGGACGGGGCCTTCGTCCTCGACCCGGATATCATTCATTTTCGGCAAGGGCCCCGCGCGATAATCGCGCACGCCCCAGATTTTGGGATAAAGAATGCCGACCTTGTGCCCGGCGGCGGCCAGGGCCTGCGACTGGTCGCGGAAAAACGACCCGCCCCCCGGCGAGCGCAAATGGGAATACCAGGATGGTATCAGCAGAACATGCATGCCGCCCCCGCTCCGACCGACGAATTTGCGACCGGGCGGGCTTAATCCGCCGCCTTCGGGTCCGCGTCGCCGATTTCTTGTTCCAGTTCCTCGTCCAGCACCTTGCCGTGACGATGACGGCGATACAGGTACACCCCCAACACACCGGACAGCACGAACAACCCCGCCGCCAACGCGATGTTTGTCGCGGGCGCCACTTTAATCCCCGTACCGATCAAGGCGAAGATCAAGGTTTGCGGCACATAGCCGATCGCCGATCCGGCGAAGTACGGCAGGCCACGTACGCTGGCCACGCCCGCCACCAGATTAGTCAGAAGGTTGCTCCCGAATGGCAGAAAACGGATCAACAAGGTCATCGAAAACGGATTTTCGGACAAGAAGTCGTCGACCCGTTTGACCTTGCCGGGGAAACGCCCGGCGATCAGGTCCCGGCCCAGGAACCGCGCGTAATAAAAGCTGAGAATACAGCCGACCAACGTGGCGAGCACCGCTAGCGCCGTGCCTTCGACGATGCCGAAGGCATACCCGCCCAGAAAGGCCATCAATTGGCGCGGCAACCCGATCGCGGTGACGAAGCCGCCGACGGCGACGAACAGCAACACCCCGGAGAAGCCGCGGCCCCGCACGTAAGCGTCGATCCATTTTTCATCGAGATGCGCATCCAGTCCGCTCAGGCGGATCAGGATCACCACGGCGATCAGCGTCACCAACAAGGTGCCGCCGCGCAACACCAATTTGATGCTCATCCGCCGGTCTTGTCCGCCGCGCCCGGCGTCTCTTCGACGACCTGGGGCTTGGAACCCCGGCTTTGCAGCCACATCACGCCGAACAGATCGACGATGCCGACCCACAGGCGGTTCCACACGCCGTATTTCGACGTGCCCCGTTCGCGCGGTCGATGGTTGACCGGAACGGACATGACCCGACCGCCCAGACGGATCATCAGCGCCGGCATGAAGCGGTGCATATGATCGAACCGGGGGAAATCCAGGAATGCCTGACGGGGAAAGACCTTGAGCCCGCAGCCCGTATCCGGGGTGTCGTCCTTCAACATCCCCGACCGGATACGGTTGGCGATGCGCGACGACAGGCGGCGGATGTAGGTATCCCGACGCTTGGCGCGCAAACCGGCGATCATCAAACGCTCGCCGCCGCCTTCGCTTTCGTACTTGGCGACCAGGGCCGGAATATCGGCCGGGTCGTTCTGACCGTCGCCGTCGAGCGTCGCCACCAGCGGGGCGCGGGCGCCGCGCACACCGGTATGGATCGCCGCCGACTGGCCGCAGCAATTGATATGCCGCAAGACACGCAGTTCCGGCACCTTGCCCGCGATCTCCAGCAACTTGGCCAGGGTCTCGTCGGTACTGCCGTCATCAACGTAAATGATTTCGTAGGGCGCACCGCCACCCAGGGCCGCCCGGATCTCGTCGATCAGGGGCGCCAGGTTTTCCGTTTCGTTGTGCACCGGCACAACCACGGCCAAAGCGGGGGCGGAAAGTTCTGAAACAGGACCGGTCATGAGGAAACTTCGCGTTTTGCCAACGTCGCGCCGCTGCCGTCATCCAAACCCGCTGGCCGAAGCCATGGCCGGACGCTCAGGCGCGCGACCGCTTATTGCACCCGCACAAGCAAAGGTCAAATGTCTTGCATTCCGCCCCCTGTCCCGGACAGGGTAAGCGCAATCATCCAACATCCCCCATCACCACCGATCATCCAAGGAGCCGACCATGACCGACGGCAGCATCCCCGCCGACAGCGCAGCCATACCGATCCTTCATCGGGAGACCGTGCAGCCGGACTGGATCGACTACAACGGCCATATGAACCTGGCTTATTACGTTCTGGTGTTCGATCACGCGACCGACGCCTTGCAGGATGTCGTCGGCCTGGACGCGGCCTATCGCGATGCCACCGGCGGATCGATCTTCGTCGTCGAGGCCCATATCACCTATGACGACGAGGTCAAATTGGGCGAGGAACTATGGGTCCGTCCTCGTGTGGTCGATGTCGACGGCAAGCGCCTGCAGGTATTTCACGAGATGTTCGCCGGGCCGCCGGGCCGCGAAGACCTGGGCCGGCCGGCGGCGACCAACGAGTTGATGATCCTGCATGTCGACCTCAACAGCCGCCGTGTTACGCCCTTTCCGACGGAGATATTCAACCACCTGGAGAGGATGAAAGAAGACCAATCCATCCATCCTTTGCCGCCTCAGGCCGGGCGGCGCATCGAGATGAAGAAAAAGGTATGAATCCCATATATGGGTTATGTTAGAAACGAATGACAAAGAGCGCCGGCGTAAAATGATCGGCGTAAAAAAATGGAAGGTGAGAACGGAGTCCCATAAACCTTTGGAAGGCCGGCCCGTTGTCCGACGAAGCAGAGTCTCGGAGTAACCCTAACGCCTACGCAAAGTCGGCGCTCCAGATGATGGAGAAAAAGGGAATACCACCCAAACCAAACAACTTCGCTGTTTGGTATCGATATTTCTCGGGCGCATACCCGGAATTAGCACGCACCCTCGATGTGATCCTCGAAGCCGGCTTGCCGTTCACCGAGGAACGCAATGCGGAGATCTATGACCGCTTCCTGGGCGTCACTCTGGACGAGGACTTCCTGAATGACGCCACCCTGCGCGTCGAGACGGAGCTTAAGAAGCTCATGTCTTATTTGGAGGAAGCCGAAACCGACGCCCAGGCCTATGGCGACACCCTGACGGTGGTGTCCGGCGAATTGGCCAACGGCGACGGCCGCATCGACATCCGCTCGGTGCTGGAAAAGGTCATCGCCGCGACCCGCACCATGGAAGATCACAATCGCCTGCTTGAAGACCGCTTGAAAGATTCGGCGCGCGAAATCCAAAGCCTCAAGGACGACGTCGAATCTCTGCGCCACGAGGCAATGACCGACGCCCTGACCGGCGTCGCCAATCGCAAGCTTTTCGACGAAGAAATCCGCATCGGCGCCGCCGAGGCGCTGGATCTGTCGCAACCCATGACGTTGCTGATGATCGACATCGATCATTTCAAGTCGTTCAACGACACCCACGGCCATCAGGTCGGAGACCAGGTGTTGCGCTTCGTCGCCCGGATTTTGAAAAGCTGCGTACGCGGCGAAGACCTAGTCGCCCGTTACGGCGGCGAAGAATTCTCTATCCTGTTGCCCAGCACGACCCTGGAAAACGGCGCCAAGGTCGGCGAACACGTGCGTAGCCAGGTTTCCAAGAAGACAGTCATCAACCGGGCTACGGGCAAAAGCCTGGGCACCATTACCGTGTCCGTCGGCGCCGCGGAGTTTCAGCCTGGCGAAAGCGTGGAACATTTGATCGAACGGGCCGACGAAGCTCTTTATTCAGCCAAGCACAACGGCCGCAACCGCGTCGAGTTGGGCGTGGCCAAGGTTTCGGAGCCTCAATCGGCGCATCCGTGACGGCATGACGCGGGCGGACTGTTGCCAAACCGTCGCTTGACAAAATTCGGCTGCACCGCCATCACCCGCGAAAGGCTGCGGCAATGACGCCGACCATGGCGTCGCCGCCGCCGTGCAACCGTGCGAATAGGCAGGGAACCGGGCAATGGTCCCTTTGAGCGACCGAATTCTCGATCACTTTCCCGACCCGACCATCCTGTTGGATCGGCGACGCGCCGTCGTGTTCGCCAATGGGGCCGCGCGCGAACTGCTCGACATCACGCGCGTCGGGCAGGACCTGATCATGTCGCTGCGCCATCCGCGCGTGTTGGACGCGGTCGATCAGGTTCTGGGCCGCTCGGAAACCCGCACGGTCGAAGTGATCCTGCCGGGCAACACCACCCGCCATTTCGAAATGTTCGTATCCGGCGTCGCCGAAGGGGAAATCACCGGAGCCACGACCGGCAGCATCGGCGCGGTGCTGGTTCTGCGTGATTTGACGACGGCACGCCGCGCGGAGCAGATGCGCGCCGACTTCGTCGCCAATGCCTCGCACGAATTGCGCTCGCCCTTGGCGGCCTTGCTCGGCTTTATCGAAACCCTTGAGGGACCGGCCGGCAGCGACGAAGACACGCGGACGCGGTTTCTCGGCATCATGCTGCGCGAAGCCAAGCGCATGGCCGGTCTGATCGACGACCTGCTGACCCTATCGCGGGTCGAAATCAACGAGCATGTCCGCCCGACCGCCCCGGTCGATATCGCCCAGGTCCTTCTGAACGTGACCGAGGCCCTGGGTCATCAGGCCAAAGCCCGCAACGTGCCGATCCACGTGAATTACGCCAGCGACCTGCCGACCGTATACGGCGAACCCGACCAGTTGTTTCAAGTGTTCCGCAATCTATTGGAAAATGCCATTCGCTACGGCGCCAAGGGCGAAGCCATCGACGTCCGCGTCGAAGCGGCGGCGCGGATACCCGGCAGCGGCCGACCCGGCATTGCGATCAAAGTCATCGATCATGGCGAAGGCATCCCGGAAGACGCCATCCCCCGCCTGACCGAACGGTTCTACCGGGTCGATAAGGCGCGCTCGAAAAGCGTCGGCGGCACGGGGCTGGGCCTGGCCATCGTCAAACATATCGTCAATCGCCATCGCGGCCATTTGGCGGTGGAAAGCGAACTGGGCAAGGGATCGACCTTTACGGTCTATCTTCCGGCGGAACTACCGCGCCAGGGATTGCTTCCGGTCGGCGGCAACGTAACCCAGTTGCCATCGTCGGAAATGTCATAAATCCGTAACATTCTGATTGCCTCGACCGGCGGTTTCGGCCTATCCCCTCACGCAACAAGGGTTCGCCCTGTATGAATGTTCGTGCCCGTCGCCTCGCGCGTCCTGGGCGCGGCGCGCGTCACCTGCGGAAAGGTTCAGCCGTCAGCCATGTATAAAGAGACTCTTAGCAAGGACCTCAGCAAACTGGCCGCCGTCGAGCACGCGACCCAGGCGCTCGGCCGCCGGTTCGCGCGGATCGGATGGGCGTTGCTGTTCCTCGCCATCACGTCGAACGTGGCGATGATCGCGACCGTCGGCATGGACCATCAGTTGTTCATCGTCGCCGCAGGCGTGATCGGCGGCTACATGGCGCTGAACATCGGCGCCAATGACGTCGCCAATAATGTCGGCCCGGCTGTCGGCTCGCGGGCCTTGTCCATGGTCGGCGCCTTGATCATCGCCGCCGTATTCGAATCCCTGGGCGCCATCATCGCCGGCGGCGACGTGGTCAAAACGATTTCCAAGGGCATCGTCGATCCGGTGCAGATCGGCGATCCCAACATCTTTATCTGGGCGATGATGTCTGCCTTGTTGGCAGCGGCGCTATGGGTCAATCTGGCGACCTATCTGAGCGCTCCCGTCTCGACCACCCATGCCGTGGTCGGCGGGGTCATGGGCGCCGGCATTTCGGCGGCGGGCTTCGGGGTGGTCGATTGGCACGTCATGGGCGCAATCGCCGCCAGTTGGGTCGTCTCGCCGATCATGGGCGGGGTCATCGCCGCGGGTTTCCTCGCCTTCATCAAATTCAACGTGATCTACCGCGAGGACAAGATCGCCGGGGCCAAACGCTGGGTTCCCGTGCTGGTCGCCCTGATGGCGGGTGTGTTTTCCGCCTACCTGATCATGAAGGGGCTGAAGAAAATCTGGCATCCGGGGCCGGAAATGGTCGTTGCTGTCGGTTTCGGCGTCTACCTGCTGACCTATGCCATCGTCCGCCCGATCATCCATCGCCGCGCCGCCGGCATGGAAAACCGCAATAAGTCCGTGCGCTCGCTGTTTACCCTGCCGCTGATCTGCGCCGCGGCTCTGTTGTCATTCGCCCATGGCGCCAACGACGTCGCCAATGCGGTCGGCCCGCTGGCCGCCGTGGTCGATACCGCCGCCACCGGCGGCACCCACGGCAAGGTCGGCATTCCCAGCTGGGTCCTGTTCGTCGGCGCGGCGGGCATCACGATGGGGCTTTTGTTGTTCGGGCCGAAGCTGATCCGCACGGTCGGCGCCGAAATCACCAAGATGAACCCGATGCGCGCCTATTGCGTGGCTCTGGCCGCCGCGGTGACCGTAATCATCGCCTCGGCCCTGGGCTTGCCGGTGTCATCGACCCATATCGCCGTCGGCGCGGTTTTCGGCGTCGGCTTCTTCCGCGAATGGATCACCGGGCGCAAGGCCCATATCACCCAGGGCCTGACCGCCAAAGACGGCGACGCCGCCACCGACACCGCCGAACGCAACCGGCGGCGCAAGCTGGTTCGCCGCCAGCACGTCATGACGATCGTCGCGGCATGGCTCGTGACGGTGCCCTCGGCCGCCCTGTTGGGGGCCGGATTGTTCCAGCTTTTCGCCTGGGCATTTTCCTGAGCGTTCGCACCTGCAACACTCCGTAGACGTATTTTATGTGACATCCGCATCAGGTGTCACATAGCGGAAACGCGAAAAATCGCGGTTTTCCGCCATTTATTATGCTCCAGCGTCATAAATCTGTAACATACACGTCATAAATACGACGTGTGACGGTCCTAGTTTGTGCGGCGATGAAATTCGGGGGCGAGCGCTTTCCGAAGTTAACGAACAACCCAGTTAATCCCTATCAAAGACACTTAGGAGCAACCCATGATTCGCAAGACTCTTGCAGTCGCCGCCGTTGCCGGTATGGCCCTGTCGATGGCTCACGCCGCCGAAGCGCGCGATCAGATCCGGATCGTCGGCTCGTCGACGGTGTTCCCGTTCTCGACCGCCGTTGCCGAACAGTTCGGTAAAACCACCAAATTCAAAACCCCCGTCGTCGAAAGCACCGGCTCGGGTGGCGGTCTGAAGCTGTTCTGCGCCGGCATCGGCGCCGAGCACCCGGACATGACCAACGCCTCGCGCCGCATCAAGAAATCCGAAGTCGAGCGTTGCGCCAAAAACGGCGTGACCGACATCGTCGAGATCAAAGTCGGCTATGACGGCATCGTGCTGGCCAACTCCAAGGCCGCTAAGCAGATGAAGATCGGCCGCAAGGAAATCTTCCTGGCCCTGGCGAAAGACATCCCGACCGCCGACGGCAAGCTGATCCCGAACCCGAACAAGACCTGGAAAGACGTCGACGCTTCCCTGCCCGACATCAAGATCGAAGTTCTGGGCCCGCCCCCGACCTCCGGCACGCGTGACGCCTTCGCCGAACTGGCCATGGAAGGCGGCTGCAAGAAGTTCCCGGAAATCAAAGCCCTGAAGAAGTCCGACAAGAAGAAATACAAGGCTGTCTGCCACTCCATCCGTGAAGACGGCGCCTATGTCGAAGCCGGCGAAAACGACGTCCTGATCGTTCGTAAGCTGGAAGCCAACCCGAACGCCTTCGGCGTGTTCGGTTACAGCTTCCTGGACCAGAACGCCGACAAAATCCAGGGCTCCCTGATCGACGGCGAAGCCCCGACCTTCGAAGAAATCTCCAGCGGCCGTTACCCGGTTTCCCGCCCGCTGTTCTTCTATGTGAAAAAGGCTCACGTCGGCTCGATCCCGGGCATGAAAGAGTACGTCGCCGAGTTCACCGCGGACAAAGCTTTCGGTCCGGACGGTTACCTCGCCGACAAAGGCCTGATCCCGATGGGTGACGCCGAGCGCAAGAAGTTCCGCGAAGACGGCGAGAAACTGCGCAACAACATCGACCTCTAAGGTCCGTGGCATTCCCCCCGGGGGGCAATTACCGCCCCCCGGGGACCGCCCCGCCCCCGCGCATACGCCTGAAACCAACGCCCAAACCTTCGCCTGACCTTTTATTCGTTATTCAATTTTTTCTTCTTTCTCGATTTCCACCCCAGCCCGTCTCTCGGGCGCCGCAACCAAAGGACCCGAAGCACCATGAGCTTCCCCGTTTTGTTTGGCGTCCTCGCCTTGCTTACCGTGGTCGGCTATTTCCTCGGCCGTTCCCGGGCCATGGCGACCGCCGGCGGTCACGCCCGCAATCTTCACTCCCTGCCCAATTATTACGGCTACTACATCGGACTTTGGTGCGCCGTGCCGAGCTTCCTGCTGCTGCTGGCCTGGATGGCGCTTGAAGGCAGCGTGGTCGACGGCATGCTGATCTCCAGCCTGTCCCCGGAAAATCAGGGCCTGCCCAGCGCCGAGCTGAGCCTTCTGGTCAACGACATCCGCAACTTGGCCCACGGCGGCATCACGTCGCGCGAAGTCGGCGCCGAGCTGCAACAGGCGGCCGATTATTACGCCCAGTTGAAGAATGAATCGAAGCTGCTGCTGACCGCGCTGGTCGTCCTGCTTGGCTGCGGCGGCATCCTGATCGCCCGCGGGCGCATCAACCCGGACCTGCGGGCGCGCAACAGCGTCGAAAAAGCAGCCATGGTGATCATGATCATCTGTTCGACGATCGCCGTTCTGACGACTTTGGGCATCATCCTGTCGCTGCTGTTCGAATCCCTGCGGTTCTTTGAAAAGGTCCACCCGCTGGACTTCGTCTTCGGCCTGGAATGGAGCCCGCAGACCGCGATCCGCAAGGATCAGGTCGGCGCGACGGGCCTGTTCGGGGCAATCCCCCTGCTCGCCGGCACCATGCTGATCTCGCTGATCGCCATGTGCGTGGCCGCGCCGGTCGGCCTGATGGCCGCGATCTACATGTCGGAATACGCCCCGCCCAAGGTCCGCGGCGTGGTCAAGCCGATGCTGGAAATCCTGGCCGGCATCCCGACCGTGGTCTACGGCTTCTTCGCCGCCCTGACCGTCGCGCCCTTCTTCCGCGACTGGGGTCTGGACTTCGGCCTGACCATTTCTTCGGAAAGCGCGCTGGCCGCGGGCATGGTCATGGGCATCATGATCATCCCGTTCGTGTCCTCCCTGTCGGACGACGTGATGTCGGCGGTGCCGCAATCGCTGCGCGAAGGGTCCTACGGCCTGGGTGCGACGAAATCGGAAACCATCAAACAGGTCATCCTGCCGGCCGCCCTGCCGGGGATCGTCGGCTCGCTGCTGCTGGCCGTGTCCCGCGCCATCGGCGAGACCATGATCGTGGTCATGGCCGCCGGCCTGGCCGCCAACCTGACGGCCAACCCGTTCGAGGCCGTGACCACCGTGACCGTGCAGATCGTGACCCTTCTGGTCGGTGACCAGGAATTCGACAGCGCCAAGACGCTCGCCGCCTTCGCGCTGGGCCTGATCCTGTTCTGCGTGACCCTGGTGCTCAACATCATCGCCCTGACCATCGTCAACAAGTATCGAGAGCAATATGACTGATACGGCAACGACCATGAACGGCCCGGAGCTTCCGGGACGAGGCCTCTCGAGCCGCAATTCCGGCGAGGCCGTGCGCAAGACCCTGAAGCGCCGCTATGCCGCGGAACGCCGGTTCAAAACCTACGGCATCCTGGCAATCGCGTTCGCCGTCTGCATGCTGGGACTGCTGTTCAGCACCATTGTGTCGAAAGCAATCCCCGCCTTCACCCAGACGATGATCAACCTGGAAGTCACGCTCTATCCTCAGGACATCGATCCCGAGGGCACGCGCGACCAGAACACCCTGTCGACCGCGAACTACCGCAAAGTCATTCGCGACGCCATCTACGACCTGTTCCCGGACGTCACCGCGCGCCGCGACAAACGCCAGCTGTTCGACATGATCAGCCCGGGCGCGGTGTTCGAAATCCGTGACATGGTGATGGCCAACCCGAACCTGATCGGCGAACGCGTTATCGTTCAGATGCCGATGTCGGACGACATCGATCAGCTGAACAAAGGCCAGATCCGCAAGGACGTTCCCGAAGCCGAACGCCGGGTCAAGGACAAGCAGATCGGTTGGTTCGAGCGCCTGGAAAATCGCGGTCTCGTCGAAACCGTGTTCAACACCACCTTCTTCTCCGCCGGCGACAGCCGCGAGCCGGAGCTGGCCGGGATCTGGGGTGCCGCCGTCGGGTCGTTCTTCACCATGCTGGTAACCCTGCTGGTGTCCTTCCCGCTGGCCGTGGCCGCCGCCATCTATCTGGAGGAATTCGCCCCGGTCAACAAGTGGACCCAGACGATCGAGGTCAACATCAACAACCTGGCCGCGGTGCCGTCGATCGTGTTCGGCTTGCTCGGTCTGGCGGTGTTCATCAACTTCATCGGCATGCCCCGGTCGGCCCCCGTGGTCGGCGGCCTGGTGCTGGCCCTGATGACCCTGCCGACGATCATCATCGCCGCCCGCTCGGCGTTGAAGTCGGTGCCGCCGTCGATCCGCGAAGCGGCCTTCGGTCTGGGCGCCTCGCCGTTGCAGGTCATCACCCATCACGTCCTGCCGCTGGCGATGCCCGGCATTCTGACCGGGACCATCATCGGCATGGCTCAGGCCCTGGGCGAAACCGCCCCGCTGCTGATGATCGGGATGGTCGCCTTCATCGTCGATATTCCCCATGGCGCGCTGGACCCGGCGACGGTCCTGCCGGTGCAGATCTACCTTTGGGCCGACTCGCCCGAACGCGCCTTTGTCGAACGCACCTCGGCGGCCATCTGCGTGCTGCTGTGCTTCTTGGTTATCATGAACGTAAGCGCGGTCTTCCTGCGCAAGCGCTTCGAAAGAAAATGGTAAGGATGACCCCGTCATGAATCAGAGCATTTCCCAGGAATCGGCCGGAGAAACGACCATGCCGCAATCCGACGCCGCCTCCGCCGTCAAGATCCAGGCCCGGGACGTCAAAGTCTTCTACGGTGAAAAGCAGGCCCTGTTCGATGTCAATCTGGACATCAACGAAAACGAAGTGACCTCGCTGATCGGCCCGTCGGGCTGCGGCAAGTCGACCTTCCTGCGCTCGCTGAACCGGATGAACGACACCATCGATATCTGCCGGGTCGAGGGTCAAATCTCGCTCGACGGCGAAGACATCTACGACAAGAAGATTGACGTCGTGCACCTGCGCGCCCGCGTCGGGATGGTCTTTCAAAAGCCCAACCCCTTCCCCAAGTCGATCTTCGACAACGTCGCCTACGGCCCGCGTATCCACGGCCTGATCAATACCAAGACCGAGTTGGACGAGATCGTCCAGACCTCGCTGGAAAAAGCCGGCCTGTGGAACGAGGTCAAGGACCGCCTGGATCAGCCCGGCACCGGGCTGTCCGGCGGCCAGCAGCAGCGCCTGTGCATTGCCCGCGCCGTCGCCGTTTCGCCCGAAGTGATCCTGATGGACGAGCCCTGCTCGGCCCTGGACCCCATCGCCACGGCGAAGATCGAGGAACTGATCGACGAACTGCGCGAAAACTTCACCATCGTTATCGTCACCCACTCGATGCAGCAGGCCGCCCGCGTGTCGCAGCGCACGGCCTTCTTCCACCTGGGTTATCTGGTCGAGGTTGACGACACCGAAAAGATGTTCACCAATCCGTCGGATGAACGCACCCAGGGCTACATCACCGGCCGCTTCGGCTGAGCCTTTGGGGCGAATTCTCGGGAGAACGCCAATCATGAATACCGAACACATCGTCAAGTCCTTCGACGAAGACCTGAAGAAGCTCGACAACATCATCGCCGAAATGGGCGGCCTGGCCGAGGTCCAACTGGCCGATGCCGTGGACGCCCTGATCAAACGCGATACGGAGCTCGCCGACCGGGTCATCGCCGGGGATAAGAAAATCGACGCCCTGGAAACCGAAATGGACAACATGGCGACGACCACCCTGGCCCTGCGCCAGCCGATGGCCGACGACCTGCGCGTCACCATCACGGCCCTGCGCACCGCCAGCCTGATCGAACGCATCGGCGATTATGCCAAGAACATCGCCAAACGCTCGGTGGTGCTGTCGCAGAACCCGCCGCTGGGTCCCGCCAAAAGCATCAACCGCATGGCGACCCTGGTTCAGGGCATGATCAAGGACGTCCTGGACGCCTATGTCGCCCGCGACGTGAACAAGGCCGAAGCCGTCCGCGCCCGCGATGCCGACGCGGACCTGCTGCACACCAGCCTGTTCCGGGAAATCCTGACCTATATGATGGAAGACCCGCGGACCATCACCTCGTGCACGCATCTGCTGTTCGTGGCCAAGAACCTGGAACGCATCGGCGACCATGCCACCAACATCGCCGAGAACGTGTACTATCTGGTCAATGGCGCGTTGCCGACCGATGAACGCGAGAAGAGCGATGCGTCCAGCTTCACGGTCGTCGATCCCGACGGCGACTAAGACGGGAGCAATCGCATGGAAGGCATGAGCACTAGCAAGAGCATCCTGATTGTCGAGGACGATCCCTCGTTGGCCGAGCTCGTCCGCTACAATCTGTCCAAGGAAGGCTTCAACGCCGTGGTCGTCGGCGACGGCGAGACCGCCGTGGTCGCGGTCGAGGAAGAGGACCCGTCCCTGGTCATTCTCGACTGGATGCTGCCCAACTTGTCCGGCATCGAGGTTTGCCGCCAATTGCGCCGCAAGCCCGAAAACCGAAACCTGCCGATCATCATGCTGACCGCCCGGGGCGAAGAAGCCGACCGCATCCGCGGCCTGGATTCCGGGGCCGACGATTATGTCGTCAAACCGTTTTCGCCCAATGAGCTGATCGCCCGGGTGCGCGCGGTTCTGCGCCGCGCCAATCCGGAGCGGGCCGACGAGGTCCTGTCCTACGCCGATCTGACCATGGATTTGGAAGAGCACCGGGTCTACCGAGGCGAGGAACTGGTCCGCCTGGGGCCGACGGAATTCCGCCTGCTGCGCGTGTTCCTGGAAAAGCCGGGCCGGGTCTATTCCCGCGAACAGCTGCTCGACCGGGTCTGGGGCCGTGACATCTACGTCGAATCCCGCACCGTCGACGTGCACATCCGCCGCCTGCGCAAAGCCCTCAATTCCGAAGGCCGCCAGGACCTGATCCGCACCGTGCGCTCGGCTGGCTACGCCCTCGATTCCTCTCCCGATTGATCTTGCGGCAATACCGCTAACGTATTGTTGTAGAGACCTGATTAACCTTCTGCGCCTATGATCGGGCGCGGAAGGTTATGGTTATTTCACGGTTCAAATTCGCGCGGGTGCTATTGGCGGTCCGGCGCGTCATTCGCAACGACCATCTGATCCTGATGGGTTTGTCGTTGGTCGTCGGCTGCGCGTCCGGCGCCGCCGTCGTCGCCTTTCGCGAAGTCATCACCCTGATCCAACTAGCGGCCTATGGGACCGATTTCGACCGCTTGGCCCAGCATGTCGAAGGCCTGTCCTGGTGGCACATTCTGTTGGCGCCGACGGTCGGCGGCCTGATTGTCGGCCTGTTCATCCATTTCTTCATGCCCAACCGGCGGCCCCAGGGCGTCGCCGATGTGGTCGAGGCCGAACAACTGCGCGGCGGTTGGATGTCGTCCCGGGTCGGGTTCCTGTCCGCCATCGCCAGCGCCTTGTCGATCGGGACGGGCGCCTCCGTCGGCCGCGAAGGCCCCGCCGTGCACCTGGGCGCGGCGCTGGGGTCTTGGCTGGCCCGTCGGCTGGCGCTGACCCGGTCGCTGAAACGTACCCTATTGGGTTGCGGCGTTGCGGCGGCGGTCGCCTCGTCATTCAATGCGCCCCTAGCCGGGGCCTTGTTCGCCAACGAAGTGGTGATCGGCCATTACGCGCTGAAGGCCTTCGCCCCGGTGGTCGTGGCTTCGGTCGCCGGAACCGCGATTTCGCGGCACTGGTTCGGCGATTTTCCGGCCTTCGCCCTGGTCGATAATCCTCTGACCTCGTTCTGGGAATTTCCCGCCTTTGCCGGGTTGGGCGTGATCAGCGCAATCTGCGCCGTGGCGATGATGCAATCGATCGTGTTGTCGACCTCGCTGGCGGGCAAAGCGCCCTTGCCCGGCTGGTTGAAACCGGCGGTCGGTGGCCTGGCCGTAGGCTCCATGGCCTTGGTCGCGCCGCAGATTCTGGGTGTCGGCTACGGCGTGACCGAAGATGCCATGCTGCATTCCTACAGCTTCGGCATGTTGATCGCGATCCTGGTTCTGAAGATCGCCGCCACCGCGATCAGCCTCGGCTGGGGGTTTTCCGGCGGGGTTTTCTCACCGTCGCTGGTCATCGGGGCCTTGGCGGGCGGGGCATATGGCATCGTCGTGACCGGCATCATGCCCGAACTGTCATCCGGCGTTCCGGCCTATACCGTGGTTGGGATGGGGGCGGTCGCGGCGGCGGTCCTGGGTGCGCCCATTTCGACCACGCTGATCATTTTCGAAATGACCTCGGATTACACCCTGACCCTGGCGGTGATGGTCGCGGTGGTCGTGTCGTCGGAAATCTCCCACCTGTTGTACGACCGGTCGTTCTTCGTCCGACAACTGCGCGAGCGCGGCACGGACCTGAAGGAAGGCATCGAATCCGAGGTCATGCAGACCATCACCGTCAACGCCGCCATGCGACACAAGGTCAGCAAGGTGACGATGGCGACCGATCTGGAGACGCTGCGCCATCTGCTGCAGGATTCGACCGTCGGCGAATTGTTCGTGGTCCATGAGGACGGCACCCTGCATGGCACCATCACGTTGCAGGACCTCAGCGATTTCGCCTTCGACCATGATCTCGACGGGCTGGTCAACGCCGGGGACGTGGCCCGCCCGCACCCGCCGACCCTGACCCGCCGCGACGACATCGAAACCGCCGTCGCCGTCATGGACAAATCGGGCGAGACCGTCATTCCCGTGGTCGAAAGCGCCCACGACATGACCCTGGTCGGCGCGGTGACCCACGACGACGTGATGACCGAATTCACCCGCGTGCTGATCGAGCGACGGCGCGAGGAACTGGGGCACGAATAACGCCCGCCGCCGTCTTCTCCATAGTCTTCCAGCCATCCCGTTGCCGAGATGGCATCCCGGACGCCGCCACGTTATAAGACGGCATGTCTGATTCTCCGTCCTTCACGCCCGCGCCGCCGGCGCCGATGACCGCCCCCTATCTGACGGGCCTGAACGAAAGCCAGTCCGCGGCGGTCGAGGCCGTGGACGGCCCGGTGCTGGTCCTGGCCGGCGCCGGAACCGGCAAAACCCGGGTGCTGACCACGCGCCTGGCCCATATTCTGATGCAGCGCAAAGCCCGGCCCTGGGAAATCCTGGCCGTGACCTTCACCAACAAGGCCGCGCGCGAAATGAAGGAACGGGTCGGCCGCCTGATCGGCGCGCCGGTCGAGGGCTGGTGGGTCGGCACCTTTCACGCCATCGGGGCGCGGCTGCTGCGCGCCAATGCGGAATTGGTCGGCCGGGCCCCCAATTTCACCATTCTGGACGCCGACGATCAGCCCCGCCTGGTCAAGCAACTGCTGGAAGCGATGGGGATCGAGGACAAGCGCTGGCCGCCGCGCATCGTCTCCGGCGCGATCCAACGTTGGAAGGATCGCGGCCTGCTGCCCGACAAACTGCCTGCGGACGAAGCCCAAACCCTGTGCGACGGTAAGGGACAGGAGATCTACAAAGCCTATCAGGATCGGCTGGAGGCGCTGAACGCCTGCGACTTCGGCGACCTGCTGCTGCTTTGCCTGGACCTGTTCCAACGCCATCCCGAGGTGTTGGCCAAGTATCAGGGCCAGTTCAAATACATCATGGTCGACGAGTATCAGGATACCAACGTCGCCCAATACCTATGGCTTCGCATGCTGGCCCAGGCGCATAAGAACATCTGCTGCGTCGGCGACGACGACCAATCGATCTATTCCTGGCGCGGGGCCGAGGTCGGCAACATCCTGCGCTTTGAAAAAGATTTCCCGGGCGCCACAGTGGTCCGGTTGGAGCGCAACTACCGTTCGACCTCGCACATCCTGGCCGCCGCCTCGGGCCTGATCGCCCATAACGACGACCGCCTGGGCAAGACCCTGTGGACCGAGGAAAACGACGGCGACCCCGTGGTCGTGCGCGGCGTCTGGGACGGCGACGAAGAAGCCCGCGTGGTCGGCGAGGAAATCGAAAGCCTGCAGGCCAAGGGCCATCACCTGAACGAGATCGCGGTCCTGGTCCGCGCCGGGTTCCAGACCCGCGAATTCGAAGAACGCCTGATCACCCTGGGCGTGCCCTACCGCGTGGTCGGCGGCCCCCGGTTCTATGAGCGCCAGGAAATCCGCGATGCCATTGCCTATCTGCGCGTATTGGCGCAGCCGTCGGACGATCTAGCGTTCGAACGGATCTTCAACCTGCCGAAGCGCGGCCTGGGCGACGCCACCCTGCAGGCCATGCACCTGCACGCCCGTGCCCGGGGCCTGCCCCTGACCGTGGCGGCGCGGGAATTGTGCAGCACCGATGAATTGAAGCCAAAGGCGCGCCAGACCCTGACCGCGCTGCTCGACGATTTCGAACGCTGGCGCGCCCTGGCCGGGGTGACCGACCATGTCGATGTGGTCAAGACCGTGCTGGACGAAAGCGGCTACACCGGGATGTGGCGCGAAAGCAAAGCGCCTGAGGCATCGGGGCGGTTGGAGAACCTCAAGGAACTGGTCGTCGCCCTGGAAGATTTCGAAAACCTGGGCGGGTTCCTGGAGCACGTCAGCCTGGTCATGGACAACGAGGACAATCCCTCCGAGGAAAAGGTCTCGCTGATGACCCTGCACAGCGCCAAGGGCCTGGAGTTCGAGACCGTGTTCCTGCCCGGCTGGGAAGAAGGCCTGTTCCCCCATCAGCGCGCCTTGGACGAAGGCGGCCTGCCGGCGTTGGAAGAAGAACGCCGCTTGGCCTATGTCGGCCTGACCCGGGCGCGCAAACGGGCGACCGTTTCCTACGCCGCCAACCGGCGGGTCTACGGACAATGGCAAAGCGCCCTACCGTCGCGGTTCATCGAGGAACTGCCCGACGCCAATGTCGAACGCAATCAGGAACAAGGCCTGTATTCGGGCGGCGGTTACGGCGGCCTGAACGACGCTGGGTTCGGGGGCGGTTTCGGCGGTGGCTTCGGGGGCGGCGGCAATTTCCGGCGGCGCGGCGGATCGCGCGCCGGACGATTGGCCGATAAGACGGTCAACGGAGATTGGCGCGTGGCCGAGCGCAAGGCCGACGAAGGCGACCTAGCCCTTGGCACCCGCGTGTTTCATCAGAAATTCGGCTACGGCCGGATCGTCGCCAAAGACGGTGATAAATTGCAGATCGCGTTCGAGAAAGCCGGGATCAAGAAAGTCATGAGCAGTTTTGTCGAGGCCGCGTCGTGAGCAGCGCGGACCAACGTTTCCTGTGGTCCATCGCGTTTCAGACGGGCCCCGCCGAAGTCCCCTTCCTGGAGGCCTGCCTGGAACCGATCTGCGTCAGCGTTTCGGCCTTCGACCCGGAAGACAACGGCAGTTGGCGGACCGAAGGCATCACCACCGACGAGCCTGACCGCGCCCTGTTGAAATCAGCCCTCAACGCGGCCTTTCCCGACGGTGACGCGCCGACGCCGGTGATCGACCTGATCCCGCCCCGCGACTGGGTTAAGGAAAACGTGTTCGAGTTTCCACCGCTTTCGGTCGGACGGTTTTTCATCCACGGCTCCCATTACGATGGGCCTGTTCCGGGCGGGGTCATTCCCCTGCTGCTCGACGCGGGTACGGCCTTCGGCTCGGGCGAGCATGGCTCGACCGCCGGCTGCCTGACCTGCATCGGCGACCTGGCGCGCCGCTTCACCCCGGCGCGGGTGCTCGACATGGGATGCGGCTCGGGCATCTTGGGCATCGCCGCCGCCGCGTTGTGGAATGTGCCGGTCGTCGCCACGGATATCGACGACGAAGCCACCCGCGTCACCGCCATGAATGCCGATCGCAACGGCGTCGGCCATCTGGTCACCGCGGTCGCCGCCCCCGGTTATCGCGCCCCCGTGGTCCGCGCCGCGGCCCCTTATGACTTGATCGTAGAAAATATCCTGGCCCGACCGATCCGCCGCCTGTCCCGCGACCTGGCGCAGCATCTGGCCCCCGGCGGGTATGCCGTGCTGTCGGGCCTAGTGGTGCGCGATGCCCCCCTGGTGATCACCGCCCATCGGCGGCAGGGCATGCGGTTGGTTCGGCACGTCACCATCAACGGTTGGCGGACCTTGGTCCTGCGTAAGCCGCTTAGCCTCCCTTCAGAGATTTAAAGGCCTGCAGCGCCCGTTCACGGGCGAACTTATGGTCGATCACGGGCCGGGGATAGTCGCGCCCCAGATCGACACCCGCGCCGGACAACACGATCGACGGCGCCATCCAGGGGGCATGCAGGTATTTATCCGGCAGGCCCGCAACCTCGGGCACCCAATGGCGGACATAGCCGCCCAGGGCATCGAACTTTTCACCCTGAAGCATCGGATTGAAGATGCGGAAATAGGGCGCGGCATCGGCCCCGCAGCCCGCAACCCATTGCCAATTGAACGGGTTCGAGGCCGGATCGGCATCCAGCAGGCAATCCCAGAACCAGGCCTCGCCCGCCTGCCAGGGCTGCAACAGATGTTTGACCAGGAACGAAGCCACGACCATCCGCACCCGATTATGCATGGTTCCCGTGATCCATAATTCGCGCATCCCCGCATCGACGATCGGATAACCGGTCTGGCCGCGCTGCCAGGCGCGCAGCAAATCCGCATCGGGCTGCCAGGGGAAATTCGCGAACTTGCCGTCCATGGGCTCGGTCGTCAGGTCCGGCGCATGGAAATGCACATGATGGGCGAATTCCCGCCACATCAATTCCTTCAGGAAGGTCTCGCGCCCCGCACCGGCGGGGGTGGCCGCGACCGTCGTCCGCCAAATCTCGCGCGGGCCGATATCGCCCCAGGCGAGATGCGGTGATAGACCCGAAGTAACGGGAATTGAGGGGAAATCCCGCTCCGCGTCATAGCGTTCGACCGCGTCGTCCAGGAAATCCGCCAGCCGCGCCCGCGCGCCCGCCGAGCCGGGCGTCCAGAGATCGCGGAACCCGGCGGCCCAATCGGGCGCCGTCGGCAATAGGGCCCAATCGGCCAGGGCGTCGCTATCGATTGATACGGAAGGCTGCGTCAACGCAGTGGGGGCCGCGACGGGCGGCGGCGGGTCGCCGAGTTCGCGTCCGGCCTGCCAAAACCGGGTGAAGACCTTGAACCAGCTTCCGGCCTTGGTCTTGATCTCCCAAGGTTCGAACAGCAGCGAGGCATTGAAGCTTTCGGCATCGATCCCGCGCGCCTTCAGATCGCTTTTGATCTCGGCATCGCGGGCCACGGCCCCGGGCTCGTAACAGCGGTTCCAATAGACGGCTTGCCCGCCGGTTTCGGAAAGGACGGCGTCCAACACGCGGCCCGCCGGACCGCGCCGCAGGATCAGTCGCCCGCCCAGGGCCGCCAAATCGTCGGCCAGCCCCGCCAGGGAATGATGCAGCCACCAACGGGACGCCCCGCCAGGCGAACGCGGCGACGGCCCCTCGCCCTCGCCTTCGTCGAGAATGAACAGGGCGACGACAGGGCCCTTGGCCGCCGCGCGGGAAAGGGCCGGGTTGTCCGTCACGCGGAGATCGCGTCGGAACCAGACGATTGTGGGCGGCGGCGCATCGGTCATGGCGGCGGATAAAATCCCAATTGGATATCGACCGCCCTATGCTACGCGATGCTGCCGCCGGATTCAGCCCTGAGCGTCGCGCCCCTGCTATTCCAGCAAGGACCGCAGCATCCAGGCCGCCTTTTCATGGACCTGCATGCGCTGGGTCAGCAGGTCCGCCGTCGGCTCGTCGCTGGCCTTATCCGCGAGCGGGAAGATCTTGCGCGCCGTGCGGACGACCGCTTCCTGACCGGCGACCAGATCGGCGATCATGTCCTTGGCCGGGGGCACCCCCTCGCTTTCCTTGATCGACGACAGCTTGGCGTATTGCTTGTAGCTGCCCGGCGCCGGGTATCCGAGGGTCCGGATCCGCTCGGCGATTTCGTCCACCGCCAGGGCCAGTTCCGTGTATTGCGTCTCGAACATGAGATGCAGGGCGTTAAACATCGGGCCGGTGACGTTCCAGTGGTAGTTATGGGTTTTCAGGTACAGCGTGTAGGTGTCAGCCAACAGGTGCGACAAGCCGTCGGCGATGGCCTTGCGTTCCTTGGCGCTGATGCCGATGTCGATTTCCTTCGCCTTGGCAGGGGCTTTGGCGGGACGGGATTTTGCTTTCGTGGCAGCCATGATCTTCACTCCTTCGTTTCTGCATCGCCCCGGCCCCGATTAGACGGTCGATCGGCGATGAACTTTATATAATAATTTTAATTTTCAATTTCACATTGATTCCGATCAATTCCGCGCATTTTCACCAACCGATCGGAACCCGCCAATTCAAGACAGAAAATAGTCCCCCGGGCCGTACGGCTGGCGCGACGGAGGACCCGTGTTGTAGGCTGACCGCAAACAAGGCCGCCAAGGCCGTGACCATCTTTGCAGAAGAGGAAGGAAGTATGACCTCCGTCGTACAGGAAAAGCCCGCCGTGACGGGCTATTACGTGCCGCAGGGCATGATGATCAACGGCGCCTGGGTGAACAGTGTATCCGGCGCCACCATCACCGTCGAAAACCCCGCCAAGCGGACGCCGATCACCGACGTGCCGCGCGCCAACGCCGAAGACGTCAACCTGGCCGTCGCCGCCGCCAAGGCCGCGTTCCCCGGCTGGGCCCGCGCCGTGCCGCGTGACCGGGGCCGCGCGCTGCTGCGTATCGCCGACGCGATCGAAGCCCGCTCCGAGGAACTGGCCCGCACCATCGCCCTGGAAACGGGCAACGCAATCCGCACCCAGGCCCGGCCCGAAGCCCTGCTGACGGCGGACATCTTCCGCTATTTCGGCGGCCTGGCCGGTGAGTTGAAGGGCGAAACCACGCCGCTCGGCGAGCATATGCTCAACTACACCCGGCGCGAGCCGCTGGGCGTGGTCGGCGCGATCATCCCCTGGAACGCCCCGGTCATGTTGGGCGCGTTGAAGATCGCCGCCGCGATCTGCGCCGGCAACACGGTGGTGATGAAAGCCGCCGAAGACGCCCCCATGGGGGTGCTGATGATGGGCGACATCTGTCAGGAATTCCTGCCCGCCGGGGTGCTCAACGTGATCACCGGCCTGGGCGTCGAATGTGGTGCGCCGTTGGCCGAACACCCGGACGTGGCCAAGCTGTCGTTCACCGGCTCGACCCAGGTCGGCAAGATCATGATGCGCGCCGCCGCCGAACGGATCGTTCCGGTGTCGTTGGAACTGGGAGGCAAAAGCCCGTCCATCGTGTTCCCGGACGCCAATGAGGATTGGGTCGTCGACGGCATTATCAACGCCATGCGCTTCACCCGGCAGAGCCAGTCGTGCACGGCGGGCTCGCGCCTGTTCCTGCATGCCGACATCTTCGATTCGTTCCTGGAAAAGCTGGCTGCCAAGACCTCGACCCTGAAGCTGGGCGATCCGCTGGACGAAAGCTCGGACATCGGCACCATCATCAACGAAAAGCAGTTCCGCCGGGTCTGCGGCTATGTCGAGGAAGGCCTGCAACGAGATGACGCGCGCCTGATCATGGGCGGCCTGCCGCCGGAAACAGGCCCGCTGAGCGAAGGTTATTACGCCCTGCCGACCCTGTTCGCAGATGCCACCAACGATTGGCGTCTGGCGCGCGAGGAAATCTTCGGCCCGGTCTTGGTGGCGATCCGTTGGACCAACATCGAAGACGCGATCCGCATGGCCAACGACAGCCATTATGGCCTCGCGGCCTTCGTCTGGACCCACGACATCGGTCAGGGCCTGCGCACCGCGCACGCCATCGAATCCGGCTGGGTTCAGGTCAACCAGGGTGGCGGTCAAGTGATCGGCCAGTCCTACGGCGGCTACAAGCAAAGCGGCCTGGGTCGGGAATTCTCGCTGGAAGGGATGCTCGACGGCTTTACCCAGCGCAAGAATGTCTCGGTCAACCTGCAGACGCCGTCGCCGCTCTAAACCATCGGCGATCGAATGCGATCAACGCCTCCGGACCCTGGTCCGGGGGCGTTTTTCATGCCTGCGGGAATGGACGGTCAGGTCTTGGCTTCGCGGGGCGACAGCCCGAACATCCGCTTGAACGCCGTCGAGAAATTGGCCGGGTTGGAATAGCCGGCGTCATAGGCGGCTTCGGCCACGGAAATACCGTCCCGCTCCATGGCGTCGCGGGCACGCAGTAAACGCAACTCCCGACAGAAATCGGCGACGGTTCGGCCATAGACGGCCTTGAATGCGCTTTGCATGCTGCCGACGCTCATTCCCAGGTCCCGCGACATGGTCTTCAACGATGGATTGTCGGCCAGGTGGTCACGGACATAGGTGCGGACAGTCTGCGCCTTCATCTGCGTTCGGGTCAGGTTCTGGCCTGCCGGGGCGACCTCTTCCGGTGCGGCGGCAATGATGCTTTCCAACGCCTCGCGGACGATCTCGATGGCCCGGCTTTCGACCGACATCTGCGCCAGGATCGGCTGCCCCCGCGACGAATTGACGATCTGTTCGGCCAGGGCGATGGCGTGGGCCGAGGGCGTCCACGATCGATTGGCGCGGTGGGTGCGCATGAATTGATCCAGGTTTTCGTTGGGCAGGACGTTGCCTTCCATCACCCGCTCTATCCATTCCGGCGGCACGGTCACGATGACCTTTCGCACCCGCATGCCCTTGCGCGAGCGGCGGATCAAGCGGGTTGTCTTGGTCAGGGCCCAAATATGGCCGGTCGGCCCGCGTTCGATCTCATCCGTCTTGCGGCCAAGATGCAGGGGCACGTCATCCAGGAACGCATCCAGTTCGCCCTCGAGCATGATGGCGACGGAGCAAGCCGCCGGTTTATCCCATTCGGTCGACAGATCATGGGCCTCGATCGTATCGGTGGCATGAACGTACAGGCCCGAGTGGCACTGCACGTTGCTGAGCCGTCCCAGGATCGCCGTGTCTTTGCGGTCCAACATCGGGGCGGCGATGGTGAAGGTCCGCGCCGTGGTCTCGCTCGACATTTCGATCAGGTCATCTGACGTGACCCGCTGATTGCCGACGCCGGATCGATGCCCCTCGGCCAACATAGAAAGACGCTGTTCCATTTGATCCCCGCACCATGCGGCGGCACCCGTTTTCGGGTCCGCCCGCCACCCACCAATCGGAATAATTAATAATAATAATTATTCGCAAATAGTAAAGATCATCGTATCTTCCCGCCCGCATACGCCGCCGCGCGCCCTCTCCCTAGACCTCCAAAACGGCGGCGAACCAACGCGAAATCAGCCATTTTGCGATTTCTCACAAACAAATTGTTGTTTTGAAGATGGCAGCGCCGTGGCCCGTTCCCAACCCCGATGATATTGAGAAGCATTCTTAATAACAATGACCCAGACCTGTTCGAGGACCATCATGTCGACCACCGCCAATCGGGGCAGCCGCTCCACCGCTATCGTCCGCGCGCTTCTCCGCGGCACCGCCATCGCGGGCGCCCTCGCCCCCTTTATCACCGTTCCGCAGGTTCTGGCGCAGGACGAAACCGTACTGGCCCCGATCTCGGTGACGGCGACAGAAGTCTCGCCGGGCGGCTTTCAGATCGGCGAGGAAGAGCTGGAACAGCAGAACGCGATCGACATCAAGGACGTGTTCCAGGGCGAAGCCGGGGTCAAGGTCGGCGGCGGATCGGACCTTGCGCGCAAGTCCTATATCAACGGCATCGAAGACTCGAACCTGAACGTCAAGATCGACGGTGCGCGCCAGGTCGGCACGACGTTCCACCACATGGGCACGGCGATCATCGATCCGTCGTTGCTGAAATCCGTCCGCGTCGAAACGGGCGTCGGCCCGGTCGATGTCGGCCCCGGATCGCTGGGCGGCTCCATCGCCTATGAGACCAAGGACGCCCGCGACATCCTGGACCCTGGCCAAACCTTCGGCGGCTTGGCCAAGTTCCATTACGAAAGCGGGACCGAGCTATACAGCCCGAACCTGACCTTCGCCGGTCAGGCCCAGGGCTATGAGATGATGGTCCATGGCTCCTACGATAACGGCAGCGACTATTCCGACGGCGCCGACCGCGAAATCGCCGGCTCCGCACCGAAGATGAAGACCTTCCTGGGCAAGGCAGCCTGGACCGGTCAGGGCGGCGACCGCATCGAATTCAATTCCAGCTTTCTGCAGGACGAGGGCATTCGCCCGAACCGCGTCAACTTCGCATCCTTGACCAACGGCTCGCGCCCGATCCCCCATTCCTATCAGCGCAAGGCGTTCGGCGTGACCTACAAGGACGAAGCCCCGACCGAAATGATCAATCCGGAATTCGTGCTGTCCTATAACGAAATCCGCTTGGACATCGACGATCTGGCAATCGGCGGCAGCCATGACGTCAACTCGAAGACGTCCAGTTTCTCCGGCAAGCTTGCCAATACATTCGCCACCAATCTGGGCGTCGCGCAAACCGGCAGCGTGACCGTGGGCGTCGACTTCTACCGCGACAAGGGCGAGAACAGCTTCTCCTCGCGTCCCGGCTTCGGCCCGGCGAACGAGCCGTTCGGCAACAACGAAATTTCCAAGAACATCGGCGCCTTCGCCCAGGCGCGGCTGAAGATGACCGACGACATGCGACTGTCGTTCGGCACGCGCTTCGACAAACAATGGTTCAGCGGCGTCAACGGAACCCACATCAGCACCAGCGGCGCCAGCGGCAATCTGAACGCCGAATACGACGTGGTGAAGGGACTGACAGCCTATGGCGGCGCCGGCACGACCTTCGGCGGCATTCCGCTGGGTGAATCGTTGATCTACAACCTGACGGCGTCATGGAACTACGTCGATGTCAGCGCTTCGCGGTCGATCAACTACAAGGCTGGGTTCAAGGGCGAACACGGACCGTTCTCCGGCGATGCCCATTACTTCGTGACCCGCATCAACGGATCGCACCAACGCGGCAGCGGCAACCGTCAGGACAACCTGAACATCCTGTCGCGCGGCTTCAACCTATCGGGCAAGTACTCCTATGGCGACGGCTTCCTGCGCGCCACCTTCTCGTCCCAGCAGCTGCGCGCCAACGGCGAAGTACTGGTCAGCACCAGCACCTCGTACCACGGCTTCAACATGGGCGAGACCTTCACCCTGGAAGCGGCCCATAACTTCCACGACCTGGGCCTGCGCGTCGGCACGACCAACGAGTTCGCCCTGCGTAACGAAGACTACGGCCCCGGCCCGGTCGCCGGTTACGGCGTGATCAACCTTTATGCCCAATGGATGCCGGAAAAGATCGGCGAAATGGACTTGGGCGACCTGACCCTGCGCGCCGACATCAAGAACCTGTTCGACCATACCTATGTCGACCGCGCCACCGCCGCCAACGCCGACACCACGTCGGCCAGCCCCTACTACGAACCCGGGAGAACCTTTCTGCTGACCGCGAAGATGAGCTTCTAAACCGGAACCGGACCCCTTTGGTTCCTATTGGTCGGGCCCGCCCGGGAGGATTTTTCCTCTCGGGCGTCGTCCGTTGAACGGATCCGTCTCTCGTCGGCAAGAACAAGGAAAAGGAACGACAGAAATGCCCCCCGCATCGAAACCGCGTTGTTCATTCGCGGCCATTTTTCTTTTGGCTCTGGGCCTGATCCAGGTCGCCGCGACACCGACCGCACAGGCGGCCGAGCGACAAACGGTGACCGTCACCGATCTTGCCGGGCGCAAGGTCGAGGTAACCGTTCCGGCCAAGACCATGATCCTGGGCGAAGGGCGCTTCCTGCCGGTGCTGGCGATCCTGGATCCCAGCGACCCGACCAAACGGATCGCCGGGATGATGGCCGACTTCAAACGCTTCGATGCCGCCGGGTTCGCCCAATACACGGCGAAGTTTCCAGGCATCGAGACGATCCCCATGATCGGGCATGCCAGCGCCGAATCATTCTCCTTGGAAAAATCCATCAGCGTGAAACCGGACGTCGCGATCTTCGGCCTGGGTTCCGGCCACGGCCCGGGGGCGCGGCATAAGGCGATCATCGAGCGCCTGAAGGCAGCGGGCGTGCCGGTGGTGGTGGTCGACTTCCGGTTCGAGCCGCTGATCAATACACCAAAGAGCCTGGAGCTGTTGGGCCGGATCATGGGTCGGGAAAAAGAGGCCAAGGCGTTTAACGATTTCTACGCCGCCGAACTGGACCGGGTGCGCAAGGGGCTTGCGGGTCTGAAGGATGCGGACCGGCCCAAGGTGTTTCTGGAAATTCATGTCGGCGGGCGCGACGACTGCTGCGCGACCATGAGCCACGCCATGATGGGCCGGTTCATCGAACTGGCCGGGGGCGACAACATCGCCATGAAAACGATCCCCGGCGCGCATGGCTTATTGAGCATGGAATACCTGCTGGCGACGCAGCCCGACATTTACATGGGCACGGCGATCGGCGCCGCCGGGGTCGATTACCCAAAACCGGGGCGCATCGTGCTCGGCCCCGGCGCGGATGAAATCCTCGCCCGCAAGACATTTGCCCAGGCGGCCCAGCGGCGCGGGTTCAGCGACCTGACCGCGATCAAATCCGGTCGGGCCTACGCGATTTGGCACAATTTCTACAACACGCCGCTGAACGTCGCCGCCGTGCAGGCCATGGCCAAATGGATTCACCCGGACCGGTTCAAGGATTTGGACCCCCGGCACACCCTGCAAACCCTGTTCGACCGGTTCCAGCCCATCGCCTTGGACGGGGCCTATTGGACGAGCCTAACGACAGAGGCACCCGGCCAATGAGCGAGGTCGGTGAAATGACGGAAACGCCCCCGGCCCTGACCCAGGGTTATCGCCGGTTCGTGCGGCGTCGCACGATCTGGCTCTCGGTCTTGGCTTCGGCCCTGATCGCGACGGCGGTGGTCAACATCATGACCGGCCCGGCGGGCTTGTCCCTGAGCCAAGTCGTCAATGGCTTCCTCAACCCGCAGGACCTGGACGCCGGGACCTATGTGATCCTGTGGGATGTGCGCCTGCCGTTCGCGCTGATGGCCGTTGTCGTGGGGGCCTGCCTGGGCCTGGCCGGGGCCGAAATGCAGACGGTCCTGAACAACCCACTGGCTAGCCCGCAAACCCTGGGCGTGATGTACGCGGCGACGCTGGGTGCCTCCATCGCCATCGTGTTCAATTTGTCCGCGCCCCTGGGCCTGCCGGAAAATTATGTGGTGCCGGTGTTCGCCTTTGCCGGTGCCGTCGCCTCGGCGGCCTTGATCCTTGTCTTGTCGCGGGTTTACGGCGCGACCGTCAACACGGTGATCCTGTTCGGCATCGCCCTGGTGTTCGCCCTGCAGGCGCTGATCCAATTGATCCAGTTCGTCGCCGATAACGACAGCCTGCAACAGATCGTGTTCTGGACCATGGGGTCCCTGACCCGCGCGACCTGGGAAAAGGTCGCCATCGTCGCCGCCGTGTTCGCCCTATGCCTGCCGGCGTCGATCCGCCAAGTCTGGGCCATGACGGCGCTGCGCGGCGGCGAGGACTATGCCCGCAGCTACGGCGTCGCCGTCAATCGTCTGCGCCTGACCGTGTTGATGCGGGTCAGCGCCATGACCGCCGTGGCTGTCGCCTTTACCGGGGTGATCGGCTTCGTCGGGTTGGTCGGCCCGCATATCGCCCGCCTGGCCGTGGGCGAGGACCATCGCTTCTACCTGCCGGCCAGCGCGCTGGCCGGGGCGGTGATTTTGTCGGGCGCGTCGCTGATCAGCAAATCCATCGTTCCGGGGGTTCTGATCCCCGACGGCATCGTCACCGCGCTGATCGGCATCCCCCTGTTCCTGGGCCTGCTCATGACCCAGAAGCGGAGGGGCTGATCATGGCTTCCCTGAAGATCGAAAACGTCGGCGTCGGCTATTCGGGCAAACAGGTTCTGTCCGGCGTGACCTTGCCGGAACTGCCGCCCGGATCCCTGGTCGGCGTGCTCGGCCCCAACGGCGTCGGCAAGTCGACCCTGCTGCGCGCCCTGGCCGGGCTTGGCTCCTATACGGGCCGGGCTTTGCTCGACGGCGAGGACCTTGCCGCGATGAGCCACTTTCGCCGCGCCGGACGGGTCGGGTATCTACCGCAGGCCCTGCCGCAGGAAACGACCTTGGTCGCCTATGAAGCGGTGCTCAGCGCCTGTCGCGCCGTGCGACCGGACCTAGCCAACGTCCGCATCGACGCGGCGGTCGAGCGGGTGTTCGACCTGCTCGACATTCGCCCGCTCGCCTTTCAGGCATTGAACAAGATGTCCGGCGGGCAACGCCAGATGGTCGGCCTGGCCCAGGTCATGGTCCGCCATCCGTCGGTGATGTTGTTGGATGAACCGACCAGCGCCCTGGACCTGCGATGGCAACTGACGGTGCTCGGTACCGTGCGGTTGATCCTGGCGCGCCACGGCGGGCAATGCCTGATGGCGCTGCACGACATCAACCTGGCGATCCGGCAATGCGATTTCATCGCCTTGTTCGGCGCTGGGCGGCTGTTGGCTTTCGGCCCACCCGCCGAGGCCATGACCGAGCAGGTCCTGACCGAAGCCTATGGCGTGACCGGGCGGGTCGAGACCTGTTCGCGCGGCCTGCCCTTCGTCGTGACCGAACCGGCCACCAATGCCACCCCCCAACCGGCACCCCCCAACGGTATCTAGGAGACGTTTCATGCCCACCTGCTTCGCCGCCGTCGAGACGGAGAACGCCAGCAAGTACCTTGTCCAGCTGTGCAAACATTTCGCCCATAAGGTCGAAGTCGATTACGACACCGCCCAGGCGCGGGTCGAATTCGCGCCGGGGCGCTGCATGATGACCGCCGAGGGCAATACCCTGGCGTTCTATTGCCGGTCCAAGGAAGACCGGGGGATCGAGGTCATGCAGTACATCCTGTCCGACCACTTGGTGCGGTTCGCTTGGCGCGAAGAGATCACCTTCAACTGGTTGGAAACCTTCCCCGACCCTATGCCCGAAGCAGTGCGCATGGGCTTCGCCGAGGAGTAATCCCCGATGGCGGCCCTGGCGAAAACCGGAATGATCGAGCTGCGCCCCCACCATTGGACGGCGGCGGGCGCGGTCGCGCTGGGCCTGCACGCGCTGGTCTTTCTGGCTGTCTTCGCCGGCGACAATGATGGCGCGAAGGCCCCCGGCCTGGGCGGAATTTCCGTGGCCATGACCATGACCGCGACCCGCGCCGGATCCGATTCCGACGCCGCCGAACGCCAGGCGCTGGAACAGACGCAGGCCCCACCCCCGGCCGAGGCCGCACCGGTCCCGCCCGATGCGGTCGAGGCCCCCGCCGACGTCGTCCCGGAAACGGTCGAAGCGTTCGAGCCCCTGCCTGCCGTTACGCCGACGGTTCCGGTCGAAGCCGCCATCGCCGTCGCGCCGCCCCCTAAACCGGTCAAAGCCAAACCGGTTCAAGCAAAACCGAAACCAACCCCCGCACCAAAGCCGGCAACCAAGGCTGCCCCCGCCGCAACAGCGAAACCGGCCGCCAAGGCGGAGACCGCGCAACGGGCATCCCAGGCCGCAGCTGCAACGCAGGGAAAACTGGCCGACGGGCGCAAGGGGCAATCCGCCGACGAACGCAACGCCCTGGGCGGCGGGCCAGTCGGAACGCCCGCGCCCAATTACGTGAACCAATTGCGCTACTGGCTGGAGCGCAACAAGACCTATCCGAAGGAAGCCCGCCGGATGCGCCAGCAGGGCGTGGTGAACCTGTATTTCCGGGTTACCCGTGACGGCCGCGTGCTGGCCCATGACATCCGTAAATCATCGGGCCACAAGCTATTGGACGGCGAGGCGGAAGCGATGCTTAAACGGGCGCAGCCGCTACCGAAGTTTCCGGATGGGATGAAGGGCGGCTATCTGGACGTGGTTGTCCCAGTGCTGTTTTCCCTGCGTGGGAATAGCTGACAGCGGGGTCCCGTCTCAGGCTTTCGCCTTCGCGACCTTCGCGCCGCCGGGGCGGCTGACCAGCAGGATCAGCGGGATCGCCGCCGCCGAGGCCAGCGTGTACATCCCGAAACCGTTCAGATAACTGATCAACGACGCCTGGTGAACCATCTCGCGCGACAGCCGCGCCAAGCCCTCGACCGTCGAGGCGTCCCATTGCCCCATCACCCAGGGCAAGGCCAAGGCGGGATTGAACGGCGAGATATGCTCGGTCAGGTATTCATAGTTCGTCGCTGAATAGCGCACGATCTGCGTCACCGTCATCGAGATGAAGAAGCTGGACCCGATGTTGCGCAACAGGTGAAACACCGCCGTGCTTTCATCCAGGTTCTTGGACTCGACGTTCGAGAAGGTGACCGTGGTCAACGGCACCCAGATGGTGCCCACGGCCAAGCCCTGCAACACCCCGTTCAAGGCGAATTCGAACGGCGTGGTATTCAGGTTGGTCGACATCAGCCACAACCCGGCGATGACCTGCGCCATGAAGCCCGCGAACATCGTCTTGCGCGGATAGCGCGCCCCGACCAGCCCGGCCAGGAAGAACGCGATCATCGCCCCGATGCCGCGCGATCCGACGACATAACCGACCAGCGAGTCCGGCAGACCGACGTGTTCGCGCAGCAAACCCGGCAGGATCACCATCGGCGTGAAGTTGAGCATGCCGTAGATCGTGACCAGAACCAGACCCAGGGAATAGTTCCGATTGCGCAGCAGGCGCAGGTCCAGGAACGGCTTTTCGTGGGTCATGCTGTGAACCAGGAACATGTAGAACGCGACCCCGGCCACGCAGACTTCAATGATGATCTCCGGGGACTGGAACCAATCCAACCGCTGCCCGCGCGACAGCGCCAGTTGCAGGCTGGCGATGGCGAGCGAGATCAACAGGAAGCCCGTCCATTCCAATTTGACCTTCGACGCCCGGCGCATGCGCGGCAGGGTCAGAAACACCCCGATGGACGCGCCAAGGGCAATCGGCACCATCAGGTAGAAGGCATAGCGCCAAGTATAAATCTCGGCCATCACGCCGCCGATCATCGGCCCGATGAAGGCCCCCATGACCACCCCGACGCCGTAGATGCCGATGGCCATTCCGTGCTGTTCCTTGGGAAAGATGTCGAGCGCCACGGTCTGCCCGACCGGCGACATCGGCGCCCCGGCGAACCCCTGGATAATGCGCCAAAAGATCAGCGCCTCAAGCGACGTCGCCGCGCCGCAGAAATAGGTCGCCACGCCGAACAGCCCGACCGCCGCGACCATCAAATTGCGCCGCCCGAACCGGCCCGACAACCAGCCGGTCAGCGGCGTGGCCACCGCCGTCGCCAGGATGTTGAACGTCATGGTCCAGGAAATTTCGTCGGGCGTGGCCGACATCGCGCCCTGCAACTGCGGCAGCACCGCCGAGACGATCAGGATCGACGTGGAATAGAGCGTCACGCTCAACACCACCATCCCCAGAATCAGGTAGCGGCGGGCCGGCGACAGCTCCGGTCGGGGCGACATGTTTTCTACGGCGGCGTCGGCGGCCATGCGATTTGGTAACCCTATTGACAGTAAGGAACGCAAAAGTAACATTACTTACTAAATTTTCCAGGACAATTCGTTTATGTCGAAGATCGATCCACAACCTCTGTCCGAGGGACGTTATCTCGCCTTCCTGCTGATGGAAGCGGCGCGCCTGCAACGCACCGTGTTTGACCGGCGGGTGCGCAATTTGGGTTTTACCCGCACGCAGTGGATGGCCCTGCGCCGGGTCGAGGACCAACCGGGCGTGAGCCAATCGGAACTGGCCGAATTGCTGGAGGTCGAAAAGGCCTCGGCCGGTCGGCTGATCGATAAACTTGAGGAATTCGGCTGGATCGAGCGCCGCCCCGACGACACCGACCGGCGCATCAAGCGCATCTACACCAGCGATCTGGGCCGCAAGATCCACGCCCAGATCACACCCATCGCCGAAGCGATGGTCGAAGAGGAATTATCCGGCCTGACCGCCAAGGAACGCGAAAGCCTGACCGACATCCTGCTGATCGTGAAACAGCGACTGCAGGACATGGCCCAGGAAACGGACCCCATTCAATCCAAAGAGCTCGAGAAAAAGAATGCCGAATGAACAGAGCGCCATTTCCCTGGACCATGCGACGACGCCGGCCCAGCCAAAGCGCCCGACCTTGCTGCGCTTCCTGCTGCTTGTCCTGGTGCCGGTGATCATCCTGGGCGTAGGCATGTGGTATTGGCTGCATGGCGCGCGCTATGTCTCGACCGAAAACGCCTATGTCAAAACCGACATCGCCAAGCTGGCCGCCGAAGTTTCGGGCCGCGTGCTCGAGGTTCGCGCCCATGCTCATATGAAGGTCAAGAAGGGCGACGTGTTGGTCGTGATCGACCCGGAACCGTTCCAATTGGCCGTCGACCGGGCCGAGGCGGACCTGGATGCCGCGCGGCGCGAAATCGCGACCCTGGCCGCGACCTGGAAAGAGGCGCAGGTCGAACTGCGCGATGCCCAGGACCGCGCCGTCTATTTCCGCAAGCGGTTCGACCGCGAACGCCAACTGGTCAAGCGGGGCGCGACCTCGCACGCCCGGTTCGACGAAATGGAGAACGACGCCAACGCCGCCGATGACCGCATCACCTTGGCGCGGCAGAAAATTCAACGGATCGAGGCGGCCCTGGGCGGCGATCCGGACAAGCCGGTCGACACCCACCCCGTGGTTCGCACCAAACTGGCGGCCCTGGCCCAGGCCAAGCTGGACTTGTCGCGGACGACCGTCCATGCGCCGTCGGACGGTATCGTCGTGACCGTGCCGCTGGTTGCCGGGGAACAGATCACGGCGGCGGAACCCCTGTTCGCCATCGTCACCGATACCCCGCCCTGGGTCGATGCCAACTTCAAGGAAACGGAATTGACCTATGTCCGCGTGGGACAGAAGGCGACGGTCGCGCTGGATATCTATCCGGGGATCGTGTGGGAGGCTGAGGTCGAAAGCATCTCGCCTGCGACCGGGGCCGAATTCGCGATCCTGCCGCCGCAGAACGCTTCGGGTAACTGGGTCAAGGTGGTGCAACGCCTACCGGTGCGCTTGAAGCTGCATCCCCATCCCGACGCCCCGCCGCTGCGCGCCGGGATGACCGCGACCGCGACCGTGGACACCACGCATCAACGTTCATTGACCGACCTGTTCGGCGACCCGGCGATCCCGGCGCACTGACGCCGGGAAAATCGCCTACGCCGCCTTGGCCTTGCCGACCTTCAGGGTCGAGGTGACCATGTCGCCCATGCGCTGTTCCATTTCGAGGCGGTCGAAATCCTGTTTGACGATGCGCCAGTCCCCGCCCCGTTTCGGCATGCCGTGCACGACGATGGGCAGGGATTTGGTCTTCAGACGGATGACCGGATCCGCGTGGCGATAGGCTTCCTGCGGCAGTGACAACGCCGCCCGCGCGATGGCCTTGGCCTGATGGGGGATCGGCTCGATAAAGCGGCAAGGCATGCCGTAGAGGCTGATGCAATCGCCCAACGCATAGATATCCGGATCGCTGGTCGACAGGGTTTCCGGGTTGACCTGAATGCCCCGGTCGAAGGCCAGGCCCGCCTGCCGCGCAAGGCGGCTGTCGGTGACCAGGCCGGTCGCCGCGATGACATGATCGACAACCAGGGTCGCGCCGTCCGCGAACTTGATATGGCGGGCACCGTCCGCGTCGGCGGTGATCCCAGTGATCTGACCGCCGCCCCGAAAATCGATGCCCAGTTCGGTAAAGCTCGCCTTCAGCCGGACCGCCGCCGCGTCGGGCAGCAAGCCCGCCAGGGGCAGGGCTTCGCAGTCGATCAAGCAAACGCGGTGGCCGCTTGCCGTCAGGTCCTCGGCCAGTTCGCACCCGACCATGCCTGCGCCGACGATGGCGACCCGGGCCGAACCAGCGGCCAGTTTCTTGGACAGGCCGCACCAGGCATCCAGGTCGTTGACCCGCCAGCACAATTCCGGCGGCAACATCGGCGGCAAGGCGGGCTTCGCCCCCTGGGCCAAAATCAATTTGGTATATGTCACCGTGCCGCGCGTGGTGCGCAGCTGATGCAACGCGGGTGACAGGCCGACCGCAAAGGTCTGACGCAGCAGGCGCACGCCCAACCGTTTGGCCGCATCGACGCCGCGTTCGCGGACCAGGCTGTCGCGGCACATGCCGCGGCTGATCGCGATCGACAATTCCGGCTTGTGATAGACGTCGCCGTCGCAGGCAGTCACCAGGGTCAAGGGAACCTCGGCGTCCTGGGCGCGGATCGCTTCGACCGTGGCCCACCCGGCCAGACCGGCGCCGACCACGACGATGCCCGTTCCCTGGGCCGGGGCCACGGGGGCGACGGCTTCGGTCGGGGCGGATTTTTCGAACAGCTCGAAATCGGTCTTGGTCACGCCGCAAAGCGGGCATTCCCAATCGTCCGGGATGTCTTCGTAACGGGTGCCGGGGGCAAGGCCGCTATCGGGATCGCCCTTGCTTTCGTCATAGACGAAACCACAGGCGCGACAGATATAGAGCCGCCAGGGCTGGCCGCCTTCAGGATCGGTCATGCGGGCATCTCCTCGCGCATCAGCTTGGCCATCTCCCAGCGGATATGCTTGATCGCCGGGGTGACGATGGCCACGAAATGGGCTTCGCGGATGCGCCGTTGCGGGGCAGCTTTCATCAAGTAACCGCGCGCGCCCTGGTGCAACAGGGCCGACTGCGACGCCTTCAGCGCCAGTTCCGCCGCCTGGGCGCGGGCGTCCAGAACCTGCAGGAAGAAGTCCTTGTCCTCGCAATAAGGATCGGCGCAAAGCGACGTCGCCCGCGTCGTCAGGTCGTCCAGTTCGGCGCGAAGTTCGTCCGGGCGGGCGTCCAGATATTGGTTCACATGACCGAGCACGTCCTCGACCTCGTCGATGGAATCGATCGATCCCTGGATCACACCCTGCGCCCAACCGATCTGCAACAGGATGAAGGCCGAGCGGACTTTTTTGATGAACGGCACCGCCGGGTCGGCGATGATCTGAGCTTCGCTGACGAAGTAATCGACCAGGGGAATGGCCCAGGTGCTGGTCCCTTCCATGCCCGAAAATTCCGGGCAGCGACGGAGGTCGACACGCTCGTCCAGATCAAGCAGGAACATGATTTCGCGCGACGGCGCATCGCCGCCGTCGTCGACCCCGGCCAACACGCCGCAGTACTGACCGCGCGCGATATGGCTGACCCAGGGCAAGGTGCCGTTGACGACATAGCCGCCGGCGACCGGTTTGGCCGTAAGGATCATCTTTTCGATCCCGGTCAGCGACTTGATCGGATTGGACAGGCCCGTGCCGCCCATGGTGCGGCCCCGGGCATGATCGTCCAACCGCGCCAGCAACGCCGGATTGCCCGACTGTTCCATGTACAGGCCGCAGGCATCGTGGCACCAGGTCAGGAACCCGGTCGATCCGCAGACCCGGGCGATTTCGCTCATCGCCTTGAGCGCCAGATCGTAGCGACCGCCATAGCGATCCAGATGAACACCGAAGGCACCGGCCTCGCCGAGCGAGGCCATGATGTCGGTGGGATAATAGTGTTCCTGGTCGATGCGATATGCGGCTTCGGCCAAGGGGCCCTGCGCGACTTCTGTGACACCGGCGAGAACGTCTGCGTCCTCAAGCCAGGGAAATGACGAAGTCTGTTCGGCGACGCTGTCCAAGGGACCCTCCATGCCTAGCGGAGAAAGTAGTTTCGAAATCTGCCGCCCCGGAGGAAGGCGGACCGACGACGATGGTTCCGTCGGCCCGCCATCCGGGGTGCGGGTAACCTTTAGTCAGCGAGGCTGATTTCAAACGGGATCGGGTTGCGCATGGTGTTGGCAACCGGCGAATAGTAGTTGGCGTGCTTGACGATATCGTCCAGCTCTTCGCGGGAGGCGTCGCCTTCGACCAGCACCTTCACGCGAATTTCCTGAAAGCCCATCTGGCTCGGCTGGCGATCGGCCCCACCGGCGCCCCAGGCGGCCGGATTGCCGATGTCGCCTTCCAGGAAGACTTCCAGCTTGCTCAGCTTCACGCCCCGCGCCGTGGCGACGGCGGTGATGCCGACGGCCAGGCAACCGCCCAGGCCGGACAGAACGATTTCGCCCGGCGCCGGAGCCGTATCCTGACCGAACAGATGCAGCGGCTCGTCGACCACGACTTCATGATCGTTGACGTGGCTGATGGTGCGATACTGACCTTCGGTCACCGTATGCACCTTGTTGGTGCCGCGGGATTCCGGATTGTTGCGGCCCTTTTCCGCAAAGGCCTTCAGGCCCTCGCTATCGATCGGGCGCAGATAGGTGGTGATGGTCTGTGCGGCGGTGGCAGTGCTCATGGATTATCTCCGGTTGATCATGGTCTGTGACGGATCGGCTACGACCGCCGTGACATCGCACGGCACGTGTCGGCGCCTTTGCCTGCCTTCCCCATTGCAGGCAACATGCCAATTCTTCCAAAAGATAATTAGTCATTTTAAATCAGATGGTTATGGTCAAATTCAGCAATTTCAATTTATCCGAAGCTGACAATTGTCGCCCCACTCATCGCCCAATTGTTGACATTGTCACATCCTGACAAAGCCGAAAGATTGGCAAGTTCGGACAGAGGGATACGCCGCCCAAAGAACCTGTCCACAAATGGATTGGGAAATGCCTTAGCTGATGCCCAGCTTTTCCAGGCGATACCGGAACTGCCGCGCGGTCATCCCCAGCGCCATCGCGGCCCGCGTCTTGTTGCCGCCGGTACTACGCAGCGCCTCGATCAGGGTTTCCCGTTCGTCCGGATCGACCCAGGCATAGGGCCGGGCATTCGGCGCGGCATAAGCATTGGGATAGCCGCCGTGCTGTGCGGCGGGATGCCCCCAATTCGGTTGCGGTTGGACCTGAGCCGGCGGGGCCTGAAAGGACGTCGGCTGGGGCGCGGGAAATTGCGGCGCGGTCGGCTGGCCGGCCTCCAGGTGATAGCTGATCGAGGCTTCCTGACGCAGGATGGATTCAATATCGGGCACGGTGATCACCCCATCCTGGGCGATCAGGACCGCGCGCTTCACCACGTTTTCCAACTGGCGGATGTTGCCGGGCCAGTTATAGCCCTCGAACCGCGTCATCACGCCTTTGCTGAGGATCGTGTTACGGCCGTATTCCTGATTGGCCTTGAGCAGGATGTGGCGGACCAAGATACGAATATCGCCGTCGCGGTCGCGCAGCGGCGGTAGATGCAGCGGAAACACGTTGAGCCGATAGAACAGGTCCATGCGGAAGGACCCGGCGTTGACCGCCTGTTGCAAATTCTTATGGGTCGCGGCGACGATGCGAACATCGACCGGAATGTCCTTCACCCCGCCGACCCGCTGGATCACCTTGTTTTCCAGCACGCGCAGCAGCTTCGATTGAAGCTCCAGGTTCATGTCGCCGATTTCGTCGAGGAACAAGGTTCCGCCCTTGGCCAGTTCCAGCTTGCCCATCTTCATCGCCGAGGCACCGGTGAAGGCACCGCGTTCGTGGCCGAACAATTCCGATTCCAAAAGCTGTTCGGGAATGGCGGCGCAGTTGATGGCCAGAAACGGGTTGTCCTTGCGCGAACTGTTGAGATGCAGGATTTGCGCGAAGCGCTCCTTGCCGGTCCCGGACTCGCCGGTCAACAGAACGGTCACGCCCGTGTCGGCAACACGCAGAACCTGACGCAGCGCGTCGCGGATGGCTTGGCTTTCGCCCAGGATGCCGTGCCCTTCCTGCTGCTGGTCCAGGGCGTCCTTCAGCTCCTTGTTCTCTTCGGCCAGGCGGCTGGTGCGCTCGTCGATCAGGGCATTGATCTTCAGCATCTGGGCGATCAGCGTCGCCAGGATGCGCAGGATCACCAGATCGGCGTTGATGCTGCGCGGGCGCAGACGAATGCGGTGCGCGCCCAGCACCCCCATCGGGATGTCGCCGTCCATGACCGGCACGGCGATGAAGGCGACCGTTTCCGGCGGCAGGGTCGCGCGGTCGACGGCGCGGAACAGGAAATTGGGTTCTTCATCCACGTTTTGGACCACCGCGGGCTGGCCGGTGGTGTAGACGGTGCCGGTAATGCCCTCGCCGATGCCGTAGGTTCCGCGGGCGCGTTCTTCGTCAGTCAGTCCGTAGGAATAGCGGATCCGCAGGGCATCGCCGCCCGGCACTGGAAGCAACACCCGACCCCGGTTCAGGCCCAACATTTGCGACATCAGGCGCAGGATGCTGCTGATCGCGATTTCCGGCGTCGCCGCCTGGCCGATCAGCTTGACCGCTTCATGCACGACGACAAGATCCGCCCCGCCGACGTCCGTTTCGGAATGGGGGGAAGGATTGGCAGCCGACATGTCGTGAAAAATCCCGGGCAGAGAATGTTCGAAATTGTCAACTGACACCGTAACACTCCCGGGATTTCTAACAATGTCAAAAATTGCGCGGTCTCCCGATTTTGTCGGGCAACGGCTTAGTCAGTGTGCCAATTGCACCGCCGGATCAGCTGGTTGCAGACGAAGTCCAGGCCGTAGCCGATCACTCCGATGATCACCACGACGGCGGCCAAGGTGTCGTATTCCAGGGTATCGCGGGCGTCGTTGATGGCGTAGCCGAGGCCGCTGGTCACGCCCAGATATTCAGCCGGAACCAAAACCACCCAGGCGACACCGACGGCCAAGCGAATGCCTGCCAGCACATCGGTCATGATCGCGGGCATGACGATCCGGCGCAGCATCTGCAGGCTGTCGCCGCCCAGGTTGCGGGCGACCTTGAACCAGTTCGGATCGATCCGCTTCACCCCATGGGCGGTCGAGAAAATGATCGGCCAGACCGTGGCCATGGCGATCAGGAAGATGATCGCCGAATCCCAGCTGGCGAAGGCCAGCACGGCGATCGGCATCCAGGCCAGGGGGCTGATCATGCGCAACAGTTGGAACGGCACGTTAGCGACATTCATGGCGGCGGAGAAATAGCCGATGACCACCCCGACCGGCACGCCGATCAGCATGCCCCAGGCCAGGCCCGCCAGGATGCGGTACAGGCTGGCGCCGATCGTCGGCCAGATCGAGCCGCTCGACACCAGGTCGATCAGCGCGGCAAAGGTCGGCCCCGGCGCAAAGGCGGAGAAAGCCTCCATGTCGGGGTCGTTGGCGATCACATAGCCGCCGACCCACCACAGGGCGACCAGGATCGCCATGCCGACCAGCGGATTTACCAGGGCCTTCAGCCAGCCCGCGATGCGGGCCGGCTTCAGGTCGATCATGCCGGGCGCGCCGGCAGCATGTGCGGTTACGGTTGTCATCGGTGTGCTCGTCAAAGGGCGACGATCTCTTCTCGGTCAAAGGGATTGGCGGCGTCGAAGCCCGGCGCGTCCTGCCAGCCTTTATGCTTTTCCATCGCGGCCTTGACGAAGCGATAGTCGACCAGGTCCTTGGCCACGAAGTCGGCGTCGATCTTCTGCAGGAAAGTGGTGTCGCCACCGACCAGGGTGCGCTGAAGCTCGTTGACGATCAGCTTGGTCGCCGACGGGAACGGCCAGGGCTGGAAGTCGATCCGGCCCGATTGCCAATCGGCATGCTGGATCGCCTTGGGCGTTTCGTAGCTCTTGGTGTCGTAGAGCGTCATCGCCCGCTCAACCACCTTGCCTTTCATCGGCAGGTAGCGCTTGCCGTCCTTGGACAGCATATGGGCGACTTCCTTCTTGTTGGCCTGGGCATAGCCCTGGGCCTTGACGATCGCGTTCATGACCTTCTGGGTCCATTCCGGATTGGCCTCGACCTGCTTTTCATTCATGCAGATCGTGCAGCACGGATGGTTGCGCCAGATGTCGCCGGTGAAGCGCAGCATCTTGCCGCCCGCCAGCAATTCGCCCGCCGCGTTGAACGGCTCGGCGACGATGAAGGCGTCGATCTTCTTGGCGGCCAGGGCCGGCGGCATGTCGGGCGGGGGCATGACCTGCAGGTTGACCTCGTTCGGCGCCAGGGCCTCGCCCTGCGGCTTGATCACCGGGGTCAGACCGGCGTGGCGCAGGCCCATCTGCAGGATGATGTTGTGCATCGAATACCAATACGGCACGGCAACCTGCTTACCGCCCATTTCGGCGAAGGTGGTGATGCCGGTGTGCTTGCCGACGACCAGGCCCGACCCGTTAAGGTGCGCCCAGGACATGATCTTGACCGGGAAGTTGTTGTTGTAGCGCATCCAGATCGGGATCGGCTTCAGGAAGTGGACCAGGTTGAACTTGCCGGCGGCGAAGCCTTCGACCAGCGGCGACCAGCCGCGGATCAGGGTCGGCTTCTCGGCCTTCAGGCCCTCTTCCTCGAAGAAGCCCATGGCATGGGCGACCAGCAGGACCGTGGCGTCGGTGATCGGCAGGTAGCCGATGCGCACGACCTCGTCCTTGGGCGGCGTCATGTTGGCCCAGGCGGCATTCCCGCCCATCATGCCCAGGCTGGCGGCCAGGCCGCCGAAGGCCAGGGAGTCGAGGATGAAGTCCCGGCGTCCCATTTCGTGCTTTTCAAGATACGACAGCTCGTCGGCGGTGATCTCGCCTTCCTGGGTCTTCTTCGTGCTCATGACACCTGTCCTTTCGGGAATTACTGGGTCGGTAATTGGGGGGCCGCGTTAGGCAGCGCTTTTCGGGCTTTCCGTCACCAGCGTCGGCTTCGGTTGTTCGGTTTTCTGTGTTTCGGGCTTCTGTGTTTCGGGGACCACGCCGGGCGTTTCGTCCTCCGCGCTTTTGAAGCTGTCCATCAACTGGGAACGCAGGGCCTGGAACGCCGGCTGTCCGCCGTCGCGCGGCCAGGGCAGGTCGACCGGCAACTCGCCGATCAGACGGCCCGGATTGCGCGACATGATCAGCACGCGGTCGGCCATGGCGATGGCCTCGTCGATGTCGTGGGTGACGATCACCATGGTGATCCCGCGCTCGCGGCAGATGCCGGGCACGTCGCTTTGCAGGGCGGAGCGGGTAAAGGCGTCGAGCGCCGAAAACGGCTCATCCAGCAGAAGCACGTCGGGATTGGTCGCCAGCGAGCGGGCCAAGGCCACGCGCTGCTGCTGGCCACCTGACAGGTTCTGGGGCTTGGCGTCCTTCAGGGCGCTCAGGCCGACCATATCCAACAGGGGATCGACCTGTTCCTGCGCGGCCTTCTTCTTGACCCCCGCGAACAACAGGCCCAAGGCCGCGTTTTCGCGCACGGTCATCCAGGGATAAAGCGACGCATCCTGGAACATCATGTTCCATTTGGCCGAGGGCTTGGTCACTTGGTTGCCGTCGATACGGACACAGCCTTCGCTGGGCAGCAGCAACCCGGCCATCATATGCAGCAAGGTCGATTTGCCGCAGCCGCTTCGGCCGATGATCGCGATCAGCTCGCCGCCGCCTATCTTTCCGCTGACGTCCAGCAGGGTCGGCGCCGCGCCGCGGCTAAATTGGTGAGTAATGAAATCCAGCGATACCGTCGCACCCATATTCGGCCAATCCGTTCCTTTCAGGCGGCACCCCCATTCCGCCGCCGCCGTTGACGGGCCCATGAGCGAGACCAAGTAACCGTGCCCCGTCCGACGATCCGTTGTGACAATGACTGGCGACAATTCGTGGCGACAATCACCGGCACGACCGACCCGGACGGCCCTGAAATGCTGCATTGCACAAGCCATGCCAGACCCGAAAAGCCTTGCAGATCAGAGAGTTCTGAATTTTCAGCCGAAAAACGAACAAACCGCCGAAAGCACATTGGCGGACATTGGCAACCTCCGCGCCGGACAGTTGCCAATCCGTGCACCGAACCTGCCATTCAGTTTTATGGAATGCGCCCCGAGGACGCGAAGCCAACAAAAAGCCCGCCAGCGGCGGGCTTGTTGGAAATGGTGGGCGCGGCTGGGATTGAACCAGCGACCCCTGCCGTGTGAAGACAGTGCTCTCCCGCTGAGCTACGCGCCCTTATCGGGGCCTGGGCATCCTGGCCCGGCCCGAAGGAGCGACCATATAAGGTGCGGCCCCTAGGGCTGTCAAGCGGGCCTTGCCCCCGGGTGGGTGCGCCCGGCGGGGTTGCGCCAGATCAAGGCGCCGCGTTCGCGGGTCCTCCATCTTGCTTGCCGTCCAATCATGGTTGAAACCGGGGCTCAAACGAGGGCCCGCCATGGACGGGGCCGGGACGGCTGTGGCACTCTCTGCCCCTAATACGCCCACCGCCGCCAAGCAGGAGAGGCTTTTGAAACCGAAGACCAACGAAGACGTCGCCCATTTGCTGGAACGGGCCGCCAAGGGCTTTCGCGCCGGGAACCTGGCGCGCGCCGAAAGCGACGCCCAGGCGGTGTTGAAGGCCGTGCCCGACCATCCGGAAGCCCTGTATTGCCTGGGCTTGGTGCGCTATCGGCAGGGCCGCGCGACCCAGGGCATCGACCTATTGCGCAAGGCGCTGTCGCGCCATCCCGGTTTCGCCCCGTGCTCGGTAACCCTGTCGAAAATGCTGTTGGATACGGGCGACGGGGCCGGCGCGGTGCGGGTCCTGTCCGATGCGGCGGCGCAATCGCCGGGCGACGCCAACCTGCTGTTCGAGTTGGGGCGCACGCGAATCATGCTGAACGATCCGTCGGGCGGGGCGGAAGACCTGGGACGGGCGCTTGAACTGGCCCCCGAGGCCGCGCCGATCTACGGCAGCCTGGGCGTCGCCTATCAGTTGATGGGCGACGAAGACGCCGCCCGCGCCGCCTATGAAACCGCGATCGAGATGGGCAGCCGCGACCCCGAGGATTTTTTCAACCTGGGCACGGTCCACCTGAGCGCCCAGCGCATCGACGAGGCCATCGAGCAGTTCCTGAAAGTGACGCAGATGAACCCCAATCATCAGCGCGCTTTCGCCAACCTGGGCCTGCTGTACGGCCGGTCGACACAATACGACAAGGCGATCCCCCCGCTGGAGCGCGCCTTCGCCCTGAACCCGGACGATGCCGAAGCAGTCAGCGAACTGGTTTACGCCTTGGGCGTGACCGGCCAAGCCGCGACGGCCGCCGCCCTGGCCGAGGA
>CAXGUG010000014.1:0-53499 GCA_964012715.1 uncultured Rhodospirillaceae bacterium | reverse complement strand
AACAGCGTAAACGCCGCCCGCGTATCCCTTCCTTAAACCACAATGTCAAACAGCCGACGCGGCGAGCCGCGCTAATGCTTCGAGGCCGAAACCTCATGGGCCGAAGCCCTTTCCACCAGGGGCAAAATTCGGGGGCGTCCGGTTCGTCACCGGCGCCCCGTCCCGTGGTGGAGGCGGGGTTATACGCAGCCAGCCGCCCCCTGTCAAACACCTTTTGTCATTTTCTTGAAACGAATAAAAAACGGCGGAAATCCGCCACCCAACACCTTAACCAAGGGTAAAAGTCGCCCCCTTGCGACGAATCGTCCGAATTTTTTTTCGCCGCTTCGATCAAGAAACACCGATCACAGCCCCACCATCCCTCGTCAAACGGGAACTCGCTATGAATTTCGGCGACCTAACCGCTTTTAATGAAACGAAATATAAGGTTATCCTTCTATATCGTTGAATCCTATATATGTATCACCGACGGGCGCTTGACATCGTACGCACCGCCACACATTCTTAACCACAGGTGAGGAGGCGTTCCGTCTCGGGCCGACGGCCCATAAGGGGGATCCGAACAGACCTTACCAAGACCTTCGGCGGCGCGACCTGGGGAATTTTCGCGCCGACGGGGGAACTGGGCAAACAGACGTCCGGCTGCTTGGCGGCAGCGGGCGCAGACTAGATGGGGTAGTGAGTTACTTATGCGCATGCGGACACTCCTTGCGGCAGGAGCGTTTTTCGGTGTCGTCCTGGGCTCGGCCGGCCTGGTTTTGAAGACGCCTGAAAACATGGGCAAACTGCTGGGCGACACCGGCGAACCGACGTTCGCGTTGGCGCCGTTGAGCCTCGGCCATCCGGCGGCGGCGGCGGGCCTTGCGACCCATCGCATCACCCACCCCGGCAGCCGCGAAGAAACGGACATCCTGGAAAAGAACCCGGCGGTCATCACGACCACGGAAACCATCGGCAAGGGTGAAACCCTGGCCGGCGTGCTGGCCCGCGCCGGGGTAACCGGCTCGGAAGCCGACGCCGCCATCCGCGAATTCGCCAAACAATACGACACCCGCCGCCTGATGCCGGGACAGAAACTGAAGCTGCGCTTTCGTCCGCACGAGCGCGGCGCGGACGCTGCCCTGACCGGAACCCAGCCCGGCACCTTCATGGGATTCGGTTTCGAGCCGGACTTCCGCCACGAGATCGCCGTCACCCGTCATCGCGACGGCAGCTTCTCCGCCGCCAAGCAGGCCAAGAAGATCACCCGCTCGCTGGCCAGCGTCGCGGCGCAGATCACCAGCTCGCTTTATCTCGCCGGAAAGGCCCAGGGCCTGCCCGCGAACGTGCTGGCGGAACTGATTCGAATCTATTCCTGGGACATAGATTTCCAGCGCGATATCCGCGAGGGCGATTCCTTCGAAGTCACCTATGAGGAAATGCGCGACGAAGACGGCCAGGTCGTCCATACCGGTACGGTCCATTTCGCGGCGTTGACGCTGTCGGGCGACCGTCGGGCGCTGTATCGCTTCGTAATGGAGGACGGCTCGGTCGATTACTTCGACGACAAAGGCCAGGGGGCGCGCAAAGCCCTGATGCGCACGCCGATCGACGGTGCGCGCCTGTCTTCCGGTTTCGGCAAGCGCCGCCATCCGGTGCTCGGCTATACCAAGATGCACCGCGGCGTCGATTTCGCCGCCCCACCCGGCACGCCGATCTACGCCGCGGGTGACGGTGTCGTTTCCTTCGCCGGGCGCAAGGGCGGCTACGGCAACTACATCAACATCCGCCACAACGGTCGCTATCACACCGCCTATGCGCATATGAAGGGCTTTGCCCGGGGCATGCACGCGGGCAAGCGAATCCGTCAGGGTGAAGTCATCGGCTATGTCGGCACGACCGGCCGATCGACCGGCCCCCACCTGCATTACGAGATTCTGGTCGACGGGCGGCAAGTCAATCCGCTGAGCGTGCGCATGCCGTCCGGCCGCAAGCTTAAGGGTGACCAACTGGATCGCTTCCTGGCGGCCAAATCGCAGATGGACTTGCAGTTCGCCCGCCTGCGGGATAACCAGGACCAGGAACCCAAAGGCGATCTGGCGGACGCCCGCTAACCAGTCATCCCGGCGCGCCGCCCCAGCCCAGACGAACGGCGGAGCCCTGCATGGCCGACCAACCAAACACCCAGCCCCTGTCTTACACGGAAGCCGGATCCGGTCGCCCGCTGCTGATTCTGCACGGGCTGTTCGGCTCCAAACGCAACTGGGGGGCCATCGCCAAGCAGCTCAGCAGCCAGCATCGGGTGTTCAGCCTGGACCTGCGCAATCACGGTGAAAGCCCCTGGGATCAGGTTATGAACTATCCGGCCCTGGCGGCGGACGTGGCCCGGTTCATCCATGATCACGGCCTTGGCCCCTGCGACGTCATTGGCCATTCCATGGGCGGCAAGACGGCCATGACGTTGGCCCTCACCCATCCTGAATTGGTCCGCTCGCTGATCGTGGTCGATATCGCGCCGGCCCCCTCGCCCGGTACATTCATCCATTACGTCGAAGCCTTGCGGGCGATGGACCTGAGCACCGTGTCGTCCCGCAAGGACGCCGATGCCTTGTTGGCCCCAACCGAAAAGAACCCGGGGATTCGCGCCTTTCTTTTGCAGAACCTGGAGAACGGGACCGACGGATTCAGCTGGCGGGTCAACCTGGATGCCCTGGCCGCCGCGATGAAGGACCTGCTCGATTGGCCGGAGGCGAACCACCGCCCCTATCCGGGGCCCAGCCTATTCCTGGCCGGAGGAACGTCCAATTATATCCGCCCGCAACATCATGCGGAAATCGCCCGCCTGTTCACCCATTCGCGGGTCGAGGTTCTACCCGGCGTCGGCCATTGGGCCCATGCCGAAAACCCGCAAATGTTCCTGTCGCATGTGACTGGTTTTCTGAAGACCTAGGCCCCAACGCGGGCCGATCTCAGGCCCACCATCAAGGGCAAGGAGGCCCCTATGTACGCCGTGATTTTCGAAGTCACCCCCGACCCGTCCCGCGCCGACGAGTACTTCGACCTCGCCGCCGAGTTGCGCCCCGAGCTACAGCATATCGACGGCTTCATTTCCATCGAGCGGTTCCAAAGCCTGGCCGATTCGGAGCGCTATGTCTCGCTATCGTTCTGGCGGGATGAAGAGGCCATCGCCCAGTGGCGCAACCACATCGGCCATCAGGCCGCGCAAGACGCGGGCAAGGCAGGCATCTTCAAGGATTTCCGAATCAGGGTGGCGCGGGTTGAACGGGATTACAGCCTAGCCGACCGAACCTGAACGTCAACTCAGGCCGGACGGGCAAACAGCCCCGACGACAAACTGACGTTCACGTCGATCATCGCATCCAGGCGCGGCCGCGGCGTATTCAATGCGTCCGCCGTTGCCCGATCCATGAATCGAGCCAAGGCCAGCATGTCCTGCCGCATGGCTTCAGGAGCCGGATGGGTCGGATCGGAGACTTCGGCCTGCATGATCGTCCAGAGCTTCTGATTAAAGCCCAGCGCCTTGGCCAAGGCCTTGCGGTCCGCCGGGCGGGCGTTGGCGTCGCGCAGCATCGCGGCGGCCCGGGCAAAGGCCTCGGCCTCGGCCGAACGACCGCTGATTCCCGAATGATGCACCCGACCATAAGCGCGCGACGCGGCGGCGAAAGGATTGGCATACCCCATGATCATCCCGCCCCGCCCAAGAGGTCCGCAACAAGGCTTTCGGTACGGACCGCAAATTTCAAGCTGGCCGCCGCGAAACGGTCCTGAAGCTGCAGCGCGACTTGGCGCGCGGCCTCTTCATTCAAATCCGCCCCGGCCAATTTATCCTCGGCGGCCTGAAGGGTGTTCGACAGGTTTTGCGAAAAATCCTGACGGGTGTTGAGCGCCGCAATGTCCGAACCATACCGCTGCGCCGTCGATCGCGTTTGCGACAAAGCGCCGGACAGGTCGCTCAGCGCGGCCTCGATATCCGCGTCGGTGGCGAAGCCGTTGTAGTCGGTCGCAGCCGTGCCGATCCCCAAAGCATCGGCGCTGGCGGCGCGGCCTTCGACCGTGATGGCCGCGCCTGACAAATCGCCAACGGGTGTCGTCTGGTTGTCGGCGGGATCATCGATCAGGCCGACACCGCCGTAGGAAGCATCGGACGCCAGGCTGGAGATTTGCGCGCGGATTTGGTCGAACTGTTCCGCGGCTGCCTGGCGCTGTTCCGCGGTACCGCCACGGGCGGCGCTGGCAATCCCTTGCAGCTGATGCGTCAAATCCTCGACCGCGCCGATGCCCGCCTGCGCCACCTCGGTCGAAGACAGGGCTTGGCTGATTCCGGATTTGAGGTCGAACAGATCGCTGACGCGATTCGCCGCGGCACGGGCGGCATAGAAATCCTGCGGGTCGTCGGCGACGCGGTTGACCCGACGTCCCGTCGCCAGATGATCGGCGACTTGCTGACGCAGCGCTTCGGTCCGCTGCAACTGCAGCAGATTATTCCGCACGCCATTGGTCAAATTCACCGAGCCCATTGCCCACTCCATCCGTTACGATCGGATCGTAGGACAAGGTATTATCGTTTCGATTTCGATACAGTGATTGGGATCACAATCACGAAGCAGCAGGAATTCCGGCTTTGGGCTAGCGGCGCAAGAGGTGCTTGAACACGATCTTCAGATTCTTCAGGCGCTTCCGGCAGCCATCGATCTGTTTGAGCTTTCGCGTCCGCCACCGCCAAGCGGACTTGCCCGGCAACTTCCACACGTCGATGCGGTTCCCGATGGTGCTGTCAAATCCACCGCCCGCCCTGACCGGATAGGGGTGCAATGCGTAGATCGCCAGGTCGCTTTCCCAGTACCGGTCGACGGTGGCGTCGATCTGGCGGATCATCTCTTCGCCGTAGGCCAGAATTTTGGCGGCGCCTTCGCGGCTGATAACATAAGCGCTCATTTCCGATGCGACATTCAGCAGCCGCCGGAGTTCGAATTCGTCATCGATGCGATCGACTTTGAGATGACGGGGAACGCGCATCCCGCCCAAACGGATGAATTCAAAACTTTGCGGAAGCGATGCGAGTTTGTCCGCAAGCTCGAAGGTCCGCGGGTGTAGGAGCATATCGTCTTCGAGCACGAAAGCGCGCGCGACGCCGCTGTCGTAGATGCGCCGAATCACTTCATAATGGCTGAGATAGCAGCCGACCTCGCCCTGCGTCAGGTCAATGCCATAGAGAGCGAGCCGCTTTGCACGGTTGTAGAGAGGGGCGTTGTCGAGATCGAGGCTACGGCCGTCGACGGCTTCGAAGAATTCGTAGTCGTCGAAACCCAGTTCTCGGAACTGGGCCTCCATATGGGCACGGCGGTCTTCGGCGCGCGCCAGATTGACGACGTACGTTTTCATCGTGCGATTACGACCAATCCCCTTTTGCGCGAGTGAACCCGCGCTTCCCCTTGAACACCGAAAAATGCGGCGCCCCCCCATGTGCCGTTTTTTCAAACAGGCGTCAATGGGCGATGGCGCCGCAATATCGGGCAGGATTGGTCAGAATCAGGCGGCTTCAACCTCGATCGCGCGACCGTTGATGGTCAACTTTCCATCCTCGGCCGAGACGGTCACTTTTGCTCCGTCAGCCACCGCCCCTTCCAGGATCATGCTGGCCAACGGGTTCTGAAGGTCTTTTTGAATGACCCGCTTCAACGGACGCGCCCCATAGATCGGGTCGTATCCTTTTTCGGCGAGCCAGTCCTGCGCCGCCACATCCAGGTCCAACTGAATATTGCGGTCGGCCAACAGTTTGCGCAGGCGCTGCAACTGGACCGAGACGATACCGCCCATGTGTTCCGGGAACAGCCGGTGGAACAAGATGATCTCGTCCAAGCGGTTCAGGAACTCGGGGCGGAAAGCCTGACGGACAATTTCCATGACCGGGCCGCGCACTTCCGAAGAATCGTGGCCGTCTTCCTGATTGGCGAGGATCTCGCCACCCAGGTTGGAGGTCATGATGATCAGCGTGTTGCGGAAGTCGACCGTGCGGCCCTGACCGTCGGTCAGGCGACCGTCGTCCAACACCTGCAACAACACGTTGAACACATCCGGATGGGCTTTCTCGACCTCGTCGAACAGCACGACCTGGTAAGGCCGGCGCCGCACCGCTTCGGTCAGCGCGCCGCCTTCGTCATAACCGACATAGCCCGGAGGGGCGCCGATCAGACGGGCAACGGCATGCTTTTCCATGTATTCGGACATGTCGATGCGAACCATCGCCTGTTCGTCATCGAACAGGAATTCGGCCAAGGCCTTGGTCAGTTCGGTCTTGCCCACGCCCGTCGGCCCCAGGAACAGGAACGAGCCGATCGGCCGGTTGGCGTCCTGCAGCCCGGCGCGCGACCGGCGCACCGCATTGGCCACGGCGACCACGGCTTCATGCTGTCCGATCACCCGGCGGCCCAGATTCTCTTCCATCTTCAGCAGCTTTTCACGCTCGCCCTGGAGCATCTTGTCCACGGGGATACCGGTCCAGCGGCTGATGACCTGGGCGATATGTTCCTCGGTCACCGCTTCCTCGACCACGGCGGAGCCGTCGGCTTCCTCGGCGGCCTTGAGCTTTTCTTCCAAGCGAGGGATCAGGTCGTACTGCAGTTCGCCCGCTTTCGTATAATCGCCGAGGCGCAGGGCCTGCTGCTGGGCGACATGGGCTTTTTCCAGCTCTTCCTTCAGCTTGGTGGTGTCCGCCAGAACCGATTTGGATTTCTCCCACTCGGCGGTCATGGCATTGGATTTTTCTTCCAGCTTGGTCAATTCGACCTCGAGCTTTTCAAGGCGGTCCTTGGACGCTTTGTCCGTTTCCTTCTTGAGCGCTTCGCGTTCGATCTTCAGCTGGATGACCTTGCGGTCCAACTCGTCCAATTCCTCGGGCTTGGAATCGACCGCCATGCGCACGCGCGACGCGGCTTCGTCCATCAGGTCGATGGCCTTATCCGGGAGGAACCGGTCGGTAATATAGCGGTTGGACAGAGTCGCGGCGGCGACCAGGGCGTTGTCGTGAATTTTCACGCCGTGGTGCAGTTCGTACTTTTCCTTGATTCCGCGCAGGATCGAGACCGTGTCCTCGACCGTCGGCTCGCCCACGAACACGGGCTGGAACCGGCGGGCCAGGGCGGCGTCTTTTTCCACGTGCTTGCGGTATTCGTCCAAGGTGGTCGCACCGACGCAGTGCAACTCGCCGCGCGCCAGGGCCGGCTTCAACAGGTTCGACGCATCCATCGAGCCTTCGGCCTTGCCGGCGCCGACCAGGGTGTGCATTTCGTCGATGAACAGGATGATCTGCCCGGCGGCGGCGGTGGTTTCGGCCAGGACGGCTTTCAAGCGTTCTTCGAATTCGCCCCGGAACTTGGCCCCGGCGACCAGCGCCCCCAGGTCCAACACCATCAGGCGTTTGTTCTTCAAAGCCTCAGGCACATCGCCGTTGACGATGCGCAGCGCCAGGCCTTCGACGATCGCGGTCTTACCCACGCCCGGCTCGCCGATCAGAACCGGGTTGTTCTTGGTCCGGCGGGCCAGAACCTGGATCGTGCGGCGGATTTCCTCGTCGCGGCCGATCACCGGGTCGAGCTTGCCGTCCATCGCGGCCTGGGTCAGGTCGCGGGCGTATTTCTTCAGCGCGTCGTACTGGTCTTCGGCATTGGCGGAATTGGCGGCGCGGCCTTTGCGGAAATCCTTGATCGCGGTGTTCAGGTCTTGCGGGGTGATGCCTGCTTCCTTCAGGATTTTGCAGGCGTCCGTACCTTCGGCCATGGCCATGGCCAGCAGCAGCATTTCAACAGTAACGAAGCTGTCGCCGGCTTTGTCGGCGATCTGCTGGGCCTGGTCGAACAGCTTGGCCGTTTCCGACGCCAGGTAGACCTGGACATTGCTGCCTTCGACCTTGGGCAGGCGCTTCAATTCGCCTTCGGTCAGGCGCAGGGCGCGCTGTCCGTTGCCGCCGCCCGCATCGATCAGGGAAGCCGCCAAGCCTTCCTTATCGTCGAGCAGCACCTTCAACAGGTGAAGCGGCGTGAACTGTTGGTGGCTTTCGCGAATGGCAAGCGTTTGAGCGCTCTGAATGAAGCCGCGCGCACGCTCGGTGAACTTTTCAAATTCCATCTGTCCCTCACTTTGGCGACAAGACGACAGGCCCCCGATAATCGGCAAACCCTTCGTCGATCTCAAGAATACATTACCTGCATGTCAAATAGGGTTATTGACCTGTCGGCGCAATTGCATCCGAGAAGATAATTTCAAACGTTGACACTGGGCCTTCAACAGCGGACCTTGGGCGGCCCATGGCTGCCGAGATCACACATATCTACCGCTATCCGGTGAAAGGGCTGTCCCCCGAGACGCTCGACGCCGTCGATTTGACCGCCGACGACTATTTGCCCGGCGACCGGCGTTTCGCCATTGCCCTGGGCTCAACGCCGATCAGCGGCGGGCATCACCTGGAATGGATGCCCAAGCGTAATTTCCTGGCCTTGGTGAAAAACGAAAAACTGGCGACGCTGGACAGCACCTTCGATCAAGCGACCGGGGTCCTGACCATTTCCCGCCAAGGACGGCGCCTGACCCGCGGCAAGATCACCGACCGCATCGGGCGCACCCTGATCGAAGAATTCTTCACCGCCTATATGAAGGATGAAACCCGGGGCCATCCCCGCGTGGTCGAGGCCAATGCCGGGGACCGCCTGACCGATCAACCGAAGCCGGTGGTATCGGTCATCAACCTGGCGTCGATCCGCGACTTGGAGCGGGTCGTCAAGGCGCCCGTCGATCACCGGCGATTCCGCGCCAATATCTATATCGACGGGATCGAGCCGTGGAGCGAGTTCGATTGGATCGGCAAGACCGTTTCCCTGGGCGGCGCGGAAGCAGAGGTCATGGAACGTATCGACCGCTGCGCCGCCGTGAACGTCAATCCCGACACGGCGGAACGCGACCTGAATATCGTCAAGTTCCTACAAGCCGGGTTCGGCCATATCGATTTGGGCGTGTTCGTCCGCGTGACGAAGCCGGGCCGCGTTGCCGTCGGAGAGTCCCTCTCGCCTCTTTAAATCTTGAAGACGGCGCGATCAGACGTCGCGCTTGAGGAATTCAGGCAGTCAATCAGCGGCGTCGGTCTCGACGGCTTGTTCCGGCTGCGGGGCGGGCTGAACGTCCGGCTGGGCCTGTGCGTCCATCGGCAATTCCGCCTGCTGCGCCTCGGGAGCTTTCTTGCGGCGGGTGCGCGGCGCGCGGGCCGGCTTCGCCTCTTTCTGCTCTTTCGGCTGTTCCGCGGCGGTTTCAACCTGATCGGCGGCGCTTTCCTGACCCACGTGGGTCACTTCGGCACCCGAATCCTCGTCGTCACCGTCGCCATCCGAATCATCGTCATAGTCGTCATGCGACATCAGATCTTCGGGACCGCCTTCGGCGCTGCCCGGCGTATCCATGCGATCGCGACCATTGCCACGACGGTTGTTCTGGCCGTTGCGTTCGGCGTTGCGCTGCTCATCCGTGTTCAGCAGACGGAAATAGTGCTCTGCGAACTGAAAGTAGCTTTCCGCCATGATCCGGTCGCCGGACGACGATGCGTCGCGGGCCAAAGCCAGATACTTGTCCAGAACCTGCTGCGCCGTGCCCCGGACTTTAACGCCGGGACCATTGCTTTCGAAGGTTTGATTGCGAACGTTGCCGTGGCGCTTATTGCCGCCCCGACCGCGCGACCGTCTGTTGTTGGAGTTCTTGTTCATTGTCCTTGCAACACGTTTGTTAGCGGGCTGCTGGGAGTTTTTCCCATCCGGGCAAGGCCCGATTACGGGGCACCCCCACCCGCCACGGAAATCGGACAAACCACGCCCGCTCGCCGTATCGGCTGTTCAAAGAACGACCGCCTCGCTACCCGATGGAGACGCACGTCACTTTGCTCTGGGAAATCCCGGGGGGCCTGTCCGGTGCCGCGACCTGGTTCCGAATTTCTCTAGATTTCCGGATGTCGAGGACGCGTCACACGGGACGATCCGCCCAAGTGGCCTTACAACCACCAAAGGCACCCTAGACTGGTTCCCCCCTATTTCCAACAATTTTTTGTAGGTTCATCCGCTATTCGGAGCGGCAGCACAAAGACCGCGGAATTCCGGCCAAATCGGCCGTTGTGCCATCATGTTTCAGGCCGGAATTTCGGAAAATCTCGACGACTTCGGCCTCTTGCCCCTGCCCTAGTTCGACAATCACGAATCCCCCCGTCGCCAGTAGACGGGCCGCCTGGGGCGCAATCGCGGCATAGGCGTCCAGGCCGCGCCCACCGGCGTACAATGCCGCGGGAGGATCGAATTCCCGCACCTCGGGATCCAGGTCAGGGCCGTCACCCTCGGCGATATAGGGCGGGTTCGACAGGATCAGGTCGAACGGACCGTCCAGCCCCGCCGCCCAATCGCCGACTTGAAAGCGCGCCTGGTTTTCCAAGCCTAGCCGCCGAGCATTTTGGGTCGCCACGGCCACGGCCGCATCGCTGATGTCGATCCCCAGACCTTGGGCGTTGGGCAATTCCGACAACACCGCCAGCAACAGACAGCCCGTGCCCGTACCCAGGTCGAGCACCCGCAACGGCGCGTCACCTCGCCCTGCATCGCGTAACCGCGCCACGGCGTCTTCGACCAGCGTTTCCGTATCCGGGCGGGGCGACAGCGTCGCCGCCGTAACCGTGAAGGGCATGGACCAGAATTCCCGCTCGCCCAGAATGCGCGACACCGGCTCGCGCGCGCAGCGGCGGTCGATCAACGCGGCCACCGCCTTGTCTTGTTCAGGGCTCAGAACCGTTTCCGGATGGGTAAGCACGAACGACCCGTCACGCCCCAGGGCATGCGCCGCCAAGACACGGGCATCCAGGCGCGCCGTCTCCACTCCCGCCGCCGTCAGGCGCGCCGCCGCTTGATCGACGGCATAGCCCAGGGACCCGGGCGCGTGACGGCTGGGGGCCGGCGCGGTCACGACCGTCACACCATTTCGGACAGACGTTCGGCCTGATCCTCGGTGATCAGCGCATCCATCAACTCGTCCAGTTCGCCGTCCATCACCCGATCCAGCTTGTGCAGGGTCAGGTTGATACGGTGGTCCGTGACGCGACCCTGCGGGAAGTTGTAGGTACGGATACGTTCCGACCGGTCGCCGGAGCCGACCTGTCCCTTGCGCTGGGCGGCGCGGGCGTCGTCGCGGATTTGGCGTTCGCGTTCATACAGGCGCGCGCGCAGCACCTTCATCGCCTTGGTCTTGTTCTTGTGCTGGGATTTTTCATCCTGTTGGCTGACCACGATCCCCGTCGGCAGGTGGGTGATACGCACCGCCGAGTCGGTCGTGTTGACCGACTGCCCGCCCGGCCCCGAGGCGCGGAACACGTCGATCCGCAGGTCCTTGTCGTCGATGGCAACATCCACTTCCTCGGCCTCGGGCATGACCGCGACGGTCGCCGCCGAGGTATGAATCCGCCCACCCGATTCCGTAACCGGGATACGTTGCACCCGATGGACGCCGGATTCGAACTTCAACCGCGCGAACACGTCCGTGCCGGAAATCGTCGCGATGGCTTCCTTGTACCCGCCGATCCCGGTTTCGTTGACGCTCATGACTTCGAACCGCCAACCATGGGTTTCGGCATAACGTTGATACATACGGAACAGATCAGCGGCGAACAGGGCGGCTTCGTCCCCGCCCGTTCCGGCGCGAACTTCCAGGATCGCGTTCTTCTCGTCGGCCTCGTCCTTGGGTAGCAGCAAGACCTGAACCTTGCGCTCCAATTCCGGCAGGCGGTCCTTCAGCTCCTGAAACTCGTCTTCGGCAAGTTCGCGCATATCCGGGTCGGTCGACGGATCGGCCAACATGTCGGCCATGCCCTGGGCATCGGCCTGGGCCTTGCGGAATTCGTTGACCGCCGCGACCACCGGCCCCAAGTCGGAATACTCCTTACCCAGCTTGGCGATCTTGTCGCCGCTGGCGCTGCCGTCAGACATCAGAGCTTCCAGCTCTTTGTAGCGGGTCAGCACCTTGTCCAGGTTTTCGTTCAGGCTCACTTCTCGGTCTCCTCGTCACCGGGGGCATCCGGTTGAAACAAATGGGCCAACAGACGTTCGGCCGAAGCAAGGTCCAAGTTCGCCTCGGCCGCGGCACGGCGCAGCCGCGTCGACGGCCCATGCAGCAATCGTCCGACCAGCAGGTGCGTCGCCTTTTCGGCATCGCCGCCCGCTTCAATCAGGGCCAGGGCGCGCTGATCCTCGAAATAACGGCGCAAGTCCGTGACCAGCGGGCCCGCATCCCGGGCGCGCTGCCCGGACAAAAAGGCCGCGACTTCCTCATCGACGACCCGCCGCGCCGCCTGGGCCTCGGCCCCGCGCCCGACCAAGCCTTCCATGGCGATACGCTCCAGATCCCCGAAGTCGTAGACATAGGCGTCCGATAGATCGTGCACCGCCGGATCGACATCACCCGGCACCGCCGTATCGACGACCAGAATGGGCCGCCGCCGCCGCGCTTTCAGCGCCGCCGCGACCAAATCCTTGCCGACGATCCGCCCGCCGCCACCCAAGGCCGCGATGACCACGTCGGTCTGCGGCACCAACGACGACAGGTTTTCGAACGCATCGAAGTTGCAGCCCAGCACCCGGGCCGTGCGCCGCGCGCGGCGTTCGCGCGGGTGGATCACCGTCAGGTTGTTCAGGCCTTCGCCGATCATATCCTCGGCGACCATCTCGCCCATGTCGCCAGCGCCGATCAACAGCGCCGACACCCCGCCCAAATCGCCATGCAGGTCATGCACCAGCATCGTCGCGACTGCGGCGATGGAGACCGGCCCCTCGCCGATCCCGGTTTCCGTCCGCACCCGTTTGGCCGCGCCATATGCCGCCTGGAACAAGGCATCGATCACACCGGCGGGCATGCCCGCGTCCTTGGCCATGCGGTGGGCGGCCTTAACCTGCCCCAGGACCTGCGGCTCGCCGATGACCAGACTGGCCAGTGACGCCGCGATATTGAACAGGTGCAGGACAGCCGCTTCGTCGAACGCCACGTTTGCTTGGGCGGTGACATCGGTCAGGGGAACCTGGGCCTGCTCAGCCAGAACGGCCAGGGCTTTTTCCGCGGCGCGTTCCGGATCCGGATCAGCGCCCACGACCTCGACCCGATCACAGGTCGACAGCAGCACCGATTCCGTCAGGCCCGCGTCACGCAACGCTGCCAGCGCGGCGACCACGGCGTCCTCTTCCAGGAACATCTGATCGCGCAGGCCGAGCGAACTGGTCCGATGGTTCACCCCAGCCACGAAGGGCCGGGCGGAATGCGCGCGGTCTTCGGCCATGGGGCTCCCTCGCTAGAAGTGGAGTTTCAGCGTCTCGACGATCTCGTTCAGCGGCACGTCGGTCTGCGTGCCGGATTCCATATTGCGCAGGGTCGCGACGCCACGTTCCAATTCGTCGGATCCCAAAATCAAAACGGCTTTGGCCTCGGCCTTGTTGGCGCGGGCCATGCGGCGCTTCAGATTACCGGAATAGCCCATGTCGACGACATGGCCGGAGCGACGCAGATCGTTGGCGACCTTCAACGCGGGACCCTGGGCCTCGTCACCCATGGGGATGACTACGATCGGGCGTTCGGCCGCCGGGGCTTCGCCCAGCATCATCGACAACCGCTCGACGCCCGCGGCCCAACCGATCCCCGGCGTGGCGCGACCGCCCATCTGTTCCATCAGGCCGTCATAACGCCCGCCCGCCAGAACCGTGCCCTGGGCGCCCAGGGTATCGGTCACGAATTCGAACGCCGTGTGGCTGTAATAATCCAGGCCGCGAACCAGTCGGGGTTTGACCTCGTAGGCAATGCCCAAGGCATCCAACCCGGCCAGAACCTCGGCGAAGAATTCCCGCGAATGATCGTTCAGATGTTCCTGCAGCAACGGGGCGGATGCCATGATTTCCTGATCGCCCGCATCCTTGGAATCGAAAATACGCAGCGGGTTCTTGTCCATCCGTGTGCGGCTGTCTTCGGACAGGTCGTTGCGATAGTCGGACAGGAAGTCCAGCAGCACGCCGCGATAGGACTGGCGGCTTTCCGGATCGCCCAGGGAATTGATTTCCAGACGCACGTCCTGGGCAACGCCCAGGTCTTCCAGCAGATGCGCAGCCAGGGCGATGACCTCGATATCGGCCTGCGCGCCGGGCACACCCAGGATCTCCACATCGATCTGATGGAACTGGCGCAGGCGGCCCTTCTGCGGGCGCTCGTGACGGAACACAGGGCCGCGCGCGAAGAACTTCAGCGGCGCTTCCTGAGCCAAGCCGTTCGACATGAAGGCGCGGGCGATCCCGGCTGTAAATTCGGGCCGCAAGGTGATCGAGTCGCCGCCGCGATCCTGGAAGGTATACATCTCCTTGGTCACCACGTCCGAGGTCTCGCCCAATGTGCGCGAGAACACATCGGTGAACTCAAAGATCGGCGGCGTCATTTCCTGGAACCCATGACGCGCCGCCAACAGCGCGGCTCGGTCACCGATGTGGCGGTGCAGGCGGAAATCGTCGGCCAGAATGTCGTGTGTCCCGCGAACGGGCTGCAGGTCTGCCATCGTCGTTCGTCCCGCTATTCCGCCGCGCTGGCGCCGGCGCCTGTACCCGGCTTGCGGGGATATTTCCGGGCGACATAGTCGTCGACGATTTTCTTGAAGTCCTCGGCAATGGCCTCACCGCGCAAGGTCGCGACCTTTTCGCCGTCGACGAAGACCGGCGCGGTCGGGGCTTCGCCCGTGCCCGGCAGGGAGATGCCGATATCGGCATACTTGCTTTCGCCGGGACCGTTGACGATGCAGCCCATGACGGCGAGGGACATGTTCTCGACGCCGTCATAGCTTTCACGCCAGGTCGGCATCATGCCGCGCACATAGCCCTGAACCGTGTCGGCCAGTTCCTGGAAGAAGGTCGAGGTCGTACGACCGCAACCGGGGCAGGCCGTGACCAGCGGCGTGAATGCGCGCAGGCCCATGGTTTGAAGAATTTCCTGGGCAACGATGACTTCCTTGGTGCGGTCGCCGCCCGGCTCGGGCGTCAACGACACGCGGATGGTATCGCCGATCCCTTCCTGCAGCAGCACGCCCATGGCGGCGGTCGAAGCGACAATGCCTTTCGAGCCCATCCCGGCTTCGGTCAGCCCCAGGTGCAGGGCCCAGTCGCCGCGCCGCGCCAATTCCCGGTAGACCTTGATCAGGCTCTGAACCTCGGAGACCTTGCAGCTCAGAATGATGCGGTCACGGCTCAGGCCCAATTCCTCGGCCTTCAACGCGTTCGAGATCGCGGACTGCACCAGGGCTTCCTGGGTCACTTCCTCGGCCGACATCGGGGTCGCCGATTTGGCGTTCTCGTCCATCAGGCGAATGACCAGGTCCTGGTCGAGCGAGCCCCAGTTGACGCCGATGCGCACAGGCTTGCCGTATTCCATCGCCTTCTCGATCATTTTCGAGAACTGGGTATCGCGCTTTTCCTTGAAGCCGACGTTCCCGGGGTTGATCCGGTATTTGTCCAGGGCTTCGGCGCAGGCCGGGTGATTTTCCAGCAGCTTGTGGCCGATGTAATGGAAGTCGCCGACGATCGGCGTGTCGACACCCCGCGCCAGCAGCTTTTCCTTGATATGCGGAACGGCGGCGGCGGCTTCTTCCGTGTTGACGGTGACGCGGACGACTTCCGACCCAGCCTGAGCCAGGGCATGGACCTGTTCGACCGTGCCGTCGATATCGGCGGTGTCGGTATTGGTCATCGATTGCACGACAATGGGGTTCAGACCCCCCATCGTAACGTTGCCGATGGTAACCGGGACGCTCACGCGGCGCGGGGAAGGCCCGAATGCCACCGAGGGACCGGAGGGAAGCTTGGCTTCCTGGGACATGTGTCCAATTCCTTTAAGTTTCCTTGGACCGTACAAGGGGATCACGCCATGGGGTCATAGCCGGCCATGCCGGACAACCGGCCCCAAGGCATCGGTCCATTGCGCATGTTTTGCCCGACCCCCGCGCCGGGGTCAACGGTCGAAGCCCCGATAGGGCCCCGATACCTAGGGATCATTGGGGGATGGCGGTTCCGGCTTTGAGGCGTTCCGGGTCCAGAACCACGTTCCGAACCACCTCGCCGCTGGCCCCGATCGGCGGGATCGCCTGCCCATCGACGGTAATCGTCAGGCCACCGGCGTCGCCGGTCTTCATCTTCAGGTCGTCGCGGTCCGGCACGGCATAGGTATCGCCGGCGCGCATCAGCTTGCCCCAGACCCATTCATCCGTGACCTGCTTGCGGACTTCGACCCAGCTGTCGCGGACAGCGGTCAGGACGATTCGGGCATCGCTCGCGACCGGCGTCGCGGTCGCGGTTTCCGTCGGGGCGGCGGCGGTGGCCGCCTGCTCGGCGGCATCGGCCGGTTTTGTCGCTTCGGCGGCAGCCTCTGAAGCGGCCTCATTGGAGGCCTGGGCGGGTGCAGCCGTCGGGGCGGGCAGCGCCGCCGTTTCGACCGGCTGGGCGATGGCTTCAGGCGTATGCGCCGTTTCCGTCACCGGTTCCGGTTTGGCCGGCTCGGGGGCCGGGGTGGCATCCGGCGTTTCGGTCACGGCCTGGGAAGGCGTTGCTTCGACCGCTTCCGTCTTTTCAGGCTCGGAAGGGGTGGTCGGCGGTTCGGGCTGCCCCTGAGTGACCGTCGCGGCGGGCGTTTCCGGCGCGGATTGGGTCGTTTCCTGCGTCGCTTCGGCGGTTGTCGCTTCAACCTGTTCCGGCGCGGGTGTCGTAATCGAGGCACCCGTCGTTTCCTGGGAGGTCTCCGCGGAGGTCGTTTCCGTGGCGGGGGCCTCGGCGCGCGTATCGACCGGATTTTCGTTTCCGCCCTCGGCGCCACCCGGCAACATCGCCGCCAAACGGGCGGGAACCGGCTCGATCCATTTTTTGAAGAAATCGTTGTCGACCGTCGAGACGTACCAGCCGCCATAGGCGATCAGGCCGATCACGACGCCAAGAAAGACCACGGCGCCGCGCGGGATACCGGTTTCGGACATCGGCGACGGAAACACCAAGTCGGCTTTCGGCGGACGGCCCGACGGAATGGTCTGTTCATCCTTGAAGCGGCGCACCACTTCTTCGGCGTCCAGGCCCAGGTAATCGGCATAGGCGCGAATGAACCCGACCGCGTAGGTCGTGCCCGGAAGCTGGTCGAAATGGCCTTCTTCGATGGCTTGCAGATGACGGGGCCGGATACGCAGAACCTGGGCGATGGCCTCAAGCTCTTCGCCGCACCGCAGGCGGGACGCCCGCAGCAAGCCGCCGACGCCTGTACGACGGTCCGTGGCGTCGCCCCCCGGCGCCGCCCGTGAGATGGGATCGTGATTCACGCGCACTTCACCCCTTTACCCCAACGTTCGTTCCAGAATCCCCTTCGGGACCCAGGTCGGAATCCCCATTCCGAACCCTGCCCCGGCGTTCTATCGGAATCTTGACGCCGCCCCACCGGCACCTTCCCCTGGGGCCACGGGCGCGGGTAATTACAAGGGATTCACGAACGATACGTGTCGAATTTTCCGCAATGCGGATAATCCCACAAAAAGTCATGTAGATTCAAGAAGAAATACGGCGCGGTTAAACCAATACGCCATGATCCGCGGCGAAGCCCTTTAGCTGATCGCGCAAGGAATGGTCGGCGGAATCCTTCAACCCACCGAGATAGCTTTGCAACGCACCGACATCCAGGGATCGAACCATGGCCTTGACCGGACCGATCGAGGGGGCCGACATGGACAGATTGCGGAATCCCAGGCCGATCAAGGTCATCGCCGCCAACGGATCGCCCGCCATTTCGCCGCACAGGCTCAGATCAGTCTCGCTATCGCCGCAGCGTTGAGCGATTTCGCCCAGGAAATTCAGGACCGCCGGAGCCAATTCGTCATAGCGGGACGCCACCTGCGGGTTGCCCCGGTCCGCCGCGAACAGGAATTGCAGCATGTCGTTCGACCCGACTGAGATGAAATCGACGCGCTTGGTCAAGGCCGCCATCTGGAAGATCAGGCCCGGGACCTCGAGCATCACCCCGGCGCGGACATTCGTGGGCATCAGGTTGCCGCGTCGTTGCGCCCGCGCCAGTTCCGCATCCAGCAGCTTCTTCGCCGCGTCGAATTCAGCCACTTCCGTGACCATCGGGAACATCACGCGCAGCGTCTTTCCGGCGGCGGCGCGGATCAACGAACGCAATTGGTCGCGCATCAGCGCGGGCCGGTCGAGCGACACCCGGATCGCCCGCCACCCCATGGCCGGGTTTTCTTCCGAGGCCTCGACATCCCAATAGGGCAGCACCTTATCCCCACCGGCATCGAGCGTGCGGAACGTCACCGGACGGTCGCCGGCATGTTCATAAACGGTCGTGTAGATTTCCTGCTGCCGCTCGACGGTCGGCGCGGTCGATTCGACCATGAACGGAATTTCCGTGCGGAACAGGCCGATCCCAGCCGCCCCCGTCTCTTCCAAATGGCCCAGATCGACCCGCAACCCGGCATTCAGCAACAGGTTGATCGCGACCCCATCCTTGGTCACGGCAGGCAGTTCCTTCAGTTCGGCGTATTGGGCGCGACGTTCGGCGCGAACCCGCAAGCTGTCCTCGAAGGTCATGCGGATGTCTTCGCCCGGACGCAGGTAGACATGCCCCTGGTCGCCGTCGAGGATCAGCGGATCGCCTTCTTCGACCCGGTCGAGGATGATGTCCAACCGCCCGACCACCGGCAGGTCGAGCGCGCGGGCGACAATCGCGACATGCGCATTGGGCGAACCTTCGGCCAGGACTAGGCCGCGCAGCTTTTGGCTATCGTAATCGAGCAATTGCGCCGGGCCCATGTTGCGGGCGATCAGGATCGCATTGTCGGGCATTTCGCGCGGCGCCGGCTCCGCCCCCATCAGGTGCTGGATCAAACGGTAGCCCAGGTCGTCCAAATCATGGGCGCGCTCGCGCAGGTAGGGATCGTCGATCCCGGCCATGCGGGCGCGCAGGTCGTTCTGCACGCGCTGCACGGCGGCTTCGGCGGACAGACCGGAATCGATCGCGTCCTCGATCCGCGACAGCCAGCCCGCATCCTGCGCGATCAGCCGATAGGTTTCCAAAATGTCGCGATGCTCACCGCCCTTGGCCATATGGTCCGAGGCCAGCATGTCGTCGAGCGCGCCGTGCATCGCCTTGAAGGCTTCATGCAGACGTTCGCGTTCCGCCGACGGATCGTCGGCGACGATGGTTTCGATGAACAGATGCGGGCGATGCAGCACCGCCGTACCGATCCCGACCCCGCCGTTCAGGCGCAAGCCTTCCATGCGCAGCGGCTTCAGGGCCGCGCCGTCGATCGGCAACAGTTCGTCCGCCGAAACCAGATCTCCCCCCGCGACCAGTTCGGCCAGAACCATGGCGACGGTCTGCAGGGTTTCGACTTCTTCGTCTTCGTAGGCGCGGCGCGTGCGGTTCTGAACCACGACGACACCGGTCACCCGGCCGCCGCGAAGGATCGGCACGCCCATCAGCGAATGGAACAGTTCTTCACCCGTTTCCGGGCGATAGGCATAGCTGGGATGCGATTGCGCGTCTTCCAACGCGAACGGCAGGGCATGGGCCGCGATTTCACCGACCAAGCCCTCGCCGACCCGTAGGCGGGTCTTGTGAACGGCGTCCTGGCGCAGGCCCTGGGTGGCGAACAGTTCCAACACGTCACCCGCGCGGCGCAGATAGATCGAGCAGACTTCGGCGACCATTTCCAAAGCGATGATGCGGACGATCTGGTCAAGCCGCTCCTGCGCCGTCGCCGCCGAGGCCATGACCTGGCGAACCCGGCCCAGCATCCGCCGGGGGACCGGCGAGACCGCGGGCCGCCGTTGGCCGGACCGATCGCCGCCCGCACCGGAAGACGGCTTACCGGGGGTTTTCCCCGGCGCCTTTCCGGGCCCGGCTGCTCCTGCCGGCCCTTTCGGGTTGGACTTGTCGATCACTGAACTCGGGACCCCTGCCCTGAATTGCGCGCACGGCCAATCCGGGTCCGCTCCCCCCGGGCCTGGCCATCATATAGGTTCGAACATTCGCGATGACGACTGCTTTGCCGTCGGATTATTACGCCGTCGGTCCGACCGCCGCAGAAATCGGCGGCCCGCGACGCGTGCTTTTTTAAGCGGCGTCCAGGCCATAGGCCGTATGCAGGGCGCGCACCGCCAGTTCGGTATACTCTTCGGCGATCAGGACGCTGACCTTGATTTCCGAGGTCGAGATCACCTGAATGTTGATGCCCTTCTCGGCCAGCGTGCTGAACATGGTCTGGGCGACGCCCGCGTGCGAACGCATGCCCACGCCGATGATCGAAATCTTGACCACGCCATCCTTGGCAATCAGGTCTTCATAACCCAATTCGGCCTTCTTTTCCTGCAGAATGACCTTGGTCCGCTCCAGGTCGGCCTTGGCGACCGTAAAGGTCATGTCCGTGGCCTGTCCGTCGGCGGAGACGTTCTGGACGATCATGTCGACGTTGACGCTGGCTTCCGCGAGCGGGCCGAAAATACCGGCGGCCACGCCGGGCCGGTCGGAGACGCGGACCAGGGTGATCTTGGCCTCGTCCCGGGAATAGGCGATACCGCTGACGACTTGCTTTTCCACGATTTCATCCTCGTTCACGACCAGGGTGCCGCGTTCTTGCGAGAACGTCGAGCGGACTTCCGTGCGCACCCCATGGTTCATGGCCATTTCCACGGCGCGGGTCTGCAAGACCTTGGCGCCCTGAGAGGCCATCTCCAGCATTTCTTCGTAAGTGATCTTGTCCAGCTTGCGGGCCTTGGTGACGATCCGGGGATCGCAGGTATAGACCCCGTCGACATCGGTGTAGATGTCGCAGCGATGCGCCTTGAGCGCCGCCGCCAAGGCAACCGCCGAGGTATCGGAGCCGCCACGGCCCAGCGTGGTGATCCGCCCGTCCGGAGCCACGCCCTGGAAGCCCGGCACGACCACGACCTCGCCCTGCTCCAGGCGGGGCAGGATCTTGTCGGCTTCGATGCTCGAAATGCGCGCCTTGGCATGGACGTTGTCGGTATGGATCGGAATCTGCCAACCCTGCCACGACCGCGCGGGCACGCCCAAAGCCTGCAGCGCCAGCGCCAACAGGCCCGACGTGACCTGCTCGCCCGAGGCGACGACGGCGTCGTATTCGCGCGCATCGTAAAGGGTCGACATCTGATCGACGTAGCCGACAAGCTGATTGGTCACGCCGGCCATGGCCGAAACCACGACGGCGACCTGATGCCCCGCGTCAACTTCGCTTTTGACGCGCTGGGCCACTGCTTTGATGCGGTCTACGTCGGCGACGGAGGTGCCGCCGAATTTCTGCACGATCAATGCCATGGAACCGGTGTATCTCCCGACCCGTAAGTAATGTCCGATAAACGGAAAATCCCGTCTGAATGACTTGCCCTTGTTTGACAGGCGGCGCCTTCTTACTCTTAATCCGCGCTGCGGGCAAGGTGCCCGCGCCGCCAACCATGCAAAGGTCGCTCATGACGCCCCCGAACGCCCAACAGCCCGACGCCCATCCTGATGGCCGCCAAACCTCTCGGCCGACCACCAAGGATGACAGCGAAGTCGCCCGCTTTCAGGCCATCGCCGACGAATGGTGGGACCCCACGGGCAAGTTCCGCCCCCTGCACCGCATCAACCCGGTGCGGATCGCCTTTATCCGCGACCGCGTGGCGGCCCATTTCGGCTTTGATGCAGAGGCGCCCCTGCCTTTGAAGGGCCTGTCCCTGCTGGATATCGGCTGCGGCGGCGGCCTGCTGGCGGAGCCGATGGCCCGCCTGGGCGCGGACGTCACCGCGATCGACGCCGGGGAAAAGAATATCGCGGTCGCCAGCCTGCATGCCGAACAGGCCGGGCTGAATATCGATTACCGCCATGTCCTGCCCGAGGAGCTGGCCGATCTGGGACGCACCTTCGACGTGGTTCTGAACATGGAAGTGATCGAGCATGTCGCGGACTTGGATGTATTCCTGGGGGCGTCGGCCGGATTGGTCCGGCCCGGCGGCTGCACGGTCGTGACGACCCTGAACCGCACCCTCAAGTCCCTGGCGCTGGCCAAGATCGGGGCCGAGTACATCCTGCGTTGGCTGCCGATCGGGACCCACGAATGGCGCAAGTTCGTGCGCCCGTCGGAATTGGTTCAGGGCTTGGAAGCCCATGGCATCGACGTCACCGAGCTGCAAGGCATGGTGTTCAATCCGTTGAACGATACCTGGCGTCTCGACGCCCATGACCTGGCCGTCAATTACCTGGCCTTCGCCGTCAAGCCGGACGCCTGACCGGAACGCCTCGCGGGGCAATTCGATTCCGCAACATATCTGTTACACGCCGTCGCTACGATGCCGCCGAACAGAGGCCAAAGGCCCTGAGTGGGTGAATTCAAGCGTCGAAAACGGGGCGTGGAATGTCGGAACTGGCGGCGGTCAAAAGCCTGCGCTATCGCTATGTCCTGGGGCTGAGCGCCATCGCCCTGCTGGTCACGGCTGCGTTCTTCACGATGCATTTCATCATCGCCAAACAGGCCGACTACGGGCATCTGATTTTCGTCGCCGGGGGCCAGAACGGACAGGCCAACCGGATCGCCCATTTCGCCGGACAGATGGCGATCTCCCGCGACGAGGATGAATTCGAAACCGCCCGGGCGCAATTGGGCCGTGCCGTCAACGCCATGTGGCGCGCGCATCTTCTGCTGCTGACCGGCAACGAAGAAGAAGGCATCCCCAAGGTGATGACCAAGGATTTGGAAATCATCTATTTCGACGGCACGGTCGGCCTGGACCTTGCCGTCAATCGCTTCCTCGGTCATGCCCGGGATATTTATCGGCTGCAATTCGGCAATCTGACGGTCAACACCTCGTCCTACGTTTACCTCATCAACTATGGCCCGCACGTTTTGGAGCCGATGCTCAATTCCGCGGTCGAAGCCTATGAGGCGTTTTCCCGCGCGGCCATCGCGCGGGTCAAATGGTTCGAGGCCATCCTTTGGGTTTGCACCCTGGTCGCCCTGGTGCTGGAAGCGTTCTTCATCTTCCGCCCGCTCGAGAACAAGGTCCGCCGGACGGTCCTGAAGCTGGAAGCCACCAACCGCAACTTGCGGCGCCGGATCGACGAAGCGGCGCAAGCCCGGACCGACATGGAGCGCCAGAAAAACCGCGCCGAGCGCGCCAGTCGGGCCAAGACCGAGTTTCTGTCCAACATGAGTCACGAACTGCGCACCCCGTTGAACGCGATCATCGGGTTTTCCAGCTCGCTCGGGGCCGGGGTCTACGGCCCCCTGGCCAACGACCGCCAGGAAGATTGCCTGCGCGACATAAACACTTCGGGCAGCCACCTGTTGGCCCTGATCAACGACATCCTGGACATTTCCGCCGCCGAAGCCCGCCAGCTACAATTGTGCGAAACCCATGTCGATCTGGCGCGAACGACCGCCGAGGCCCTGCGGATGTTCGACCACGACCTGTCGATGAAGGGTATTCGCCTGCATGCGGTGATCGGCCCCGGCCTGCCCCGATTGCGCGCCGACGAGCGGCGGATCCTGCAGATCCTGCTGAACCTGCTGTCGAACGCGGTGAAATTCACCGGCCCCGGCGGACGCGTCACGATCGAGGCCCGCGAACTGGACGACGGCGACCTGCGCCTGGTCGTGTCCGATACCGGCATCGGCATGGACGAAGAAGAATTGGAGATCGCCATGTCCCGGTTCGGACAGGTCGCCCACCATATGACCCGCGATCATCAGGGTACGGGTTTGGGCCTCCCGCTGGTCATCGAATTGGCGAAAATCCACGACGCGACGATTGAGGTCAGCAGCGCCCGGGGCAAAGGCACGCGGGTGACCATCGATTTCCCGCCATCCCGTGTGATTGACGCGGCATCCGCACGCGTCCCCCAAGAGAAACCCCGGCTGACCGTCGTCTGATAGAAAACGGGGCAGCTTGCTGGGCGCGCCCCGGGTCCACTATCATACCCTCGGCAAACACCGATCTTCTTCTGTTCGGACAAAATCAAACGACAAAACGCATTCCGGCTATCCGCCGCGGGCCCCGCCATGGTCACGACGGCAGAAGGACAGCCGCGGGAGGATATATTATGAATTTGGGATACATCGGACTTGGCATGATGGGCGGCGCGTTGGCGCGGCGGCTGATGCGGGAACATCGCCTGCGGGTGTTCGACCTGAACCCAGCCGCCACGGCAACCTTCGCCGGTGAAGGCGCGCAGCCCGTGCAGGACCCGGCGTCATTGGCGCGGGAATGCGACATCATCCTGACCTGCCTGCCGACCTCAACCGAAGTCCGGCAGGCGATTTTCGGCCCCGGCGGGCTGGCCGAAGGGTTGGAGCCCGGCAAGCTGATCGTCGACCAAACGACGGGCGATCCCAACGAAACCCGCGCCATGGCGGCGGAGCTGGCGGAAAAGGGTATCGGCCTGATCGATGCGCCCGTATCGGGCGGACCGCACGGCGCGGAAGCCGGAACCATCGCCATCATGGCGGGCGGGTCCAAGGAACAGTTCGATAAGGTTCTCCCCTATCTGGAAACCATCAGCCCCAACATCTTTCACTGCGGCGATGTCGGCGCGGGCCATACCATGAAGCTGGTCAACAACGTGACCAGTGCGTCGATCCGCGTTGCGACCTTCGAGGCCGTGACCATGGGCATCAAGAACGGCCTGACCCTGGACACCATGATCGAGGTTCTGAGCAAGGGATCTGGGCAGAGCAACGCGTCGAAGATTTCCCTGCCGCGCATCCGCGACCGCGCGCCGGGCACCTTCACCATGGAGTTGATGCACAAGGACGTGCGCCTTGCCTGCCAGTTGGGCAACGATTCAGGTGTGCCGATGATGGCCTCGGCGCTGACCCGGGAATTTTTCCAAACCGCGATGCAGATGCTGGGCCCCAAAGCCAGTTGCGACGACGTCATCAAAGTGATGGAACGCAACGCCGGGCTGACGTTCATCGACGACTGAAAATTCGGAGACCGGGATTAAGCCGGAGGATCGGCGCGAGAAGAAGGCGGGATCAGTTGTCGCGACGTTGGCGGCGACCCGGAAGACGGATGAAGTCGATGCCTTCGTCTTCCAATTCCGCCGCTTCGTCGTCACTGGCTTCGCCAAAAATGCCGCGTTCCTCGGCATCGCCATAGTGAATGGCGCGGGCTTCGTCGGCAAATTGGTCGCCGACGTATTCGCATTCCTGCTCGACCGTGTCCTGCAGCTTGCCGACGGCGGCCAGGATGCGGCGGGCCACTTCCTGCGCCTTGGCTTCGGCGAATTTATCCGTCCCGGCGGACGAAACGATCCCCGGCGCCATGATCGCCTTGGTCACATCGACGTCGCCACAATGGGGACAGGTCACCTGTTGCCGCTTGACCTGCCGGTCATAGCTGGCACCGTCCCGAAACCAGGCGTCGAACTCGTGGTCCTGGCTGCAAATCAGACGATAACGGATCATCGCGCAGACTCTAATTTTCCGTAGCAAAACCGCCCGCCGGAAAAGCTGACCGCCACCTAAGGCCATGAGTCAGAAGGCTTTCCGGAGCCGCGAACGCCTGTTATAGGCGCTTTAACGCCTGAAACATAGTATGAAACGCTTAATAAAACCCGAATCAGACAACCGGATATCCAGGCCTTTTCGCCATGTCAGACGCCGCCCATCACCTGAAATTCAAAACCCCGTCGTCCTGGATCACGCGGTTCGCCCCCCTGGTGCGGATGGACGGCACCAGCGGCGGCAGGGTGCTGGACGTCGCCGCCGGGGGCGGCCGCCATGCCCGCCATTTTCTGGGGCGCGGCCATCCGATCACGGCGGTCGACCAGAATATCTCGGCCCTGACCGACCTGAGCTCCGAAGCCGCCGCAGAGGTTGTCGAAATCGACCTGGAAGACGGCAAACCCTGGCCCTTCGCGGATCGGCAGTTCGCCGCCATCGTGGTCAGCAACTATCTGTTTCGCCCGCATTTCGACGGATTGATCGGCTCGCTGGAGCCGGGCGGTGTGTTGCTTTACGAGACTTTCGCGCGCGGCAACGAAGCCTTCGGGCGGCCCCGCAATCCGGATCACCTGCTGAAATCGGGTGAGCTTCTGGAACTGGTTCAGGGCCGTTTGCAGGTCGTGGCCTTTGAATCCGGCATCACCGACGAAGCGCCCCCGGGGGTCAAGCAACGCATCTGCGCGGTCAACGACTTGGCCCACAATCTCCGCGACGACGGCGGGCCGCAGCCGCATCCCCTCGCCCCCGCATAACGACTAGGCCGCAAAGGCGGTCAGATGGGCGTCCAACAGGTCGATGAACGCGGCCTCGCGCTCGCCCAGGGGCCGCGCCGCCGGATAGATCGCCCGCAGTTCATACCGCACCGACGGCGCGAACGGGCGCAGCACCACGCCCCGCCCGGCATTGGCCCGCGCGGTCAGTGGATCGAGCACCCCGACCCCGACCCCATCGGCGATCAACGGACAAAGAGCCGCGGAAAAGGTGGATTCGAACACGGTGTTGACCGTTACCCCCGCCGCCGCCATCGCCGCCAGGAACTGCTGCTGCACCGGGCTATAATCGGACAGCACCAATAACGGCAGACCATCCAGGTCCTTTGGCACGATGACGTCCTTAGCGCTCAGGGCGTGGCCCTCGGGCAGGACGCAAAGCGCGTCGTGAACCGGCAGCGCCCGCGTTACCACGCCCGGCGCTTCGGCCGGCACCACGGCGAACCCCACGTCGCATTGCTGCATGGCGACCAGGTCCAGAACCTCGGGCGAGGTTCCCGTTTTCATCGACAGGGCGACTCCCGGCCAAGCTTCGTGAAAGGCGCGGATGACAGGCGGTAGACCGAAGAACGACGGCGCCAATGAAGCCGCGATGCGCAATTCGCCCTGCCGCCGCTGGCGCAGGTCAGCCGCCGCCCGGGCGACCCGGTCGAGGCCGTGGAAGCTGCGCTCGACCTCGCGAAACAACGCGACCGCGTCCGGCGTCGCCACCACCCGGCCGCCGACCCGTTCGAACAACGGCAGGCCGATTTCAGCCTCAAGGTCGCGGATCAGGCGGCTGACTGCCGGCTGGGTGATGCCCATCAGGCTTCCGGCGGCTGTCATGCTGCCGGTCTGGAACACGGCGCGGAAAGCTTCGACCTGTCGCAAATTCAAGCGCATACAATCTAAACCATAACATTTGGTTATTAGTAACTAATATTATGAATTCGACATTATCCAGGCACCGCTGTCAAACTTGGTTTTCAGACGCCGCGAAACAACAACAGCGGCGCACCAGGAAACGCCAATCCAAGGAGCCGCACCATGGCCATCACCGTCAAATTGATGCACCCCCTGTTCGTGGGCGAGGTGCAGGACGTCGATCTGTCGCAACCGATGAGCGACGAGACCTTCGCCGAAATCCAAAAAGCCATCGACGATAACGCCGTCCTGGTCTTTCACGGCCCGAAGCTGGACGAGGACCAACAGGCAACCTTCGCCGAGCGCTTCGGCCCGCTGTACGACGACAACCGGATCATCAAGACCGGCTCGAAACAGCGGATCGGTCCCAAGCTGGTCGATATCTCGAACATCAACGAAAACAACGAGACGATGGAGCGCGACGACCGCCGCCGCATCTTCGGCCTGGCCAATCAGCTGTGGCACACCGATGCATCGTTCAAAAAAGTGACGGCGAAATATTCCCTGCTGCATGCCCATACGGTCGTGCCCGAAGGGGGTGAGACGCAATACACCGACATGCGCGCCGCCTATGATGCCCTGCCGCAGAAAACCAAGGATCTGATCGAAGACTTGGAAGCCGAACATTGCATCGCCACTTCGCGCGAAAAGCTGGGCTTCTCCAATTTTTCGGAAGAGGAACGCAAGGCCCTGCCGCCGGTCCATCACGGGCTGGTTCGGGTCAATCCGGCGAACGGGCGCAAGGCGCTGTATCTGGCATCCCATGCATCGCACATCGTCGGCTGGCCGGTGCCCGAGGGCCGCATGCTGATCCGCGACCTGATGGAACACGCGACCCAGCCGCAGTTCGTTCACACCCATCATTGGCAGGTCGGTGACCTGGTGATCTGGGACAACCGCGCGACCATGCACCGCGCGCGGCCGTTCGACCTGGACCAATACAAGCGCGACATGCGCCGGGCCACGGTCATGGACCCCGATTACATGGAATCCGCCGCCCAGAAATCCGCTTAAAGGTCCCTACCCGACTTCCGCATTTTCAATCCGTGTCCCCCACGGTTGCGGGGCCGCCCCGAAATGGGACGGCCCCGTCTTTGTGCCCGTAAAAGAGGGGGATGCAGCCCGGTTTTCTGTTAGTTGCATGGTAACACCCTTTCAGGCATGATCGCCGGGTTAAGGGACCTGAAGAGGAAACCAGGGGTTTTGGCGACACCCGCGTTCAAACTCGGATCATGGCGCTTGTCGGCCGCGGCTGGAATGGCCGCGCTGGCGGCAATCGCCTGCACCCCCGACAAGGCCCAGGCGGCCTGCGTCGCGGCGGCCGATTTCGACGGCGTGCGTCTTCCCACTTCCTGCCTTAGCCCGACCGAAACCCGCGTCGTGCGCCTGCGCATGTTCCGGGCCGATCTGGCCGTGGCCGCGCTGAGCTGCCATCAACAGACCCAGTACAACAATCTGGTGACCCGTCATCAGGACGAATTGGTTCGTCAGGGCCAGGCCCTGCGCGCCCTGTTCCAGCGCATTCATCATGCGAATGCGGAACGGGAACTGAACCGCTTCATCACGCATCTGGCCAACCGGGCGTCGCTGAAGCGGCTGGAACAGCCCCGCTATTGCCAGGACATGAACCGCGTCTTCCAGGAAGCGCAGGCCCAGCCTCGCCAAGGGCTGATGGCCTATGTTCAGGCCCGCACCCTGCAGGGCGAACCGGTGCGTCATTTGGCCGCCATGGACACCGCCGCGGGCGACAAGCCCAGCAAGCGCCCCGTCCTCGAAGACTGATCTATTCCAACATCTGAATATCGAACGGGCTGACTCTTGGCCCCGTCGTGCCTGCCTGCGCGCGGACATGAAAAAGCCGCCGGAACGATCGCCCCGGCGGCTTTTTCGTATCTTTGATGCGTGGCGACCTTACTGGTTCAAGATGATCTCCACACGCCGGTTCTGCGGCTCGCGCACACCGTCGGGCGTCGCCACCAGGGGCTCGCGCTCGCCTTTCCAGCGAACAACGATCTCACCGGCGGGAATGCCCAGGCGGTTCAATTCGGCCTTCACCGCTTCGGCGCGGCGCTTCGACAGGCGCAGGTTATAGGCATCGGTTCCCGAACGGTCGGCGTGACCGGTGGTTTCGATCCGCGTCACCTTCATCGACGTGCTCGCCTTGGCGGCGGCATTGATGATTGCGCGGGCGTCGGCGGTCAGGTCCGCCTTGTCCCAATCGAAGAACACCAGGAAGTTCCGCGGCGCTTCCGGCGCGGGGGCCGGCTTGGCGACCGGCGCGGGGGCCGGGGCCTGCACGGGAACGGGTTTCGGTTCAACCTTGGGCGCCGGGGCCGGCGCGCCGAACGACCAACGCAAGCCGACCATGATCCGGTGTTCGCCGGAGTCGGCTTCCACGTTCACGCCGGAATCGGTCCGCAGGTCGCGGTCGCCCGTGCCGACATAGCGATATTCGGTGAACAGGCCCAAGGCGTCGTCGATCTTATAGGTCACGCCCGCGATCCCCTGATAAGCGAACACGTGGTCGCTATGGGTGATACGCGAACCGCCGACCGGCGACAGGTCGTCGAAATCGACCACCGCACCGCCGATACCGGCGCCGACATAGGGCGTCCATTTGCTGGAGTTCTTGAAGTCGTAGTAGCCGTTGAACATCAGCCCGAACATGGAGGTTTCACCCGTCCCGTTCGTGCCGGAGAACGAATCCACATCGGCGTTGCTGTACGAGAGCTCGGCCTCGCCGCGCCAATTGTTGAAGAACGTCGTGCCCAGCGCCAGCGCCCCGGCAAAGCCCGGATCCGATTCCTGGGTGGTATCGATGCCCGATCCCTTAATGTCCCAGTCGCGCGGCAGCGTCAGGCCCAGCGCGCCAGAAACGTACGGGCCCGGCGATTGGGCCTGGGCCTCGGACGACGGCGTGGTCGCGGTTACGGCAAAGGCCGCGATCGCCATCGCGCCGGCGGCCAGAATCTTGATCATTTTCTGCACGTTATCCACCAAACTTTCGGTTCTGTGGTGCTGCTTTCGCAGCGCAGTATAGCCGATCCGCTAAAGCCGCGCCGCAACTATTCGATAATTTTCCGACCGGATTTACGCCCCGGCAAAACTACCCTGCCGGAGAGTCAAACGCCCGATCATGGCGCAAGGAAGGCACTTTTCCCCGCGCTTCATCGACACGGGCCAAGTCGATTTCGGCCAGGACGATGCCCGGCTCTTCGCCGCCGTCGGCGATGACCTCGCCCCAGGGATCGACGACCAGGGAATGGCCATAGGTCTTGCGCCCGTCCATGTGCACGCCGGTCTGCGCCGGGGCGAACACGAAGCAACCATTTTCGATCGCCCGCGCGCGCAGCAGCACATGCCAATGGGCGCGCCCCGTCGGTCGGGTGAACGACGCGGGCGCGGCCAGCATGACCGCCCCGGCCTTGGCCAGTTCGCGATACAGATAAGGGAACCGCATGTCGTAGCAGATGCTCAGGCCTAATTTGCCCCAGGGCGTATCGGCGACCACGGCCTGCGTGCCCGGCTCGTAATTCTTGCTCTCGCGGTAGCTTTCGCCGTTTTCCAGGTCCACGTCGAACATGTGGATCTTGTCGTAGGTGGTGACGACCTCGCCCTTGTCGGAGATCAGCACCGCCCGGTTGGCGAACTTGCGTTCGGCGGTCTCGTGTTCGACCACCATCGAGCCGATCAACACCCAGACCCCGTTGTCCCGCGCCGCCGCCTTGAACCGCGGCAAGTTGGCATCGGCCTCGTAGCCCGTGACCTTGGGGGCCACGTTCTTGGCCCCGGTCTCGACCAGGGTCACGACCTCGGGGAACATCACGAAGTCCGCGCCCTTGTCGGCGGCTTCCTTGATCCGCGCGACGATCATGTCGCCATTCGCGGCGGGGTCGTTGCCCGAATTGGTCTGAACCAGGGCAAGGGTAAAGGTAGTGCTCATCGATCAGCGCTTTCGGTGTGTCGGAACCTCAGGCGAGGCCCAGTTTGCCGTCCAGTTCGCCCTTGGCGTCGAGACGATGGATGCCGTCGCAATCGCCGATATGGGCGCCGTCGGCGAAAATCTGCGGGACGGTCGAGGCACCACCGGCGCGGGCGGCCATTTCCTGGCGCTTGCCGGGGATCGTCGTCACGTCGATCTCTTCAAAGTCGATGCCCTTGGAACTCAACAGGCTCTTGGCCCGGTGGCAATAGGGGCAGAAGGGGCTGGTGTAGATTTCGATTTTCTTGGTCACGTCGGCCGTTCCGGTCGGTTGCGGGAGAATTCGTAGGCTCTCTTATATAGGTCCTGACCGCTAGCGGAAAAGGGCCTCAACCGTCACGCGGCTGGATCACCCGCGCCAGGGTCAGAACATCGACCGCCCCGGCCCCCGCCCGCAACAACACCCGGGCGCAGGCTTCGACCGTGGCCCCGGTGGTGTAGACATCGTCGATCAGCACGACCCGCGCCCCCCGGACCCGCGCCGCGAACCGGGGATTGATCAGAAAGGCGCCCTTGACGTTGCGGGCCCGGCCCGCGGCGCCCAAACCGCCCTGCGGCACGGTCCGGCGACGGCGGCTCAACAGGTCCGGGACGACCGCGATGTCCCGGCCCGTTTCGCGCGCGGCTTGGGCCACGGCGCGGGCCAACAAGGCTGATTGGTTGTAGCGCCGCCGCCAAAACCGGGTCCAATGCAGCGGCACCGGGGCGATCAGATCGGCCTCGGCCAGTAACTCAACCCCCGCCCGCGCCATCCAGCGCCCGAACGCAGGCGCGGCTTCGGTCCGGTCGGCGTGTTTGAATCCCAGAACCAGCCCCCGGCTGTGGTCGTCATAGGCGAAGACCGCGCGCGCCCGCTCATAAACGGGGTGACGACGGATGCAGGCCGCGCATTCCGCCGCCGGACCGGCTTCGTATTCGAACGGCAAGCCGCAACAGGCGCAGGCCGGCGGCCCCAAAAACGTGACCTTGTCCCAACAGGCGGCGCAGAGGCTTCCCGGCTCGTCCACCGCCACGCCGCAGCTCAGGCAATGAGGCGGCAGAATCACATCCAGCAACCGCCGCCCGACGGCCTTTAGGCCGTTCGAAACTGCCCCGCTGATCGGAGCGTTTCCGGGGGCGTGTTCGGGCCCATCCAGGCCGTCGTTTATGCCGGGCGAACGATGTGTCATACAGACACGATGACCGATACCATCCACGTGTTCAATCGCGCCAAGGTGCGCGCCCATCGCGACCGCGCCGCCGCTCTGTTGGACGACCACGGTTTCCTGTTCGAGGAAACGGCGGATCGCCTGGCCGACCGATTGGACGACATCACCCACCGCTTCCCCCTGACGCTGGACCTGGGCTGCCACGGCGGCGAAATGGGACGGCAGATTTTCGGCCCGCGCGCCATGGGTCGCGGCGGGATCGAAACCCTGGTGCAGGCCGACCTATCCCCGGCCATGGCCGAGCAGGCCCGGGCGGGCGGCGCCGTCGGCATGCCGGTACTTGCCGCCGACGAGGAATTCCTGCCGTTCGGCCCCGGCACCTTTGATGCCGTGCTGTCGAACCTGTCGCTGCATTGGGTCAACGACTTGCCGGGGGCACTGCTGCAAATCCGCCAGGCCCTGAAACCGGACGGCCTGTTCCTGGCCTCGATGCTGGGCGGCGGCACCCTGGCCGAACTGCGCGATTGTTTGACCGAGGCCGAAGTCTCGGTGACCGGCGGGCTCAGCCCCCGGGTGTCGCCCTTCGCCGATGTGCGCGACCTGGGCGCGCTGTTGCAACGCGCCGGGTTCGCCCTGCCGGTGGTCGACGCCGACGTTGTGACCGTCAGCTATGAAAACCCGATGAAGCTGCTGTACGACCTGCGCGGCATGGGCGAAAGCAACGCCGTGGCCGAGGCCAAGGGCGGGTTGGCGCGGCGCGATGTGATCGCCCAAGCCATGGCCCTGTATCAGGACCGCCACCGCGACGCCGACGGGCGCTTCCCCGCGACCTTCCAGATTTTAACCCTGACTGCCTGGGCCCCGGCCCCATCGCAGCAGAAACCCCTGTCGCCCGGCAGCGCCAAGCTGCGCCTGGCCGATGCCCTGGACACGGACGAGGTCAGCTTGGGCGAAAAGGCGGGGCCGAACAAATAGGCCCGTCATGTTCCCGCAACACGGAGCAGATACAGTGCCGCCCATGAACGTGATCACCGGCGATATATTCCGGCGCGTCGATGCCTATATCGACGACCTGTTCGCACCCGAGGACGAAGCGCTTTTGGGGGCGCAGGCCCGCGCCCGCGCGGCCGGGCTGCCGGAAATTCAAGTCTCCGCCAACCAAGGCAAGCTGCTGTATCTGTTCGCCAAGCTGATCGGGGCCCGCACGATTTTGGAGGTCGGAACCCTGGCCGGATATTCGACCATCTGGTTGGCCCGCGCCCTGCCCGCCGACGGGCGGCTGATCACCCTGGAAATGGACCCCGACCACGCCCGCGTCGCGCGCGAGAATATCGAGGCCGCGAACCTTGCCCCTCGGGTCGAGGTCGTGACCGGACCGGCGCTGGACACCCTGCCGACCCTGGAAGGGGCCGGATGGGCGCCGTTCGACCTGGTGTTCCTGGACGCGGACAAGGTCAATTTCCCAAGCTATCTGGATTGGTCCCTGAAGCTGGCCCGCCCGGGGGCATTGATTCTGGGTGACAACGTGGTCCGCGAAGGCAAGGTCCTGAACCCAGCGGACGACGATCCCTCGGCCCTGGGGGCGGCGGCCTTCAACCACCAAATCGCGCGCAACCCGCGCCTGGAAGCGGTCCTGCTGCAACAGGTCGGGATCAAGGGCCATGACGGCCTGGCCATCGCCCGCATCCGCGACTAGGCCCAAGCCCATCTTTCCAGACAAGCCCGAGATTGTGTTTTCCCGGCCGGAGAGGTAGCTTCCGGCCCATGAAATTCCACGCACCCCTTGTCAAAGGCACCCTGGTCAAGCGCTACAAGCGCTTCATGGCCGACGTCACCCTGGAAGACGGCACTGTCGTCACCGCCCATTGCGCCAATTCCGGCTCCATGCTCTCGGTCAACGAGCCGGGTGCCGAGGTCTGGATCAGCCCGGCCGCCAATCCCGACCGCAAGCTGAAATGGACTTGGGAGCTGATCCGCATCGGCGACACGCTGGTCGGCATCAACACGGCCCTACCCAACGCGATCGTCGCCGAAGCCATCGAAGCCGGGAAAATCCCCGAGCTGGCGAGCTATGAAAGCCTGCGGCGCGAGGTCAAATACGGCAAGAATTCGCGTATCGACATCTTGTTGGAAGACCCGGAAAAGGGTCTTTGCTATGTCGAAATCAAGAACGTCACCATGCGTCGCGACCTGAACGGCGGGCCGCTGGAATTCCCGGACGGGGTGACCTCGCGCGGCGCCAAGCACTTGGTCGAACTGGCCGATATGGTGGCCGACGGCCACCGCGCGGTGATGCTCTATCTGGTGCAGCGCGAAGACGGCGACCGTTTCGAGGTCGCCGCCGATATCGACCCGACCTACGCCGAGGGCCTGGTCGAAGCGAAGAAAAAGGGGATCGAGGCGCTATGCTATCGCTGCTCGGTGACGCCCGAAGAGATTACCGTCAGCGAACCGGTGCCGGTCGCCTCTTAAAAGAGTGCGGTCCGGGCGTCACCGACACCATGACGCCAAGGGTCGCGCCCATCCCCAAGGTCTGGTAAAACGGTCGCAATCCACGCGGCCCGGTTGCCAAAGCGTCATTACGGATTATTTGTTAGGCCATGAAAGAAATCGTCAAAACCGTGCCGTCCCGCGACGGACGTCAGATCAAACTCCACGGGCCCGAGGCCTTCGAAGGCATGCGCAAGGCCGGTCGGCTGGCGGCGGAAACGCTCGACATGATCACCCCGCACGTCAAACCGGGGGTGACGACCGAGCGCCTGGATCAGTTGTGCCACGAATATATCGTCGGCCATGGCGCAATCGCGGCCCCGTTGAATTATCGCGGCTTTCCGAAATCGATCTGCACCTCGGTCAACCACGTGGTCTGCCACGGCATTCCGGGGCCCAAGGTGCTGGAAGATGGCGATTGCGTGAACATCGACGTGACCGTCATCGTCGATGGCTGGCATGGCGACACCTCGCGCATGTATCACGTCGGCAAACCGAAGGTTAAGGCCGAGAAGCTGGTCGATACGACCTTCGAAGCCATGTGGGAAGGCATCAACATGGTCCGTCCGGGCGCGCGCCTGGGCGACATCGGCCATGCCATTCAGGCCTATGCCGAAGCCCGCCGCTATTCCGTGGTTCGCGATTTCTGCGGCCATGGCCTGGGCAAGGTCTTTCACGATGCGCCGAACGTCATGCATTTCGGTCGTGCCGGTGACGGCGACGAACTGCACGAAGGCATGTTCTTCACCATCGAGCCGATGATCAACGCCGGGAAGTTCGACGTTAAGATCCTGGCCGACGGCTGGACCGCCGTGACCAAGGACCGCTCGCTGTCGGCGCAGTTCGAACATTCCATCGGCGTGACCAAGGACGGGTTCGAGGTGTTCACCCTGTCGCCGCAGGGCCTGGACCGGCCGCCTTACGGCGCCTGATCCGGAGAACGCGGGTGTCGACGGGCGAAGACGACCAGCCTGACGCGGCGAAATCACCCCATTATCACGGCCATCGCCAACGCCTGAAGGAACGCTTCCTGAAAGGCGGCGGCGATCAGCTTCCCGATTACGAATTGCTTGAACTGGTCCTGTTCCAGGCCCTGCCCCGGCGCGACGTCAAACCGCTGGCCAAGGACCTGTTGGACCGGTTCGGCTCGTTCGCCGGTGTCGCCACGGCCGAAGCCGCCCTGATCCGCCAGGTCCCGGGGGCGGGCGAGGCCGTCGTGATCGCCCTGAAGACCGTCGCCGCGGCGGCGGAACGCCTGGCCCGGGACGAAGTCGCCGCCGGCCCGGTCCTGGGCAATTGGGACAAGCTGTTGCGCTATTGCCGCACCGCCATGAGCCGCGAAGGCCGCGAACATTTCCGCGTCCTGTTCCTGAACCGCAAGAACGTGCTGATCTCGGACGAGGTCCAATGGCGCGGCACCATCGACCATACACCGCTGTACCCGCGCGAGGTCGTCAAACGCGCCCTGGAACTTCAGGCGGCGGCGATGATCATGGTCCATAACCACCCGTCGGGCGACCCGACCCCGTCCCAGGCTGATATCGACATGACCCAACAGGTCGCGGACGCGGCCAAAAGCATGGGCATCGTCCTGCACGATCACCTGATCGTCGCCAAATCCGGCCATACCTCTTTCCGCGACATGGGGTACCTATGACACTCCGGCGGCGGCTCTATTACCTGATCGAGGCCAACCACCCCGACCATCCCGAGGGCCGGGTGTTCGACGTCTGCATGGTCGTGCTGATCGTCGCCAACGTCTTGGCCGTGATCCTGGAGACGGTCCCAAACCTGAAAGCCGCCCACGGACAGACCATCCACCTGTTCGACCGTATTTCGGTCGCGATCTTCACCATCGAATACCTAACGCGCCTTTGGGTTTCCATCGAGCACGCCCCCGTCGCCAGCCACGGCAAGGTGTTGGGGCGGCTACGCTTCGCCATGGGGCCTTATCTGCTGATCGACTTGCTGGCGATCGCGCCGTTCTATCTGGCCCTGATCGTCCCGGCGGCCGACCTGCGGGTGCTGCGGGTGTTCCGGCTATTGCGGATGCTCAAGCTGGCCCGCTATTCCCCCGGCCTGAATACCCTGATCCGCGTCCTGTCCGAGGAACGCCGCGCGCTTGGCGGGGCCCTGGTGGTCATGCTGGGCCTGCTGATCGTCTGTTCGACCTTGGTGTTCCACGCCGAACACGAGGTCCAACCCGAAAAATTCGCCTCCATCCCCGACGCCATGTGGTGGGGGCTGGCGACCCTGACGACCGTCGGCTACGGCGATGTGGTGCCGATCACACCGATTGGCAAGATGATCGGCGGGCTGATGATGATCTTCGGCCTGGGCATGTTCGCCATTCCCATCGGCATCATGGCATCGGCCTTTTCCCGCGACATTCATCAGCGCGATTTCGTGATCTCATTCGGGATGGTGTCGAACGTGCCCGCTTTCGCCCATCTGGGCCCGCAGCAGATCGAAAAGATCATCCGCCTGCTACACGCCCGGCAGGCCGCCGCCGACACCAACATTTTCTATAAGGGCGACCGGGCCGACGCCATGTACTTCATCCTGAGCGGGCGGGTCCGCGTCCACCTGCCCGGGCGACCGATCGACCTGAGCGCCGGGGAATTTTTCGGCGAGATGGCGCTGTTTCACAACGCGCCCCGGGTCGCCCGCGTGCATTGCCTGACCGATTGCCGGTTATTGCGTCTGGCGAAAGGGGACTTCGACACCCTGGTCGAGGACGACTCCGATTTCCGTCGCAAGATCGAAGAAGCCGTCGATGCCCGACGCTCCGACAATGGCACGGACCTGCACGACAATCCTCACGCCTGATCGGCGACGGCCCGCAGTCTAGGCGGGGGTCGCCTTTCCATCTTCATCGTTGGCGGCGGCTTCGCGCCCCAGACGTTTGTCGCGGATGCGCTGACGGCGTTCGCGGATAATGCGCAACGACACCCGATAGCCGATCCAACCGAAGGTAATCGCCCAGGGGATCCAGCCGATCGCCATCGGCAGGCCGAACTGTTCCCAGACGTATTGGAAATAATGGGCGACCGTATGCCAGAAGGTGTCTTCCTGCCAGGCGCTGAAGGTGAACAGCTTGGCGAAGGAATCGTAGCCGGAGACATGGGCCAAACGGCCCAGCATGACCTGACCGGTAACGTAGAAGCCGTAATACATCGGCCCCATGGTGAAGACGTTGGAAATCCAGACCCAGGCGAGCCCCTGGATCAAATGGAAGCTCAGCTTCGGATGCAGGCGAAACAACAGCCAATGGGCGGTGACGATCGGCATCTGCACGCCGACCAGCGGCGTCAGCCCCCAGAACACCCCCCAGAACACGCCGCGCGCGGTGTATTCAGGCGGATGCGGGCTCCGCTTCATGGGGACCACGAGTTTATAGCGCAGAAACCGTTTGGTGCCGCGCCAGTACCCCGTCCCGTTGCCGTTAGCTTGAGTACCCAGTGTCTTGCTCCCGCATGTGCTTTATCAGCGCACCGGAGGCGGCGCAAACACTTCCTGCGCGCCGCTGACCCCACGCAGGCGATGTTCCCCCAGCGGCCGCCAGCCGATATCCAAATGATCGGCGAAACGGGCCGAGACAACGACCCGATTGCCCGTTTCCTTGGTCAGGTTTTCCAAGCGCGCGACCTCGTTGGCGGCGGGGCCGGTCACGGAAAACTCGACCCGCGCGGGTACGCCGATGTTGCCGTACATGACCTCGCCGACATGCAGGCCCAAGCCGAAATCCAGCTCGTCCCGGCCTGCGTCCCGTTGCTCCTTGTTGGTCTTCTCCAACATTTCCTCGGCCTTCGCCGCCGCCGCCAGGGCCTTGGCGCAGGCTTCTTCCGGGGTATAGCCGCCCCCGTCGTCGCCGATCGGGAAAATGGCCAGAACCGCATCGCCGACGAACCGTAGAACCTCGCCGCCGCCGGCCATGACCGCCCCCGCCGTGCAGGCGAAATAGCGGTTCAACGCGGCCAGATAGTCACCATGGCTCAGGCGTTCGCACAATTCGGTCGAATTGCGCATGTCCGAATACCAAATGACCGAAGGAATGACCTCGCCGTCGCCCAGCTTGATCTGGCCGTTCAGCACCCGGCATCCGGCATCGCGGCCCATGTAGGCGGTGACGATATTCAGGGCCGATTCCTCGCGTTTCGCCATTTTGGCGGCCAGGGCGAAGCGGGGCACCAGACGGCGCAAGGCCCGCAGATGCTTCGGCGCGAAACCGCCCTCGCGGTCGGTCGCCCAGGAGGTCATCAAACCATCCAGGTTATGGACGGAATCCGGCAGTTCCTCGCCCACCTGAAAGGGCGTGAGCATGCCGACGTAATCGGTCCCGCCCAGGTCGCGGGCCTTCACCAGCAACGGGAAAGGCGCGATCAGCGAGGCGTCGGTCAAATCGAACCGGCATTCGGTCATGTCATTGTCGAACATCACCTTGAGCGGGCTGCGTTGCCAGTCATCGGTGTTGTGGGCCCCGTGCGGCACGTCCGAGGTCACATTGCCGCGCCCCCGGATGTAGGTATAGGTATGGGCGACGTACATTGGATGCAGGGTACTGAGGGCCGAGATCGCCCGCACCACCGGCAAACCCGCCGCGTTCATCGCGTCACACAGCCCCGCCAGCAGGGAGCGGACGTTGACGCGGCCAAGGGCTTCGGTGACCAACCAGTCACTGATCGCCTGAATGTCCCGGTCCCAATCGTTGTGGGGAAATCCGCCGCCCGGCCCCATATTCGCTCTACCTTGCCTTCGGCCGCCCGCCCTTGCCAACCACCATCGATTGGCGCAAGGTCGCACCGCCCATCGGCCGCCTGCCGACGGCGCCAACGATAATATAGGCGCATCCATGATTGTCTTTCAGGTCTTTCTGCCGTTCGCTTTCGGCTATTTCCTCAGTTACCTATTCCGGGTCGTCAACGCAGTCATCGCCCCCAACCTGATTTCCGAATTGGGATTGACGGCGGCGGACCTCGGCCTGCTGACCAGTGCCAATTTCTTCGCCTTCGCGGCCTTTCAACTGCCCTTGGGGGTGTTGCTGGATCGCTATGGCCCGCGCAAGGTCGAAGCCTTGTTGCTGGTCGTCGCGGCAGGCGGCGCCCTGATGTTCGGCCTGGCGGCCGATACGCCGGGCCTGATCCTTGGCCGGGCCCTGATCGGCCTTGGCACCTCGGCCTGCCTGATGGCCGCGTTCAAGGCCCATTCCCATTGGATTCCGGCGGAGCGCCTGTCGCTGATCACCGGCATCCATATGGCCTTCGGCGGGCTCGGCGCGCTGAGTGCGACCAAGCCGGTGGAAATCGCCCTGGGCTATACCGACTGGCGCGGCGTGTTCTTCATTCTGGCGGCGGTCACCCTGGCCGTCGCCGCCTATCTGTTCCTGGCCGTGCCGCGCCGCGACCGGACCGAAAGCACCGAAACCTGGGGCGAGATGATTGCCGGCTTCCGCACCGTGTTCGCCGATGCCTCGTTCAAGCGGGTCGGCCCCGCCTCTATCCTGGTGCAGAGCGGCTATCTGGGCCTGCAATCCCTATGGTCGGGCCCCTGGCTGCGCGACGTCGCCGGTCTGGAACAAAAAGACATGGCCACGGGCCTGTTCGTCATCGCCGCCTTCATGGTCGCGGGCTTCCTGTCCATGGGAACGCTGGCCGACCGTCTGGCCCGTGTCGGCGTGCGGCCCATTTCGGTCGGGATCTTCGGGATGTGCATGTTCACCCTGTCGGTGACGGTCATCGCCCTGGACCCGTTCGCCGATACGACCTGGGTGTGGTACGCCTTCGGCCTGTTCGGGACCTTCGGCATCCTGCCCTATACGGCGCTGTCCCAGGCCTTTCCCAAGGAGCTGACCGGGCGCGTCGTGACCGGATTGAACGTGGCGGTATTCTTCGGCGCGTTCGCCGTGCAATGGGGCGTGGGGGCGATCATCAACCAATGGCCGGAACCGTCGCCGGGGCATTTCGCGCCCGAAGGCTACCAATGCGCCTTCCTGATCGTCGCCGCCATTCAGGCCGCGGGCCTTTTGTGGTACGCCCTATATCGCAAAGGGCGCCTTTAAGCCCCATATGGACCGATAGCAAAAAACCATCGGACGAAAGAATAACAGGACACCAGCATGTTTTACGAACCTAAGGACGGCCACGGCCTTCCGAAGAATCCCTTCAACAGCCTTGTCATCCCCCGCCCGATCGGCTGGATCAGCACCGTCGACAAGGCCGGCAACGTTAACCTGGCCCCCTACAGCTTTTTCAACGGCGTTGCCTACAATCCGCCGACGGTCATGTTCTCGGCCGGATACAGCCTGGTCGACGGCGGCGATGGGATGAAGGATTCCCTGCGCAACGTCCTGGAAACCGGCGAATTCGTGCACAACTTCGCGACCTGGGACCTGCGTGAACAGATGAACAAAACCTGTTCGGACGTGCCGTCCGACGTGGATGAAATGGCGATGGCCGGGCTGACGCCGATCGCGTCCAAGATCGTCAAGCCGCCGCGGGTCAAGGAATCGCCGATCCATCTGGAATGCAAAGTCGTCAAGACGGTCGAGCTGCCCAACACCACCGGCAAGGATCAATATACCGTGGTGTTCGGCGAGGTCGTGGGCGTCCACATCGCCGATGATCTGCTGACCGACGAAGGCCGCGTCGACGTCGGCAAGCTGCACCCGATTTCCCGCCTGGGCTATCAGGATTATTCGGAAGTGAACGCCGATACCATTTTCACCATGGAACGCCCCGACTTTCATCCGTACGAGAAGTAAGCCGGGCCGGACAGGAACCGCCAAAAGGAACCGCAAGCCATGACCATGACGCCGGATCATCCATCGCTGGTAACGCGCATTGCCGTGGGCAAGGCGCTGGGCGCCCTGGTTGGGCTTGCCGGGTTTCTGACCTTTCCATACTTCATGGCCGATGTCGGCTGGTTGGTCCGGTTCGGAATCCTGTTCTGGTACACGACCCTGGGCGGAATCATCGGTCTGGCCGGGATCTTTACCTGGCATCCGGTGCTGAAGGTCCGCCTGCCGTGGTGGGTTCGAGGGCCCTTGATCGGCGGCTGGATGAACTTCGTCCTGACCTTTTTCGCCTACGATTTCATGGAAGCGGTGCTGATCAATATCTTCGGCTTCGGCAGCCCCCTGGCCTCGCCCTGGTGGTTCGCGGCCGAGGGGGCCGTGGTCGGCCTTGCGATCGGTTGGGCCGCGACCTGGTTCGGCGGCGAAGGCAAGGCTGCCGTCGGACATTGAGTCCAGCCCCGACCGAAAGTCTGTGACAACGCCTGTTTTCCCCCGAAAACGCACCATCGGGGGTTTTCAAATGCGCCCCGGTCTGGCATGCAGCTTGTCGGCTGCGATGCGCCGTCTATAATTTCCCGTCTGAAACGGAGTTTCCATGATCCCGCGCTATTCCCGCCCCCAAATGGCCGCCATTTGGGAGCCCGCAAACAAGTTCCGCATCTGGTTCGAGATCGAGGCCCATGCCTGCGACGCGCAGGCCGAATTGGGCGTGATCCCCAAGGACGCCGCCAAGGTCGTGTGGGAAAAGGGCGACAAGCCCTATACCGACGCGCGCATCGACCGGATCGACGAGATCGAGCGGGAAACCAAGCACGACGTCATCGCCTTCACCACCGAACTGGCCGAACAAGTCGGCGATCAGGCCCGTTTCGTCCATCAGGGCATGACGTCCTCGGACGTGCTGGACACCTGCCTGGCCGTGCAGCTCAGCCAGGCCGCGGATATCCTGCTGGAAGACCTGGACAAGGTTCTGGCCGCGCTGAAGACCCGCGCCATGGAGCACAAAACCACCCCGGTGATGGGCCGCAGCCACGGCATCCATGCCGAGCCGGTGACCGTGGGCCTGAAGTTCGCGCGCTTCCACGCCGAATTCCAGCGCGCCAAGGACCGCCTGCAGCAAGCCCGGGCGGAAATCGCGACCTGCGCCATTTCCGGCGCGGTCGGCACCTTCGCCAACATTGACCCGTTCGTCGAGGAATACGTCGCCGGCAAGATGGGCCTGACGCCCGAGCCGATTTCGACCCAGGTCATCCCCCGCGACCGTCACGCCATGTTCTTTGCCACCCTGGGCGTGATCGCCGGGTCGATCGAGAACATTTCGACGGAAATCCGCCACATGCAGCGCACCGAAGTGCGCGAAGCGCAGGAATACTTCGCCCCCGGGCAGAAGGGTTCCAGCGCCATGCCGCATAAGCGCAACCCGATCCTGACGGAAAACCTGACGGGTCTGGCGCGGATCGTGCGTTCCGCCGTGGTTCCGGCGATGGAAAACATCGCCCTGTGGCACGAGCGGGACATCTCCCATTCCTCGGTCGAACGGATGATCGGCCCCGACGCCACCGTGACCCTGGATTTCGCCCTGTCCCGCCTGGCCGGCGTGGTCGAAAAGCTGGTGATCTACCCCGCCAACATGAAGGAACATATCGACAAGTTCGGCGGCATTCACGATGCCCAGCGGGTGCTGTTGTTCCTGACGCAGAAGGGTGTGTCGCGCGAAGACGCCTACCGGATCGTGCAGCGCAACGCCATGCGAGTCTGGAAAAGCTTCGGCATCGACCCGGACGATCCGGACAAACCCGCCCAGTTGGACGAGCAGGATAAAGAAGCCCAGAACTACGACAACCGGCTGATGTTCTTCCTGGAAAAGGATCCGGACATCGAAAAGCTGCTCAAGCCCGAGGAACTGACCGCCCTGTTCGAGGTCTCGTCCCTGGACTATCACAGCGCCCGGGTGGACGTGATCTTCAAACGCGTATTCGGTGGCTGACGGCGGGGATTGACGGCGATGAGCGAGCCCCCCGCCCTGCCGGACCGCCCCATGAAGTACATCGTGTTCGAAACGCCGCGCGGCGAAGCCCCCGTGCTGTTTCCGCACGACTTCACCCATAGCTGGGTCGCCGGGGAACTGCGCCCCATGCGGCCGATTTCGGCGGGTTTTCTGGAGATGACCGCGGCGGGGGAGATTCGCTGCTTCGGCCATTCGAGCAGCCTAAACCTCGCCTCGCGCGGCGAAGCAGACACGGCCCTGGTGCGCCGCCACCTAAGCGGCGGCGGCAGCGGGCCGGAATAAATCAGCGAAAATTAAAGGAATGCGCCTGAAGGCGAGTGGCCGGAGCCTTACTCGCCCTTCTGGATCTGCTCGGCCGCCGTATGCATCAGATCTTCGAGCTTGCGACGGATGTCGGTCTCGGAGATCGGCAGGCCATGCTTTTCGATGTCGGCCATGACCTTTTTGATCACGTCTTCGACACCCGGCTCGTCCAGGTCGGCCAGGACGACTTCCTTGGCGTAGGCGTCGGCGTCGGAACCCTTCAGACCGAAGGCTTCGGCCAACCACAGGCCCAGCAATTTGTTGCGCCGCGATTCCGCTTTGAACCGCAGTTCCTCGTCAAACTGGAACTTGGCTTCGTATCCCTGTTCGCGGTCCTTGAAAGCGTCGGACATGTTCGGCTCCCGTTGATAGAAATGGCGTCGATCGATTTCGTAGCGCTTGTTTACTTGGGTTGGCGCGCAATCGCAACTGCTGGCGTAAATTGTTCGCAGGTTCTATGTAACTGGCATGTGCACCCTCGTCATTTTACGGCGTCCGGGCCATGACTGGCCGCTGCTGATCGCCGCCAACCGGGATGAAATGGGCAATCGCCCGTGGGACGCCCCGGGCCGCCATTGGCCCGACCGCCCCCATGTGATCGCCGGGCACGACCGCACCGCCGGTGGATCATGGCTGGGCGTCAACGACGACCGGCTGGCCGCCGCCGTGCTGAACCGCCATGGTTCGCTCGGCCCCCAGGACGGCAAGAGGTCGCGCGGCGAACTGCCGCTCGACGCCTTGGACCATGCCGAGGCCGAGGTTGCCGCCGAAGCCCTGAGCCATCTGGACGGCGGGGCCTATCGCTCGTTCAACCTGATCGTCGCCGATGCCGCGCGGGCCTTTTGGGTCGCCGGAGACGGTGAAAATCGCGCGGTGCGAGTCGCGGAAATCCCCGAGGGGCTGTCGATTATCACGGCTTACGACCTGAACGATACGGATTCGGCCAGGATCGCCCGCTATCTGCCGTTGTTCCGCGAGGCCGATGCCCCCGATCCCGGCCAAGGTGCAGAGGGTTGGGCCGCCTGGATCGATCTGATGTCCGAATACCGCGAATGGAGCGGCGGCGAGGAACGGGACGCGATGTCGTTTTCGACCGATTTCGGCTTCCAAACGGTGTCGTCCAGCCTGATCGCCCTGCCCCGGCCGTTCGAGCCCGCGTTGAAGCCGCAATGGCTGTTCTGCGCCGAGCGCCCCCACCCCGGCGGGTTCCATCCCATCGCTCCCTGACCGCCTTCTGGTCGCACACTTGTCAGAGCCATGAAATCAGCCGCAAGTTGGCCGCTGTCATAGCCTATTCTGTTGAGACCGGATGCGGACGCTGCTATATGGTGCCTTTAATCCCTCCCCCGCAGGCTTCTGCCCCATTCCGGGGCGGCCACAAAGGGGATCTTCACGAGGGCACATACCCATGGCACGACGCAGACAAATCTATGAAGGCAAGGCCAAGGTGCTTTTCGAAGGGCCGGAGCCCGGCACCATCGTTCAGTACTTCAAGGACGACGCCACCGCTTTCAACAACCAGAAAAAAGGCACCATCACCGGCAAGGGGGTGCTGAACAACCGGATTTCCGAATTCCTCATGCTTCGGCTGGGGGAAATGGGGGTTCCGACCCATTTCGTGCGGCGGCTCAACATGCGTGAGCAGCTGGTTCGCGAGGTCGAGATCATCCCCGTCGAGGTTATTGTCCGCAACGTCGCCGCCGGCACCTTCTCGAAACGCTTCGGCATGGAAGAAGGCACGGCGCTGCCGCGCTCGATCATCGAATATTGCTACAAGTCCGATGAACTGGGCGACCCGCTGATTGCCGAGGAACATGTGACCGCGTTCGGTTGGGCCACGCCCCAGGACCTGGACGAGATCATGGCGATGTCGCTGCGGATCAACGACTACCTGTCGGGTCTGTTCATGGGCATCGGCCTGAAACTGGTCGATTTCAAGCTGGAGTTCGGTCGCCTGTGGGAAAACGACCAACAGATGCGCATCGTCCTGGCCGATGAAATCAGCCCCGACAGCATGCGCCTGTGGGACGTCAAGACCAACGAGAAGATGGACAAGGACCGCTTCCGCCGGGACCTGGGCAACGTTGCCGAGGCCTATCAGGAAGTCGCCCGCCGTCTGGGCATCCTGCCGGAATCGGGTCCCGTCGACCTGAAAGAACCGGACTCGATGCAGTAAGTTGCAGGATGGGCCCGCCCCGGCGGGCCTGTTCGCCATGAATAAAGCGTTCTAAGGAGAACTCGGTGAAAGCGAAAGTTCACGTCACCCTGAAAAACGGCGTCCTCGACCCCCAGGGCAAGGCTGTCCAGCATTCGCTGGCCGGGCTCGGCTTCGCCGGCGTCAACGACGTCCGTCAGGGCAAGTTCATCGAACTGGACCTGGATGAAACCGACGCCGCCAAGGCGCGCGCCACCGTCGAAGCCATGTGCGAAAAGCTCCTGGCCAATACGGTGATCGAGAATTATTCCGTGGATATCGCCGAAGGCTGAGGCAAGCGTCATGCCCACCAATATGAAAGCCGCCGTCATCGTCTTCCCCGGCTCCAACTGCGACCGCGACATGAAGGTCGCGCTCGAGGCCGTGACCGGAACCGACGTGATCATGCATTGGCACCGCGACGCGGACCTGCCGGATGTGGACCTGATCGCCGTGCCGGGCGGGTTCAGCTACGGCGACTATCTGCGCGCCGGGGCCATGGCCGCCAATTCGCCGGTCATGCGAACGGTGGTCGAGCGCGCCAACAAGGGTGTGCCCGTCCTGGGCGTGTGCAACGGCTTTCAGGTTTTGACCGAAGCCGGATTGCTGCCGGGGGCGCTGATGCGCAACGCGGGCCTGAAATTCGTGTGCCGGGACGTCTGGCTCAAGGTCGAGAACACGGAAACCCCGTTCACCCGCGACTACGCCAAGGATCAGGTGGTGCGCATTCCCGTCGCCCATCACGACGGCAACTATTTCGCCGATGACGAAACCCTGAACCGCCTGGAAGGCGAAGGCCGCGTGGCCTTCCGCTATTGCGATCCCGCGGGCGCCGCCAACGATGACGCCAACCCCAACGGCAGCCGCCACAACATCGCCGGCATCGTCAACGAAGCCGGAAACGTGCTGGGCATGATGCCGCATCCCGAACGACTTGCCGACGCCGCCCTGGGCGGCACCGACGGCAAGCCCATGTTCGATGGGCTGGTCGCAGCCCTGCATTAAGGAAACCGGGCCGAGCGCCCGGTTTTTCCTGCGGACCCCCGGGAGGGGCGCCAAACGATGCTGAACATCAGACCCGTGGTGCACCTGTTAGGGCTGCTGGCCTGTTTCCTGGCCGCACTCCTGTGCATTCCCGCCTTTACCGATGCCGTCTATCACGACCAGGATTGGAAGCCGTTCGTCACAGCCGCCCTGGTCACCGGCTTCATCGGTTTCGGCGCAGCCATCGCCACCTGGCCCAAGGACGGCATCCGCCTCAACCTGCGGCAGGCGTTCCTGATCACCGCATTGGGTTGGGTCGCCGTCTCCGGCATCGCCGCCATTCCGTTCCTGGGCATCGGCATCAGCATGACCGACGCCGTGTTCGAAACCATGTCGGCGATCACCACCACCGGCTCGACCGTTCTGACCGGCTTGGACCACCTGCCGCCCGGCATCCTGATCTGGCGGGCGATCCTGCAATGGCTGGGTGGGATCGGGATCATCGCCATGGCGATCCTGATGCTACCCTTGCTGCGTGTCGGCGGGATGCAGTTGTTCAAGATCGAAAGCTCGGACACCAGCGAGAAGTTCAGCGCCAGCGCCTTCCAGATGGTGATCTACCTGATGGCGTTCTACATCCTGCTGACGGTCGTCTGCTCGGGCACTTATTTCGTCCTGGGCATGAGCATGTTTGACGCCGTGACCCATGCGATGGCAACCGTTTCGACCGGCGGCTATTCCACCCACGACGCGTCGTTCGGCTATTTCAAGCAACCGGCCCTGCACTGGGCGGCGACCGTGTTCATGGCCGCCGGCGCGATTCCGTTCTACCTGTACGTCAAGGCGGCGCGCGGCACCCCGCATCAGATTTTCACCGACGAACAGGTGCGCGGCTTCATCGGCTTTCTGGTCGTGGTCAGCGTCGCCATGGCGGCCTGGCTAAGCTGGGAGCGCGGCACCCCGTTTACCGAGGCCCTGACCCTGACGGCGTTCAACGTGACCTCGGTCGTCACCACCACCGGCTTCGCGACCGACGATTACACCACCTGGGGCCCCGGCGGGGTCGGGGTGTTCCTGGCGCTGATGTATGTCGGTGGGTGTTCGGGATCGACCTCGGGCGCGATCAAAATCTACCGCCACCAGATTCTCTACAAGCTGGTGCGCGCCCATGTGAAGCGCCTGTTCAGCCCCAACCGGATGATCACCATCACCTATAACCACGCCCCGGTGCCGGACGACGTACCCTATTCGATCCTGGCGTTCCTGGCCGTGTTCGTGGCGACCATCGCGATCTTCACGGTCTGCCTGTCGTTCCTGGAGCTCGACATCCTGACCGCCTATTCAGCCACGGTCACGGCAATCACCAACGTCGGCCCCGGCCTGGGCCCGATCATCGGACCGTCGGGCAATTTCTCGTCCCTGCCCGACGCGGCGAAATGGATTTTGACGGTGGCGATGCTGGCCGGTCGATTGGAAGTCCTGGCCCTGCTGGTGATCTTCGACCGGGAATTCTGGCGCTACTGATCCGGACGTCTGGGGTCAACTTGCGTCGAATGCTTCCTGAATTTCGGCGCGCAGCATTTCCTGTTCCTGATCGTCGATGCGGAATTCGATGGCTACGCCCTTGTCGGTCAGGCGCTGGACCCGACCCGGAAGCTCGCCGACGCCGTCGATCTGCAGGAACACCTCGTCGCCGATCGAGAATCCATGCTCCATCCGGCCCAGAATTTCCGAAAATTCAACCTGCGCGCCCAGGCGGGAGATGTCCCGCAGCAGGCCCGCCCGGGTTTCCCCGGCGGAAGTCACGAACATCAATTCGGTTAAATCGAACCGCCGGGCGGTGCGGCGCTCTTCGGACATGGCGGGCCTCCATTAGATTGGCCTAAATTATAGACCAATCCATGCAGTTGAACCACTCCGCAGAGGTCGGGTTTACGCCGTCAGCAGGTTCATCAGCGGGCGGATATCCTCCGCCGTCTCCAGCGACATCACGAAGTCCTTGACCTTGGCCGTCTTGGCCGCGCCCAACACCGGCTCGGACAGGGCATGATATTTGCGGTCCAGGTCCGCCGCCGAAACCGGGTTTTCCGGGCTGCCGCGGCGGTTGTTTTCGCTATGGGTGAATTCGCGCCCGTCGGTGGTCCGCACAGTGATCCGCGCCATGTGCCGGGCCCCCCGACCCAGAGCCTCGATCTCAGGATCGACCTCGGCGGAGATGCGGTCGATGAACGACAGCACCTTGGGGTCCTTGATCCGCTGGTCGGTGAACTGCGCGGTAAAGGCCTCGCCGTCCAGGGCGATCATGGCCAAGCCGTAGAACAGGTTCATCTGCGCTGCGGTGATGCTCTGCGCCTTGTATGGCCAGGCGCAATGGACATAGGTCGGATGACTGATCCGGGCGGTGATCGTCGCGATTTCATCGGACGCGATGTTGTTGTCCGTCATCACGGTCTTCAGGGCGTCCAGCGCGCAATGGATGCTGGTCACGGTGGCATGGGGCTTGAACCCGGTGTTCAGGACTTCCCACTGCATGTCCTGGCCCGGCATCAGGCCGCGGGTTGCGCGCTCGGTATCGATGTTCCCGGCAAAGGACGAGAGGAACCCGCCGTATTCGGCCTCGACCATGTCGGAAATACCGGTGAACCCGCGCGCCGCCAGCTCGGCCCCACGCACCCCGGCTTCGGCGGCCCGCCCGGAATGCAGGCGCTTGACCATCGCCCCTTCCTGCGCCGCCATCAGCCCGGCGCCCAAGGACCCGGCAATGCCCAGCGCATTGGCCATCCCCTGAGCATCCAGGCCCATCATGCGGGCGGCGGTGGCGGCGGCAACCAGCGGGCCGACCGCACCCTGCGGATGGAAGCCCCGTAGCAACAGGTCGGTCCCGGCGGCGGCGCCGACCCGGCAGGCCACTTCATAGCCCGCCGCCATGGCCGTCAAAACCAGCGCACCCGTCACCCCCGTTCGCTGCACACCCAACAGGCGTTCACCCATGTTGAGCGCCACCGGCACGGCGATGGAATTGGGATGGGTGATGGCGTCGCGGTGAATGTCGTCCATTTCGAAGGCATGACCGGAGGTCGCGTTGACCAGCACGGCGCTGGCGACCGGGACCATCCGCAACATGCCGATCAAGGAGGCCTCGGGCGTGCCGCCGTCGTGATCGACCAAGTCGGCGACCATCTGCGTCCAGGGCAAGGTCGCGCCATGCAGGCAACAGGCAAGCCCGTCGAGCACCGCGAGTTTCAGATGATCCACCACCTCGGGCGGCATGTCTTCAAAGCTCAATCCCGCGGCGAAATTCGCCAGAACCGCCGTCGCGCCCGTTTGTCCGGAGGCGTCCGCCGTCGTATTTCCATCTTTCACGATGATGCTCCCTGCTGTCAGCCATCCCCCTCGCTTGCGCGCTCCCTGGGGGCCGCGCATCACCCGGTCATGAAGGGATGCGCGGCGCTTTGTATACAATCCGGGAAAAATCGGGACAACAGGTTTGCGTTCGACCGCTGCGGTCGTTCGCCCAACGATGGTTTAAAGAACCTGGGCGGCGACGGCGTCGAAACCCTTTTCCAGCGCGCCGACCAGTTGGTCGACTTCGTCCTCGGTGATAACCAGGGGCGGGGCCAGGACGATGCGGTCGCCGATAATGCGCACGATCGCCCCCTGCTCCCGAGTGCGATCACCGATCTGCTGGCCGATGCCCAGGGCCGGATCGAACAGGCTCCGGCTATCCCGGTCCTGGACGATCTGCATGCCCCACAACAGGCCGCGACCGTCCAAATCGCCGACCATCGGATGGCCGCGCAAGCCGTCCAGGCGGCGGGACAGGTAATCGCCGACCCGCCCGACATGGCCCAGGACGTCCATTTCCTGATAGATCCTCTGAACCTCCATCGCCACGGCGGCGGCCACCGGATGCCCGGCATAGGTATAGCCGTGGGAAAACGGGCCGACCTTGTCGCTTTCGACCAGCATCGCCTGGAAGATCTTTTCATTCACCATCAAGGCCGAAATCGGCTGGAAGCCCGCCGACAACTGCTTGGCGCAGCTGATCATGTCGGGCTGCAGGCCCATGGTTTCCGTGCCCCACATCTTGCCGGTGCGGGCGAACCCGCAGATCACTTCGTCGGCGACGAACAGAATGTCGTATTTCTTCAGCACCGCCTGGACCTTGTCGTAATAGGTCGCGGGCGGTACGACCCCGCCGCCGGAGCCCATGATCGGCTCGGCGAAGAACGCGCCGACCGTTTCCGGCCCTTCTTCCAGGATCATCGCTTCCAGGCTGTCGGCCATGCGTGTGGCGAAGTCCTGTTCGCTCTCGCCGTCCTGATGCTCCAGATAGAAATAGGGGAAATCGGTATGGCGGAACGGCTCGAACGGCAGGTTGAAATCCTGATGCATCTCAGGCTTGCCGGACAGGCTGACCGCCGCCGCCGTATTGCCGTGATAGCCCCGCTTGCGGGCGATGATCTTGCGCTTTTCCGGCTTGCCGATGGCGTTGTGATAATACCAGACCAGCTTGATCGCCGTGTCGTTGGCTTCCGATCCCGAACACTGAAACAGCACCTTCGACATCGGCACCGGAGCGATCGACAGCAGGTGTTCGGCCAGCTCGATCATCGCCGGGTTCGAGTTGTGGCGATAGGTGTGATAGTAGCCGAGCTCCTTCATCGCGTCGTAGGCGACGCGGGCCAGACGCTCCACCCCGAAGCCCAAGGACGCGCACCACAGACCGGCCACGCCCTCGATCAGGCGGTTGCCGTCATCGTCCGTCACATAAACGCCATCCCCGCCGGTGATGATCGTCGGCCCCGTTTCCAGATGCCGCTTCAGATTGGTATGGGGGTGAACGACCGACGCGACGTCGCGCGCATGGGGAGAATTGGGAAGAAAGGTCATGATGGGAGCCTTTTTTATCTTGGATGTTGCTGCATCGACAGTAAACGCGCCTCCGCACCGCGCGCCAGCCCCGTTTTCGCCGCCGGGCGGCGTCATCATTGTTCATTCCAAGGCCCGCAGGCTCTAAGCTCTGACCATGTTGCTGCCGATATCCGATTCAAACCCCCGCCAATACATCCCGTTTCAATACGTCACGGTGGGGATCATCGTCGCCTGCGCCTTGGTCTTTCTGTGGCAGGTCACCCTACCGCCGCGCATGGCGCAGGAAGCGGTCTTTGCCCTGGGCGCCATCCCGGCGGTGGTGTTCGGTGAGCGGCAATTGCCGCCGGAACTGTCCTGGGTCCCGGCGCAGGTCACGCTGGTGACCTCGATGTTCATGCATGGCGGCTGGATGCACCTGCTGGGCAACATGCTCTATTTGTGGATTCTCGGCGACAACGTCGAGGACTGCATGGGGCACTTGCGGTTCCTGACGTTCTACCTGCTTTGCGGGCTGGCCGCCGTCCTGGTCCATATGTCGCTGGACACCTCGTCGACGACGCCGCTGATCGGCGCATCGGGGGCCATTTCCGGGGTCATGGGGGCCTATTTGCTGCTGCACCCGAAAGCCAATATCAACGTCCTGATCTGGATTTTGATTTTCGTGCGGGTGGTTCCGGTCCCGGCCTGGATCGCCCTGGCGTTTTGGATCGGCCTGCAATTCGTCAATGCCGCCGCAGATCCGGGCACCGGCGGCGGGGTCGCATGGTGGGCCCATATCGGCGGGGCCGCCGCGGGCATGATGCTGGTGCCGTTTTTCAAACGCCGCGATGTGCCGCTTTTGGCCGGCGTTGGCGGGCGGCCCGACCATCCGCATGGCGTGCGCCGCGCCAACCTGCCGGAAATGGGGCCCTGGGGCCGCCACCGAGAGGCCGATCAAGATGGGGACCAGGGCAGCCCGCAAGGCCCGAAAATCACCCTGCGCCGTCCCGGGCGGGGCGGAGTCAGGCGTCCCTGGCGCTGATCCCCCCTTAACAGGCCCGGAAACCGCCCGAATGGGCCGATAAATCGTTGCCAAACGCCCGGGAAATGATAAGAAGTCCGACCATGAACACACCCCAAAATCCCGCGCAAAACGCCGCCGAAGAGATCACCCCTGAGATCGTTGCCGAGCATGGCCTGAGCCCCGCCGAATACGAAAAGGTGCTGGAGATCCTGGGCCGCGCCCCCAACCTGACGGAACTGGGCATCTTTTCCGTCATGTGGTCGGAGCATTGCTCCTACAAGTCATCGAAAAAATGGCTGAAAACCTTGCCGACCGAGGGCAAGCGGGTGATCTGCGGGCCTGGCGAGAACGCCGGTGTGGTCGATATCGGCGACGGTCAGGCCGCCATCTTCAAGATGGAAAGCCACAACCACCCCAGCTACATCGAGCCCTATCAGGGCGCCGCGACCGGCGTCGGCGGAATTCTGCGCGATGTCTTC
>CAXGUG010000013.1:0-57006 GCA_964012715.1 uncultured Rhodospirillaceae bacterium | reverse complement strand
CGTCGTCGGTCAAGGCGGGGATCGCGGCGGTTGATCCCCATTCCGCCGGTGCGATCATCCTGTTGGGCGATATGCCCGATGTCGGCCCGGGGGTGATCAATGCCTTGATCGATGCCTTTGTTGCCGCCGACGGGCGGAAAATCTGCCAGCCGCGTTACGATGGTCAGCCCGGCAATCCGTTGCTTTGGCCCCGCGCGGTGTTCCCCGAATTTGCCGAACTGAGCGGCGATGTCGGGGCCAAACCCCTATTGGCCCGACATAAAGCCGACCTTCTAAGGGTGGACGTCGCGACCGGCGGTATCCATATGGATATCGACACGCCCGAAGACCTGCCCTAGATCGCGGGCCCCTGAAACTTTTTTCTCTCCCGACATGACATTTGGAACATATCGAGGCATAAAGGCCCGATAACAACCCATAAAAGGACGCAAGAACCCATGGATTTGAAGGAAGAACGCCGTATCGCCGCCCCCCGGGAAGTGGTCTTCGCGGCCCTCAACGACCCGGAAATTCTCGCCAAAGCGATTCCCGGCTGCGAAAGCCTGGAGAAGCTTTCCGATACGGAACTCGCCGCCACGGTGACCGCAAAAGTCGGACCGGTGCGCGCCAAGTTCAAAGGCCAAGTCACGCTGTCGGACCTGAATCCGCCGGAAAGCTACACCATTACCGGTGAAGGCAAGGGCGGCGCGGCTGGTTTCGCCAAGGGCGGAGCCGTCATCAACCTGGCCGACGACGGCGCGGGCGGCACGATCATGACCTATGAGGTCAAGGCCGATGTCGGCGGCAAGCTGGCGCAGTTGGGTGGCCGCCTGATCGAAGGCACGTCCAAGAAACTGGCCGGTGAGTTCTTCGACACGTTCGAACAACTGGTTGTCGAAAGCGAAAGCGGTGGCGCTGCCGCTGCCCCGGCGGAAGCCGAGGCCCCGGCGGCCGAAGCTGCGCCTGTAGCACCTATGGTGGGTGAGCCCGCCGCCGCTGCTCCGGCGAAACAGGGCATGGGCAAGGGAACCTGGGTTCTGATTGCCGTCGCCGCCGCTGCCGTCGCGGCCTATGTGCTCTACAGCATGAAGCTGATCGGCTAGGACCCTATCGTCATGTCGCTGCCCACGGATCGATCGTTGCCTGCCGACGATGTGTTCGACGCCGCCTTTTCCTGGCGCGCGGGCGGAAAGCCCGTGGCCCTGGCGACGGTGGTTTCGACCTGGGGCTCGTCGCCGCGCCCGCCGGGAAGCCACCTCGGCGTCAATGCCGATGGTGAAATGACGGGGTCCGTCTCCGGCGGCTGCATCGAAGGCGCGGTGGTCAGGGAAGCACTCGAAGTGTTGGGCGGCACGCCGTCGCGGCTGCTCGATTTCGGCGTGTCCGACGAACAGGCCTGGGAAGTCGGCTTGGCCTGTGGCGGGTCGGTGAAGGTTTTGGTTCGGGATTTCGAAGGTTCGGCGGCGCTGTATGAAAAAGCCCGCGAGGCTTTGCTCGACGGCGAAAGCTCCGCCCTGGTCACCCGTCTGTCCGATGGCGAGACGGTGCTGCTGGGGCAGGGCGACCTGCCGCCGCTGGTGGCCGAGGCCGCCCGCAAGGCCCTGCGCGACGATCGTTCCCGCGCCTATTCCGACGATGACGGTGACTGGTTCATTGAAGTCGTGGCCCCGCCGCGGCGGCTGATCGTAGTCGGCGCGGTTCATATTGCCCAGACGCTTGTGCCGATAGCGGCGATGGCCGGGTTCGGCGTGACCGTGGTCGATCCGCGCCGGGCCTTTGCCTCGGACGCGCGCTTTCCCGGCGTGGACGTACGCACCGACTGGCCGGACGAGGCGTTGGACGACCTGCGGCCCGACACCCGCACCGCCGTGGTGACCCTGACCCATGACCCCAAGCTGGATGATCCGGCCCTGGATCGGGTGCTGAGGACCAAGGCGTTCTATATCGGCGCCCTGGGTAGTAAGCGCACCCAGGCCAAACGGGTCGAGCGCCTGACTGCCGCCGGGTTCGACGCGGAAACCATCGGGCGCATTCATGGCCCCATCGGCCTGAACATCGGCGCCCAGTCCCCGGCCGAGATTGCGGTCAGCATCATGGCCGAAATCGTCGCCTGCATGCGCCGGGACCCGGAATAGGGGGCGGGGTGGCGACCCTGCGAAATCAGTTCCCGGCGCTGGTCTCCGGCTTGGCCGGGGCCTATCTGGACAATGCGGCGACGACGCAAATCGCGACGCCCGTGCTGTCCGCGATGGCGGCCTATGAAACCGGGGGCCGGGCCAATGTGAAGCGCGGCATTTATCCTCTGGCCGTCGCCGCGACCCAGGAATACGAAGACGCACGGACATCGGTCGCTCGCTATTTGGGGGCGGGCGATGCGAACGAGCTTGTTTTTACCTCCGGCGCGACGTCGGCGATCAATCTGGTCGCCCATAGCTTCGGCGCGGGCTTGTCGGCGATGGATGAAATCATCGTCGGCGCGGGCGAGCATCACGCCAACATCGTACCCTGGCAGATGCTTCGCACGCGCGCCGGCGTGGTGTTGAAGGTCCTGCCGGTGGATGACGAGGGCTATCCCGATCTGGATGAGCTTAAAAGTCTGATCGGTCCTCGGACGAAACTGATCGCGATTACCCATGCCTCGAACGTGACCGGGGCGGTGACCGATGTGCGCGCCGTTTGCGCCGTGGCGCATGAACATGGCGTGCCGGTCCTGGTCGATGGGGCGCAGATGGCGGCCCACGGTCCGATCGATGTCGCCGCGCTGGGGTGCGATTTCTATATCGTCACGGGCCATAAGATGTACGGCCCCACGGGGATCGGGGCGCTTTGGGCGCGGTCGTCGCTATTGACCGAAATGCCGCCCTTCCTGGGCGGCGGCGAAATGATCCGCCGGGTGACGTTCGAGCAAACGACCTATGCCCCGCCGCCGCATCGGTTCGAAGCAGGCACGCCACCGATCACCCAGGCAATTGGGCTTGGGGTGGCGGCGGATTGGCTGCTGGGTCAGGACTGGACCGCCATCCAGTGCGAGGAACGAAACTTGATGCGGGGTCTGATGGACCGCCTTGCCGAACGGCCGCGTGTCCGGCTGATCGGGCCGGGCGACAACGGTCGCCGAGTGCCGATTCTGTCGTTCGCGGTCGATGGCGCCCATCCCCATGACTTATGCGAATTGATGGGGTCGAAAGGCGTTTCGCTGCGTGGCGGGCACCACTGCGCCCAGCCCTTGGTCGAGCGCATGGGCGTCGATGCGACGACCCGGGCGAGCATCGGCCTTTACAATACGCAGGCTGACATTGACGCCTTTGCTGCCGCCCTGGACCACGCGTTGGAGGTCTTGGCATGAGCGATGCCGACGCCGTCTACGATGCGCGGATCAAGGACCTTGCCGCCAAAGCCGAGACGTTCGGTCCGGTCGAGCATGCGTCCTGCCGACACGAGGCCGATAACTTTTTGTGCGGCGACCGGGCGACGGTCGAGGTCGGCCTTGAAGGTGACCGCATTCGCGCGGTCGGCGGCAAGATACGCGGCTGCCTGTTGGTTCAGGCGGCGGCGGCCTTGATCGCCGAAACCGCACCCGGCTTGGATCGGGCAGCCCTGGCCGAAGGGGTTGAGCAAGCTCACCGCCTGTTGGCCGAAGGGACGCCCGCGACCGGGGTGTGGGAGGGGTTGAACGCCTTTACCCCCGTGCATGGCCTGAAGCATCGCCACGAATGCGTGATGTTGCCGTTCGAAGCGATGCAAGGCTGTCTGGCTGAAACCGACGGCGATAAGGGCTGAGCCGCGTTGGACCCGTTGACGCAAGGAGCCCTGGGGGCGTCGCTGCCGCTGGCCACGCGTCAGCGCAAGGGGGCTGTCGCTGCGTCCGCCCTGGGGTTTTTTGCCGGGATGGCGGCAGACCTCGACGTTCTGATCGCATCGGATACGGACCCGCTGCTGTTTCTCGAATACCATCGGCAGTTCACGCATTCCCTGTTCTTCATCCCGATCGGCGGGCTGATCACGGCGACCGCGCTTTATCTGCCGTTTCGGCGTTGGCTGGGCATTTCGTTTCTTCAGGCCTGGCTGTTCTGCGTCTTGGGATATGCGACCCACGGCCTATTGGATGCGGCGACGTCTTACGGAACGTCGTTGCTCTGGCCATTCAGCGACCGACGCGTCGCCTGGAGCATCATCTCGATCATCGATCCCCTGTTCACCTTGCCGATCCTAGGCATGGCGATCACCGGCATGGTGCGGCGCTCGGGGCGATGGGGGCGGTTGGCGCTGCTATGGGCGGCGTTCTATCTGAGCCTCGGGTTCTTCCAGCATCAAAACGCCCGGGCCATGGGGATGGACCTGGCGGCATCGCGCGGGCATGCGCCGGTTCGCCTGGATGTCAAACCGGCCTTTGCCAACCTGTTGCTGTGGAAAGTCATCTATGAAACCGGCGACCGCTATTATGTCGACGCCGTGCGTGTCGGGATCGCGCCGATGGTGGCGCCCGGAACCTCCGTGGCCAAGCTGGACCTGGCGCGGGATTTCCCCTGGTTGAAGCCGGATAGTCAGCAGGCGCGGGATGTCGAACGGTTCCGGTATTTCAGCGATGGCTTCATCGCCAAGGACCCGGATCATCCTGATCGGATCATCGACCTGCGCTATTCCTTCGTGCCCAACGAAATCGCCGCCTTGTGGTCGATCGGTTTGTCTCCCGAAGCGGGGCCGGATGCCCATGCCCGGTTCGAAACCCACCGAAAGACGGCGCGCGGCAGGCTGGAGGACCTGTGGGGGGTATTAGTCCGCGCGCCGTCAGCGGTGCCGCGGAATTGATCCGCGGCGGGGAGAGAACTCAGCCGTTCCGGTAGGTATAGGCGTATCCGTTCAGCGCGGGCGCGCCGCCCAGATGGGCGTACAGAACCTTGCTGCCTTCGGGGAAGAAGCCCTTGCGGACAAGGTCCATCATCCCCTGCATGGATTTGCCTTCGTAAACGGGATCGGTGATCATCGCCTCGGTCTTGGCGGCGAAGCGGATCGCCTCGTTCGTTTCGGCGCTGGGCACGCCATAGGCGGGATAAGCGTAATCCGGGTTGATGACGATTTCGTCGTCGCGCACGGGACGGCCCAGTTCGACAATCTCCGCCGTGTTGGTGACGATCTCGCGGACCTGATCCCAGGTCTGTTCGGGCGTGCCCGAGCCGTCGATCCCGATCACGCGGTCGGCACGGTCGTCGGCGGCGAAGCCGACGATCATCCCGGCCTGGGTCGAGCCGGTGACGACGCAGACGATGATATAATCGAACTTGAAGCCCAGTTCTTTTTCCTGGGCGCGGACTTCTTCGGCGAAGCCGACATAGCCTAGGCCGCCCAGCGGATGGACCGAGGCCCCGGCCGGAATGCCGTAGGGCTTGCCGCCTTCGTCGCGGACCGACTGCATGGCTTCTTCCCAGCTTTTGCGGATGCCGATGTCGAAGCCGTCATCGACGATGCGGCTGTCGGCGCCCATCAGGCGGGTCATCAGAATATTGCCGACGCGGTCGTAGACAGCGTCTTCGTGGGGCACCCAGCTTTCCTGCACCAAGCGGCACTTAAGGCCCAGCTTGGCGGCCACCGCGGCGACCATGCGGGTATGGTTGGATTGGACCCCGCCGATGGAGACCAGGGTGTCGGCGTTGGACGCGATCACGTCCGGTACGATGTATTCCAACTTGCGCAGCTTGTTGCCGCCCATGGCCAAGCCGGAATTGCAGTCTTCGCGCTTGGCGTAGATCTGGACCTTGCCGCCGAGGGCTTCGGTCATGCGCGGCAGATGCTCGATCGGCGTCGGGCCGAAGGTCAGCGGATAACGTTCGAATTTCTCAAGATTCATGCTGGGAACCCCCTGGTTTGAACACCAGGAAAGGCTAGCGGAATCCAAATGAAAGGTGCTTTCTATTGCGAGGATAAAATTTAGCGAATGCTATTATATGTTCGAAAAAATCGGATGAATTTTCTGGAAATGGTCGAAATATCGGAATATTCTTCCATGCATGGAAGACCTGGATCGTATCGACCGTAATATTCTCAAGCACTTGCAGGCCAACGGCCGGCTGACCAATGCGGAGTTGGCAAAACTCGTGCATTCCAGCCCCGCGACCTGCCACCGGCGGACCCAGCGGCTGTTCGACGAAGGCTACATCCAATCGGTCCGCGCCCAAGTCGATCCCAGCAAGGTTTCCCGGGGGACGCTGATCCTGGTCGGGGTCGTTTTGGACCGATCGACCAGCGAGAGTTTCGCCGCCTTCGAGAATGCGATCAAGCAACTAGATGTCGTTTTGGACTGTTATTTGGTGGCCGGCGATTTCGATTATTTCGTCAAGGTTCGGGTCCGGGACATGGCGGACTTCAACCAATTGCACGCCGATACGCTGATCTCGCTGCCCGGTGTGCGCCAGACCCGCACATTCTTCGCCATGAAGGAAGTGACCGACAACGCGCCGCTCGAATTCTGACGGCTCTGTATGACTGCCGTGCACTGGCGGTCATGTTCTGACGCTGGGGCGGCATCCTCCAAAGTCCCCGTTCCTCAATATCGGTGTTTTAAGGCGCCATGCCCGGCGGGGCAGGGCCGAGTGACTGCGCGTGCGGTTTTATTTTAATCAATTGACTAAATTAATCACTTGATTAAAATTCCCCCCAATGGAAGCAAACAGAACCTCCGCTGGCGATGGGCCCGCACCGCGTGGCGATGCAACGCGTGACGCCTTGCTGGCGACCGCCATCGACGTGTTCGGACAGGTCGGTTTCCATGCCGCCAGCACACGCGCGATCGCGCGGCAGGCGTCGGTCAACCAAGCGCTGATCGCCTATCATTTCCGCAACAAGGAAGGCTTGTACCTGGCGGCCTTCGCCCATATGGCGGCGCGGATCAAGGAACGCATCGGGCCGGTCGCCGAGGCCGTGCGCGCCGATCTGGCGCTGGATGACGCCGCCGGCCGGGATCGCCATTTGGCGTCCTTGTGCCGGATGACCGATGCCCTGGCCGCTCTTTTGGCCGGGGAAGAATCCGCGCCCTGGGCCCGCCTGATCATCCGCGAGCAGCAATCCCCCGGCCCGGCGTTCGACGTGATCTTCGACGGCGTCATGCGTCCTGTGTCGCAGGTCATGATCGATCTGGTCTCGCGCCTGGACCCTGATGGCCGCGCGGGCGACCCTCGTTTGGTCGTGGCGACCGTCATCGGCCAAATTTTGATGTTCCGCATGGCCCGGGCGGCGGCGATGCGGGTGATGGGTTGGACCGCTGTCGGCGCAACCGAGATTTCACAAATTCAGGGACAGGTTCGGCAAAACTTGAGCGCCCTGTTCCCGACGTCCGGAGAACGGTCATGAAGATCAGCCCACGCATCGTCCTTGCCGCGGCCTTGTTGGCCGTCGCCGCGGCCGTCGCGTTTTGGCCCCCGGCGCGGCATTGGGTGCAATCCGTGACAGGCTTGGCCGGGCCGTCCAACGGTGCGCTGGTCCTGTACGGCAATGTCGATATTCGCGAGGTCGAATTGGCGTTCCGGCAATCGGGCCGTCTGACCGCGATGGCCTTCGACGAAGGCGACCGGGTGACGACCGGTGCGGTGATGGCGGAATTGGACGCAAAACCTTACCGCGATGGCGTCGCCGTGGCCGAAGCGGAGGTAGACCGCCGACGTGCGGAGTTGGACAAGCTGGCCCACGGAAACCGGCCCCAGGAAATCGCCGAAGCCGAGGCAGATGTCCGCCGGGCCGAGGCGACGCTGCGCAACGCCGAAGCGGATTTCAAACGCAAGACCGCCCTGCAGACCACCAGCGCCGCCAGCATCAGCGCCCTGGATGCGGCCCATGCCGCCCGTGACGAGGCCCGCGCGGCCCTGACCGGGAAGCAACAGGCGCTTGAGTTGATGCGCGAAGGGGCCCGCCAGGAAGACATCGCGGCGGCCGAGGCCGCCCTGGCCGCGGCCAAGGCATCCCTGGCCCAGGCGCAGACGGCGCTGGGCGATACGCAACTTTTGTCGCCCGCCGATGCTGTGGTGCTGTCGCGGGTGCGAGAGCCGGGCAGCATGGTCGGCCCGTCCGAAGCCGTCTACACCTTGTCGCTGCGCAATCCGGTATATGTCCGGGCCTATGTCGGCGAGCCGAACCTGGGCCGTGTCGTACCGGGGACCAAGGTGCGGTTGAAGACCGATTCCTCGGACCGGGAGTACGAAGGGCAGATCGGCTTCGTCTCGCCGCGGGCCGAATTCACGCCCAAGTCGGTGGAGACGACGGAGCTTCGGACCGATCTGGTCTATCGCCTGCGCATCGTTGTCTCGGATGCCGACGACGGCTTGCGCCAGGGTATGCCGGTGACCGTCACGGTTCCGCCCCAGGAATAGCGCAGCCCCAGAGCAAAGCAGAAGGAGCCCGCCGCATGCCCGAGCCCATGGCCCATCCGGCTCCGCAGGACGGCACGGCGGTCACGCTCGACGGCGTGGTCAAGCGGTTCGGCGACCTGACCGCCTTGGGCGGGGTGGACGCCGTGATCCGCTATGGCTGCCTGACCGGCCTGGTCGGTCCCGACGGCGCGGGCAAGACGACCCTGATGCGGATGATGGCGGGGCTGATGACGCCCAGCGAGGGCAGGATCGCAGTCGCCGGCTGGAACGTTGCGGAAGATCAATCAGAGATCGCCCCCGTGGTCGGCTACATGCCGCAACGGTTCGGCTTGTACGAAGATCTGACGGTGATCGAGAACCTACGTCTTTACGCCCAATTGCGGGACCTGCCCAAAGGCGAGCGCGACCGGGCGTTCGACCGCCTGCTCGACTTCACCAGCCTGGGACCGTTCACTCGGCGTCTGGCGGGGCGGCTGTCCGGCGGGATGAAACAGAAACTGGGCCTGGCCTGCGCCCTCATGGGCACGCCTAAGGTATTGTTGCTGGATGAACCAGGGGTCGGCGTCGATCCGGTCAGCCGCCAGGATTTATGGGCCATGGTGCAGGCCCTGACCGACGACGGCATGGCGGTAATCTGGTCGACGGCCTATTTGGACGAGGCCGAACGCTGTGCCGAGGTTCTGTTGCTGAATGAGGGTCGCCTGGAATACACGGGCGCCCCGGCGGACCTGACCGCCACATTGGATGATCGCTGCTACCGTATGTCGGCGCCGTCGTTCGACCGTCGCCGGGTCTTGGCCGAGGCTTTGGATCTGGCCAGCGTCGGTGACGGGGTGATCCAGGGCGAGGATTTGCGCCTCGTCCTGCGCCAGGGTGCCGCGCCAACGGAAGCAACCGAGTTGGCCCGTCGCCATGGCGGTCGCCTGACGCCGGTGGTTCCCCGGTTCGAAGATGCCTTCGTCGATTTGCTGGGCGGTGGGCCGGGCGGGACCTCGCCCTTGGCCGAAGGAATGGCGGACATCCGATTGGACAGCGACGTCGCGGTGTCCTGCCGCAACCTGACCCGGCGGTTCGGGGCCTTCACCGCGACCGACGACGTCAGCTTCGACGTGCGGCGCGGTGAAATCCTGGGCCTGCTGGGCCCGAACGGGGCGGGCAAGTCGACCACGTTCAAGATGCTTTGCGGGTTGCTGAAGCCGACGACGGGCGAGGCCCGGGTTGTCGGCCACGACCTGCGCACGGCCTCGGGCGATGCCAAGCGGCGGATCGGCTACATGGCGCAGAAGTTTTCGCTCTACGGTTTGATGTCGGTGCGCCAGAATTTGGAATTCTCCGCCGGGGTTTATGGCCTGGACGGGGCGGAGAAACGCCGCCGGATCGACGAAATGGTCGAGACGTTCCAACTGTCGCGCTATCTGAAATCGGCCCCCGGTGATTTGCCGCTCGGCTACAAACAGCGACTGGCCCTGGCCTGCGCCTTGATGCACCGCCCGCCGGTGCTGTTCCTGGACGAGCCGACCTCGGGTGTCGATCCCGTGACCCGGCGGGAGTTCTGGACCCATATCAACGGCCTGGTGCGCAAGGGTATGACCGTCCTGGTCACCACCCATTTCATGGACGAGGCCGAATACTGCGACCGGGTCGCCCTGATGTATCGCGCCCGTCTGATTGCCCTGGATACGCCGGATGCCTTGAAGCAAGCCGCGCAATCGCCGGACCTGCCGTCGCCGACCATGGAGGATGCGTTCATTCGCCTGATCCGCGCGGTCGACGAAAACGACAGCGCCATAGGCACGGGAACAGACGGATGAGCGGGCCGGCGAGCCGACGGATCGCGCCCCGGCGCGTCGCCGCGTTGATCGGCAAGGAAAGCCTGCAGGTCGTGCGCGACCCCTCGGCAATCCTGATCGCTTTCGTCCTGCCGGTCGTTCTGATGCTGCTGTTTTCCTATGCCGTATCGCTGGACATTCGCAGCATGTCCGTCGGCGTGGTTCGCGAAGCCGATGACGCCCCGTCGCAATCCCTGGCCGCGGCCTTCGCCGCCAGCCGCTATTTCGCGGTGACCCCGGCCCGCGACCGGCGCGAGGTCGAGGATAAGGTCGTCGCCGGAAAGCTGCGCGGCTTTATCGTCATCCCGCAGGATTTCGCCCATCGCCTGACGGCGGGCCGCGCCCCCCTGGTGCAGATCGTGACCGACGGCTCCCAGCCCAACACGGCCAAGTTCGTGGCCAACGATGCGCAGGGGGTGCTCCGGGCTTGGCTATTGGATCGCAATCAGGCGGCGCCGCAGCCCATCGCCCTGGTCGAACGGTTCCTGTTCAATCCTGAATTGGAAAGCCGCCGCGCCCTGTTGCCTGGATCGATCGCGATCATCATGACCATGATCGGGACCTTGCTGACGGCCCTGGTCGTTGCCCGAGAGTGGGAACGCGGGACCATGGAGGCGATTTTATCGACCCCCGCGACCATCGCGGAAATCCTGATCGGCAAGCTGGCCCCCTATTTCGTCCTGGGCATGGCCGCGACCGTGGGCTGCGCCCTGTTCGCGGTGCATTTCTTCGAGGTTCCCTTGCGCGGGTCCTGGGGGGCGTTGCTGTTCCTGTCGGCGGTGTTCCTGGTTCCGGCCCTGGGGCAGGGGTTGTTGATTTCGACCCTGGCCCGCAATCAGTTCGTAGCCTCGCAATTGGCGCTGCTGACAGGCTTCCTGCCGTCTTATCTGTTGTCCGGGTTTCTGTTTGAAATCGATGCCATGCCGACGGCGGTGCATGCCCTGACCTATGTGGTGCCGGCGCGCTACTTCGTGCCGAGTTTGCAGACGGTCTTCCTGGCGGGCGATGTCTGGCCGCTGTTGCTGCCGAACGCGGCGGCCATGCTGGCCATCGGGGGATTGTTCTTCGCCATCTCGGTCATGAAAACCAAGAAGAGTTTGGATCGCTGACATGTCGTTGATCTCGTCACGTTTGAAATCGCAGATCGTCAAGGAACTGCTGTGCGTCCTGCGCGACCCGCGCAGCCGGTTCGTGCTGATCGGCCCGCCGCTGATGCAACTGTTGATCTTTTCCTTCGCGGCGACCCTGGATGTCCGCAACGTCGACATCGCCATCCTGGACCGGGATAACGGGCGCTGGTCCCAGGAATTCGTTTCCCGGGTTGCGGCGGCGGACTTCGTCGGCGAGGTGATCGCCATCCACAATCAGACGGCCATGGAAGCGCTGATCGATGGGCAAAAGGTCATCGCCGGGATCGACATTCCACCGGAATTTTCCCGCGCCGCCGCCAGCGGGCAGACGGCCAAGGCGCAGGTCATCGTCGATGGCCGCCGGGCCAACGCGGGGCAGATCACGGTCGGGTACCTGTCGGCCATCGCGGCGGAGTTGGGGGCCGAAATCTCGCCAACACCGGCCGGGGCGGGGGCTGATGCCGCCGCTGTGCGCTATTGGTTCAATCCGAACCTGATCTATCAATGGTTCATCGTGCCGGGCTTGGCGGCGATCCTGACCATGTTCACGTCGCTGTTGCTGACCGCCCTGTCGATTGCCCGCGAACGGGAACTAGGGACCTTCGATCAGTTGCTCGTCTCCCCCTGCAGCCCGATGGAAATCATCATCGCCAAGGCCGTTCCGGCCCTTGTCCTTGGCAGTGCGCTGGGCCTGATCATGGTGATGGCCGGAATCTTCGGGTTCGGAATACCGTTCACCGGCTCGTTCCTGTTGCTGCTGCCCTGCCTGGTTCTCTACATCCTGTCGGTGGTCGGGGTCGGGTTGGTGATTTCGTCGTTCTGCGCGACCCAGCAACAGGCGATCCTGGGAACCTTCACGGTCGCGATTCCGATCGTCATCATGTCGGGCTTCGCCACGCCGGTCGAAAACATGCCGACCGCGTTGCAATGGCTGGCCCAGGCGATGCCGTTGAAGCATTTCCTGATCATCGTCGAAGGCACATTCGTCAAAGCCCTGCCGCCCGGCGAGGTTTTCGCCAATGCCTGGCCCCTGGCGGTGATCGCCCTGGTGACGTTGTCGGTGTCGGTTTTGTTCGTGCGTAGCCGCCTGGAATAGGCGCTTACATCAAGGCCCGTTGTTCCAGGCGCGCCCGGTCCGGGATCGCCAAGCCCTTGTCGATCCGCACCACGATGTCGTCGTCGCGCAGGCGACCCAAAATCCGCGATACGGTTTCCCGCGACGCGCCGATCATATTGGCGAAGTTGCTTTGCGTCGGTACGGGCGAGACGACGTAGCGCGCCGGGTCGTTCGGATCGGGTTCGGCCATGCGGATCAATTCCATGCAGACCCGTTGTTCCGCGCCCAGCAGGCTGACGTCGGCCAGCCGTTCGTCACCCAGGCGGATCACCGCCGCCAGCCGTTTCAACAAAGCCACGGCCATGGTGCGGTTGCCGGTGACAAGGTCGAGAAAGGCCGGCCCCGGCGCCGCCGCGACGAGACAGGGCGTGACCGAACAGACCCAGGCTGAACGCGGCAGGCCGTCGATGGCGGCCAGTTCGCCGAACACGTCCCCATCCTTCAGCGCGGCGTAGCTGACGGCGCGCCCGCTTTCGGAATAGTTCAGAACATGCGCGGTGCCGGTGAGCAGGAAATAGACGCTGGAATATTCCTCACCCCGTTCGATGATTTTTTCGCCGCTGCCGAATTCAAGCCATCGGCATTGGCGTTCCAGCTCTTTTCGCTCGGCCGCACTCAGACAACCGAGCAACGGAATGCCCGTCAGGCTGCGGTCCCCTTTGGCGGGACCGCCCGATTTATTCGGTTCGTTTCGACCCATTCGCCCCTTCCCCTTATGCGATCATGCCGCGTAGGCACGACCGAACATTAGGATACGGTGCATAAGCGGGTCTGTTCAACGCGTAATCGCCGGGGCGATGTAATCGTTCAATGACAGGGCGGTTGAAAAGGAAGATTGCCGTTGTGCAACGGGCCGTTGCCATTCCTGCTGTTGTTGGGGCGCGCAATATCCTCATCATCCAGCAGGATGCGCTCGGCGGCGCCGTCCAGGTCGTCGAACTGTCCCGACTTCATCGCCCAGAAAAAGGCCACCAGACCAATCAGGCCCAGAAACAACGCGGCGGGGATCAGATAAATCAGGACATCCATGGGACGGCTCCTATTTGACGAGCTTCAGGCGAAGGGCATTCAGCGTCACCACGATGGATGACGACGACATGGCGACGGCGGCGACTAGCGGCGTCGCGAAACCGGCCACGGCGATGGGCACGGCGATCAGATTGTACAACACAGCCAGGGCGAAATTCTGTTTCACATGGCGGGTCGCGGCATGACCGACGAACAGCGTTTCCGCGACCGGGGCCAAGGAGCGGCCCTGGAACACCACGTCGGCGGCGGTCTGGCTGATGTCGGCGGCGCTCGACGGAGACATCGACACATGCCCGGCGGCAAGGGCCGGGGCATCGTTCAGGCCGTCACCAACCATCAGGACCTTGCGGCCATCCGCTGCCAGGTCCTTCAGGCGTTGCACCTTGCCGTCCGGCGGGCACTCGGCCCGCCATTCGGCGATGCCCAGTTGTTGGGCGACGTCACGGACCACGTTTTCGCGGTCGCCGGACAGAAGCTCCACCCCCAAGCCCATGGCCTTGAGGCGCTGGATCGTCGCAACGGCGTCGTCGCGCAATTGGTCGGCGAAGGCGAAGCGGATCGGGGTGTCGCCGCCGATAGCCAGCCAGAACTCCGGCCCGCTCGGTCCCTCGTTCTGGGTCGCGGTATCGACCCCGCACCAAGCCCGGCTGCCCAGGCGGACCGGGCGCGTGCCCTGAAGGGCGGACAGCCCCCGCCCCGGGGCTTCTTCGATATCGGAAAGATCGACGGCTTCCGCGCCGTCGCCGGCCACGGCCTTGACCAGGGCGCGGGCCAGGGGATGGCGGCTGTGGCTGGCCAGGGCGGCGGCCACGCGCAGGGCGTCGGCGGGAATATCCCCGGCATTGACCAAAGCCGGTTCACCCAGGGTCAGAGTGCCGGTCTTATCGAACACCACATGGTCGGCCTGGGCCAAACGTTCCAGGCCGTCGGCGGCTTTCAACAGAACGCCCCGCTGCAGCAAGCGGCCCGAGGCCACGACCTGCACCGCCGGAACGGCCAGCCCCAGGGCGCAGGGGCAGGTGATGATCAAGACCGCGACGGCGGTCATCAGCGCGCGTTCCCAATCGCCGGTCGCGACCAGCCAGCCGATGAAGGTGCCGGCGGCCAGGATGTGTACGGTCGGGGCATAGATGCGCGCCGCCCGATCGGCCAGGCGCACGTATTTAGCGCGGCCCTGTTCGGCGGCTTCCATCAGGCGCACGATCTCGGCCAGCAGGGTGTTTTCACCGGCGGCGGTCACGCGCACCTCGACCGGGGCCGACAGGTTCAGGGTCCCGGCATAGACCGGATCGCCAGAATTGACCGCACGCGGCAGGCTTTCACCCGTGACCAGCGAGGTATCCAGGTCGGTCACGCCGGTCGCGATTTCGCCGTCGGCGGGCAGGCGCTCGCCCGCAGCCACGGCCAGGATCATGCCGGGTTGGATATCGTCGGTGGCGATGGCGCGGCGTTTGCCGTCGGGCTCGATCACCATGGCGGTCGCGGCCCGCAGGCCGAGCAGGCGCGTTGCCGCCGACCGGGCCTTGTTGCGTGCCCGGCGATCCAGGTAACGCCCGATCAACAGGAAGAACAGCAAGGTCACCGAAGCGTCGAAATAGGCGTGCTCGGCCCCCTTCATGGTTTGTTGCAGGCTCATCCCCGCGGCCAGGATCACGGCCAGGGAAATCGGCACATCCATGTTCAGGGCGCGCGACGACAAAGCCGCCGCCGCCGAGCGAAAGAACGGCATCCCGGCATAGACCACGGCGGGCAGGGCGATCAGCGCCGAGACCCAATGGAACAGGTCGCGGGTCGCGTCGCCCATGCCGGAAAAATGCCCGGACCAGACCGAAACCGACAGCAGCATAACGTTGGCCGCCGCGAACCCGGCCACGGCCATGGCTTTCAGTAGGCGTTTGTCCTCGGCCTCACCGCCGTCTTTCAGGGCTTCGGGGTCGAAGGCACGGGCCGGAAAGCCCAGGCCGGTGACGGTGTCGGTGATGGTGTCGGGATCGGTCTGCCCCGGCAGCCAATCGACCCGCAGGCGCTTGGTCGACAGATTGACCCGCGACGAAACCACGCCCGGCGTTTGCGCCAGGGTGCCTTCGATACGTTTGATGCAACCCGCGCAATGGACGTTTTCGACCATCAGGTGGAGCGTTTCCGGCTGTGCCGACGATCCGGGGTGCGGCGCGGCCGATGAGATCTGCACGGCTGCGGTCTGGTTCATTTCGTGCCTCCGGCCTGAACCTCGTGTTGCATGTGATAGGAACGGCCATCCTCGGCCTGAACCTTGATCAAGACTTCCCAGCGGCCCAAAGCCGACAGGCGAACCAGCGCGCCGTAAAGGCCGGGGCGTTCTTCGTCCATGGCGGTATCGACCGTCAGCCCTTCGCCAACCGGGCGGCTGAGGACGGCGGTTACCTTCATGCCTGTCAGCGGCTTGCCGTCGGGGCCGGTCATGACCAGGGTCAGGACCCGGCCCTTGGGCGTCGGTGCGCCTAGGCCGACCCGGGAATGCCAGCCCATGGCTTCCTGCCGGGCCGCGCTTTCCAGGGTTTGGTTGTAGTCGCGGCCTTCCTCGAAGGCATGCTGCGTGGTCAGGCCCGGCCAGGTCGACAAGGCGAAGTAGACGAACACCAGATTGACCGCGATGACCACGCCGAAAAACGCGACCATGCCGATCAGAACCGTCCGGCCCGTGATAGGCTTTCCGCCGGGATTATACGGCGGCTGGTCGTAGGGCCGGCTCGCTTCGGTTTGGCTCACTTCTCGGGTCCCCGGAACAGGCTGTTATAGGTCGCGGTCTGGCCGGTGTTGATTTCCTCGAGCACGAACCGCAGGTTGGCCGAGGCCTCCTTGAGCGTGCCCGGCGGCACGGTGACCAGCAGGCGGAACGACTGCAGGCGGTCCGGCTTGACCGTGAAGTAAGGATGCGGGCTGTCGCCCATGTCTTCGGAGCCCACGACCTTGAGCTTGACGCCGGGCAAGCCGGTGGCGGCCAGGGTCAGGGTGCGTTGTTCGCGGGCTTTGTTCAAAATCTTGAACGTATAACCGTTGCGCAGGCTGCCGTCGGACAGGGTCGTGTACAGCGGATTGCGGTCGCGGATCACGTTGATGTCCAGATCGGCGCGGGTCAGCAGGACGTAGAGCATGCCCAGGCCGATCAGGCCCCAGGCGGCGAGATAGAACAGGGTGCGCGGCCGGAACAGGCGCAGCTTGGCTTCCTTGCCTTCGCGGCGACGCAGGTCGTTGGCGACGGAATCGTAGTCGATCAGGCCACGGGGGCGGCCGATCTTGCCCATCACGTCGTCACAAGCGTCGATGCACAGCGCACAGGTGATGCATTCCAACTGCTGGCCGTCGCGGATGTCGATCCCCATGGGGCAGACGACGACGCAGGCCTTGCAGTCGATGCAATCGCCGCGCTGCGACCAATCGGCGTTCTTCTCGAACGGTCGGCGCGGCTCGCCCCGGTCGACGCGATAGGTCACGGTCAGGGACTCTTCGTCCATCATCGCGGCCTGAATGCGGGGCCAGGGGCACATGTAGGTACAGACCTGTTCGCGCATCAGGCCACCGAGCGAGAATGTGGTGAAGGTCAGCACGCCGACGGTGGCATAGGCCACGGTGTCGGCCTGTCCGGTAAACAGATCGGTGAACAGGGTCGGGGCATCGGCGAAATAGAACACCCAGGCACCGCCGGTACCCATGGCGATGACCATCCAGATTGCGAACTTGGTCACCCGCTTGGTGAATTTGGAGGCCGACATCGGCTCTTTGTCCAAGCGGATGCGGGCACTGCGGTCGCCTTCGACCAGGCGCTCGACCCAGATGAACAGGTCGGTCCAAACCGTCTGCGGACAGGTGTAGCCGCACCAGGCTCGCCCGACGACCGAGGTGATCAGGAACAGACCGAGCCCGGCCATGATCAATAGCCCCGCGATGTAATAGAATTCCTGGGGCCAGATTTCGATGAAGAAGAAGTAGAAGCGGCGGCCGGGGATATCGACCAGAACCGCCTGGTCAGGGGCGCCCGGTCCCCGATCCCAGCGCAGCCAGGGGGTGATGTAGTAGACGCCCAGCGTCAACGCCATCACCCACCATTTGAAGGATCGGAAGAACCCGTGGGTGCGCCGCGGATGAATTTTTTTCCGCGGCGCGTAAAGGGGAGGCCTGGAGTCCTTTTTGTTGACGGCTTCGACGTCATAGGCGTTGGGATCAGCGGCCTCGGCCGCTTGATCCAACGTAGAGGTACCCGTACTGCGCATTCATTTTACCCCAAGGCTCGGCCTCCCCCAGGCCGGGTGATCCCCCTTCGATTGCTGTTACTTGCCGCCGCCCAGCGAGTGGACGTAGATGGCAAGCTGCTTGACGGTGGCTTCGTCCAGGTGACGACCCCAGGCCGGCATCACGCCCCGGCGGCTGTTGGTCACCGTTTCGACGATGGTCGCCTTGTCCCCGCCATAGAGCCAGATGTTGTTGTTCAGCGCCGGAGCCCCGAACTCGGCATTGCCCTGGCCGTTGTCGCCATGGCAGGCGGTGCAGTTGTCGGCGAACACCGTCTTGCCGCGCGCGGCGGCGGTGCTGTCGGCGGACTGGCCGGACAGCGACAGGACGTATTCGGCGACGTCGTTGATCTGCGCCTTTTCGAGGATGCCGTCCTTGCCGAATGCGGGCATGTCGGACTGACGGGCGTTTTCGTCCTCGGTGTTGCGGATGCCGTGCATGATCGTATAGCCGATCGCGTCGACGGTGCCGCCCCAGATCCATTCGTCGTCGTTCAGGTTGGGGAACCCGGCGAAGCCCTGCGCGCCCGAGCCGTGGCACTGCGAACAGTTGACGGCAAAGGCGGACCGGCCGCCGGCCAGCGCGAATTCACGCAGGTTGTCATTGGTGCGGATCTGTTCGAGGGACGATTTCTCGATCTCGGCCAGATGCCCCTTCATGGCTTCCTTGTTGCTGACGATGTCGGCTTCGACCACGGCGCGGGACGAATAACCGAACATCCCCTTGGTGTAGGTCGAGACCAGCGGCCAGGCCGGGTAAACCACCCAGTAGCCGATGGACCACAGGACGCAGGCCCAGAAAATCCATTGCCACCAGCGGGGCAGGGGATTGTCCAACTCGCGGATGCCGTCCCATTCGTGGCCGGTCGTATCGATACCGGTGAAGTCGTCCACATGACGTTGATCAGACATGGTTCAGTCCTCCTTGAACGGGATGTGCGCGGCGTCGTTGAACTTTTTCTTGGCGCCGGGCCGGAAGGCATAGACGAGCACGCCGAAGAACAGGACCGACAGATAGACCAGGCCCCAGGTTTCGGCGAAGTAGGCGACTTGTTCGAAAGTCATACCGTTGGATTCCATGGCGACCTCCTAGCGGTAGTTTTCTTCGGCCTTATAGGCCTTGAAGTCGACCATGGTGCCCAGCACCTGGAGATAGGCGATCAGGGCGTCCAGTTCCGTCGGCGCGCCCGGATGGCCATCGAAGTCGCGGGCCTGTGCGCCGGGATAGCGCTTCTGCAGGCCTTCGACGCCGTCGGAGTCCGGATTGACCTGGGCCAGGATGTCGGCCTTGGCGGCGGCGATCATGTCGTCGTCGTAAGGCACGCCGATCATCTTGTTGGCGGTCAGGTGGTCTTCGATATCCTTGAACTTGAGCGGCGTCTTCGCCAGGAACGGATAGCCCGGCATGATCGATTCCGGCACCACGGAGCGCGGATCGTGCATGTGGGTGCGGTGCCATTCGTCGGAATACTTGCCGCCGACCCGCGCCAGGTCGGGGCCCGTGCGCTTGGAGCCCCACTGGAACGGGTGGTCGTACATGCTTTCCGCCGCCAGGGAGTAGTGGCCGTAGCGTTCCACTTCGTCACGGAACGGACGGACCATCTGGCTGTGGCAGTTGTAGCAGCCCTCGCGGACGTAGATATTCCGCCCGGCCAGTTCCAACGGGGAGTACGGGCGCACGCCCTTGACCTTCTCGATGGTGCTTTCCAGGTAGAACAGCGGCGAGATTTCCACCAAACCGCCGATGGAGACCACGATCAGGATGCCGATGAGCATCAGGATCGAGTTCTTTTCAAGTTTCCCATGATCGAACATAGCGTTCTCTCCTTACCGCGGCGGCGTTATTCGGCCGGAGCCGCAGAGGGGGCGGCCGGCGAGGTTTCGTAGGGGCGCTCGTCGCGGAGGCGACCCTTGGTGGTCTGATAGACGTTCCAGGCCATCACCAGGCCGCCGGCCACGTACAGCACGCCGCCAAGGGCGCGGATGACGTAGAACGGATGCATGGCTTCGACCGTCTCGGCAAAGGAGTATTCCAGGAAGCCGAGCGCGTCATAGGCACGCCACATCAGGCCCTGCATGATCCCGGACACCCACATCGAGGCGGCGTAGAGCACGATGCCCACGGTCGCCAACCAGAAGTGGACCGAAACCAGACGCAGGGAGTACAGCCGCTCGGAGCCGAACATGCGCGGCGCCAAGAAGTAGATCGCGCCGAACGACACCATGCCGACCCAGCCCAGCGCACCGGAGTGCACGTGGCCGACGGTCCAGTCGGTGTAGTGCGACAGGCCGTTGACGGCCTTGATCGACATCAGCGGGCCTTCGAACGTGGACATGCCGTAGAACGCCACCGAGATCGCCAGCAGACGCAGGATCGGGTCCGTGCGCAGCTTGTCCCAGGCGCCCGACAGGGTCATCAGGCCGTTGATCATGCCGCCCCAGCTGGGCATCCACAGCATGATCGAGAAGGTCATGCCCAGGGTCTGCGCCCAATCGGGCAGGGCGGTGTAGTGCAGGTGGTGCGGACCGGCCCAGATGTACAGGAAGATCAGCGACCAGAAGTGCACGATCGACAAACGATAGGAATAGACCGGGCGTTCCGCCTGCTTGGGCACGTAGTAGTACATGATGCCCAGGAAGCCGGCGGTCAGGAAGAAACCGACCGCATTGTGGCCGTACCACCACTGGGTCAGGGCGTCCTGCACCCCGGAGAACAGGGAATAGCTCTTGGTCGACGTCAGGCTGATCGGCATCGCCAGGTTATTGACGATGTGCAGCATGGCGATGGTGACGATGAACGCCAGGAAGAACCAGTTGGCCACATAGATATGCGGCTCTTTGCGGCGCCAGATGGTGCCCAGGTAAACCAGCAGGTAAACCACCCAGACCACGGTCAGCCACAGATCGACGTACCATTCCGGCTCGGCGTATTCACGCGACTGGGTCACGCCCAGGACATAACCCGAGGCCGCCATCAGCAGGAACAGTTGATAGCCCCAGAACACGAACCAGGGCGCCCAGCCGCCGGCCAGACGGGCCTGACAGGTGCGCTGCACGACGTGGAACGAGGTCATCAGCAGGACGTTGCCGCCGAAGGCGAAAATCACCGCCGAGGTGTGCAACGGGCGCAAACGGCCGAAGTTGGTCCAGGGCAGGTCGAAGTTCAGGACCGGAAATGCGAGCTGCAGGGCGATGACCAAGCCGGCGGTGAAGCCGACGACGCCCCAGAAGGTTGAGGCGATCAAACCAGCGCGCAGGATAGCGTCGTTATAATTGACGCCGCCGGGAATCACCTTGGCGGGACCGCCGGTGTTTCCGTCGCGCGAAATTACCCAGAAAAACCCGAGAACGCCAAAGGCTGCGATCAGCAGCCCGTGAAAGTACATGACCGGATCTTCCGCGCCGGCCGAAAGGCCCAGGCCCAGAAGGGCGATCACGCCCAATGGCAGATAAATGAGGAAGGTCATCTCTAGCCCCTATTCGTTACGCATAACCCAAACGCCGGTCGATTCATTCCGACCGGCGGGCCCGTCACTTTTTTGTCCCCCATACCTAGCAGAATTCACGCCTCGGAGAGATTGACCTAGGTCAACTGAAACGACTTTCCGAGTACATGTTTTCACCCTCCCCCGGCGGAAACATGCGCTTGTAAATGCGTGAGCCGTCACGTTAGCAGATACTTGTGTACAATCAAGCATTTGCGGGTCGGGGCGATTGTGGGAAGGTCTGGCGGGCGGCGCAGAAAAAAGGCCCCGCACGAATGCGGGGCCAGATTTCAGCAAGTGGATATGCGTAATCTCAGAGGAGGCTTTGTCCGCGGCTCATCTCCCGCGAACGGGCCCGTCAGACGGGCTTGAATTTGGTGGCGGCTTCGAAAGCTTTGGTGACTTGGGCCTGGATCGGCGCAAACAGTTCCTTGGCGACGCCCTGGTAAAGGGTCGCGGCTTCCTTGGCCATGGCCTGAGCCTTTTTCTGCTCGGCGGCGATCATGTCGGCCTGCAGCTTCATCAGCTCGGACGGATCGGTGATCGACATCGCCTTCATGATGACGGCAACGCGGTCTTCGGCGATTTCGGTCGCCTGGGCGCGGGTCATCTCTTCAATCTTGCTCAGGTTGTCGGCAGCGGACTTGGTCGCGCTGACGGCGGTTTCGAAATTCTCGCGATAAGCGGTGATCGCCTGCTCGAACCCGTCGACGGCGGCCGCGCGGGCCTTATCCGTTTCGACCTTGGCGGCGGAAGCGATCTTTTCCTGCTGCGCCTTGGCGGTGTTGACGGCTTCCAGGATGGTTTCCCGGACGGAGGCGAAGGGGTCGGCGGTGTTTTTGGTGGTAGCCATTGTAAAAATCTCCTGTTTCCCAAGATGGCGAAAAGGGCTGAACAGTCCGGCCCGTTATTCGGCACCGCCTGTTCATGCTGCGATGCAACATGGCCAATATGCGCCGGTTCTACTGTAGGGTCAAGGAGATTTTTGTGCGCTGCACAATAATTATCAGGTGGCCAATCCCAAGGCTTTCAGGCATGCCTGATGGATTGGATTGCCCGGCTGGCCGAACCCCGCGCTGATGGTGAAATGATTGTCCCCGGCAAGGTCGGTTTCCGAAACCGTCAGGCCCGCGTCGCGCATCGCCTGGGCGAAATCACGGCCTTGGCGGCGGAACTCGGCCAACTCGCCCTCGCCGTAGAACAGGGTGATCTGGGCCAGGCCCGGGCGCAGATGGCGGATCGGGCTGAGGCGTTCGACCGCCGCGTCGTCCAGATGGAGATAACCGTTACGGTAGCTGAGTTGCACCGGCCGCAGGTCGAACATGCCGCTGGTGATGACCGTGCCCTTGATGGCGTCGGCGGGCAGGCCAAAGGCCGTCCAATCGGTGACGGCCATCATCGCGGCCTGATGCGCGCCCGAGGAATGCCCGGCGGCGATTAGGCGATTCGCATCACCGTTCATCTCGGCCGCATGGGCATGGACCCAGGCCAGGGCGCGGCGGCTTTGTTCGATGATCCCGTCCAGGGTCGTCGCGGGCGTCAGGGTGAAGTTGACGAACACCACGGCGGCGCCCGCCGCGACCAGGGCCGGGGCAAGATGGCTTTCATTCCCCTTGTCGCCACGGGTCCAGGCTCCACCGTGGTAGAACACCAAGATCGGCGATCCGGGCTGCGTGGCCGGGAAGATATCGAGCTTTTCGCCCTCGGCCTCGCCATAGGCGACGTCCAGGCGGCAATCGGCGGTGGCGCGGGTTTGGGCGCTGGCCTCGGCATTGCGGGCGGTATAGGTCTCGCCATCGGGAACCAGGGAGTATTGGTCGTACTGGCGGTCCAGTTGTTCCTGGTCGTAGTCGAGCCAGACCTTGGGTCCCTGTGTCGCGGCCATCCGCTTAATCCTCCGTCGTTTTTGTCATTGTCTGCGTTGGCGATTCATAACGTCGGGAGCGTCCCTTCGCCAGTTGGGAAATGCCTGGGGTTGAAAATGCGAAGACCGCCGCCCTTGCGGGCGACGGCCTGTCGCTTCGGATAGGAGGCCGGGTTCCGGCTCTAGAAACCCATGCCGCCCATATCCGGCATCCCAGGGGCCGCGTCTTTTTTCGGCTCTGGTTTGTCGGCGATCATGGCTTCGGTCGTGATCAGCAAACCCGCAACCGAGGCGGCATCCTGCAAGGCCGTACGAACGACTTTGGTCGGATCGACAATGCCGCTTTTCACCAGGTTCTGATATTCACCCGACTGTGCATTGAAGCCCCAATTGTTGTCCTTCTGGTCCAGTAGTTTCCCTGCGACCACCGCGCCATCGAAACCAGCGTTTTCGGCGATCTGGCGCACCGGGGCCTGCAAGGCTCGGCGAACAATGTCGACACCGACTTGCTGGTCGTGGTTTTCGACCTCGATCTTATCCAGCACTTTGGTGGCGTAGAGCAGCGCCGTGCCGCCCCCGGCGATGATCCCTTCCTCGACCGCCGCGCGGGTGGCGTGCAGGGCGTCGTCGACGCGGTCTTTCTTTTCTTTCACTTCCACTTCGGTGGCACCGCCCACCTTGATCACCGCCACGCCGCCGGCCAATTTGGCCAAACGTTCTTGCAACTTCTCGCGATCGTAGTCCGAGGTCGTTTCCTCGATTTGGGCGCGAATCTGGCTGCAACGGGCTTCAATGTCCGCCTTGGCGCCAATTCCGTCGACGATGGTGGTGTCGTCCTTGGTGATCGACACTTTTTTGGCCGTGCCCAGCATGTCGAGGGTCACGTTCTCGAGCTTGATGCCCAGATCTTCGGAGATAACCTGGCCCTTGGTCAGGATGGCGATGTCTTCAAGCATGGCCTTGCGGCGATCGCCGAAGCCCGGCGCCTTGACGGCGGCGACCTTCAGGCCGCCACGCAGCTTGTTGACCACCAGCGTGGCCAGCGCTTCGCCTTCAATGTCCTCGGCGATGATCAGCAGCGGTTTTCCGGACTGGACCACGGCTTCGAGTACCGGCAGCATGGCTTGCAGGTTCGACAGCTTCTTCTCGTGGATCAGGATGTAAGGGTTCTCCAACTCGCAGGCCATTTTGTCGGCGTTGGTCACGAAATAAGGCGACGAATAGCCGCGGTCGAACTGCATTCCTTCGACCACCTCCAATTCCGTTTCCAGGCTCTTAGCCTCTTCCACGGTGATCACGCCTTCGTTGCCGACCTTCTGCATTGCTTCGGCGATGATGTCGCCGATCGAGCGGTCTCCGTTGGCCGAAATCGTGCCGACCTGGGCGACTTCTTCATTGGTCTTTACTGCGTGGGAGCGCTTCTTGACGTCCGCGACCACGGCTTCGACGGCGAGATCGACACCGCGTTTCAGGTCCATCGGGTTCATGCCGGCGGCAACCGCCTTGGCACCTTCGCGAACGATGGCCTGGGCCAGAACCGTGGCGGTGGTGGTGCCGTCACCGGCCAGATCGTTGGTCTTGGAAGCGACTTCCTTGACCATCTGCGCGCCCATGTTCTCGAACTTGTCGGTCAGTTCGATTTCCTTGGCGACGGTCACGCCGTCCTTGGTGATTCGCGGTGCGCCGAACGCCTTGTCGATGACGACGTTGCGGCCCTTGGGGCCCAGGGTCACCTTGACGGCATTGGCCAGAGTATCCACGCCCTTCAGAAGGCGCGTCCGGGCATCACCATGAAATTTGACTTCTTTGGCAGCCATTTTCGATTACTCCTTTGATAATTAGGCAGCTATCGGTTTGCTGAATGATGAATGAGGTCGATTGACGGGGCTGTGTGCCTAGGCGGCTTTCTTCGCCTTGGCGGTCCCTGCGGTATCGATCACGCCCAAGATGTCGGCTTCCTTCATGATCAACAGGTCTTCGCCGTTGATCGTCACTTCCGTGCCAGACCATTTGCCGAACAGGACCAAGTCGCCGGCCTGGACGTCCAGGGGCGTAACCGTGCCGTTTTCGGCCTTATGGCCGGAACCGACAGCGAGAATCTCGCCTTCCATGGGTTTTTCCTTTGCCGTGTCGGGGATAATGATCCCGCCCTTGGTCTTTTCGTCCTGTTGGACCCGGCGGACGAGAACGCGGTCGTGAAGCGGTTTGAACATGAGATGGCTCCTCTTGAACATTCCTTGGTTGAGCAAGCAAATGCCGGGAGAAAACCCGTCCTTTTGCGGCTTTTTCCCCCGTTTCCGGGCAAAGATTTAGTCCGCCGAAAGGTGTCATCAAGTCCCTTGATGGTAAAAAACTGAAGGGCGAGTTCGGATTGGCAGCACTCCCTGTTGGCTGCTGCTAATATCTTGTTTTAAAAGGATAATTATTGACGCCTTTGAAATTTCCAGACGAAAATTCCAAACGTCCAGGGAGGACATGCAAGACGAACATAACCTTTTTAAGACGGAGGTTTTCGACATGTCATTGGAATTGCAACTCGCGGGGTATCGCCTGACCACGGCGGAAATCATCTACCGTCGTCCGGACCATCTACACCTGCTGCAGGATTTCATTTGGCAGGACCTGGACGTCGCCCCTGAATTTCCGATCCTGCGCAAATTCCTGGACTTCTGGGAACAAAACATCGACGGTCCGTTGCATTCCGTGCGCGTCGCTTCGGCGGAATTGGTTCGCCCGGCGGAGTTCCGCATGGTCGATGGGCAATTGCGCCTGCACTAAGTTCGGGCGCTAACCCGCCATTCGCGCCAGCGCCAAACCGACGCCGATCAGGCTTTCCCCGGCGACCAGACCGGCGGCCAGGGCCGTGCCGTAGCGTTCGGTCCAACCCGGTCGCAGCCGCATTGCCAGGCCGGCGATCACCGCACCCAGACAAAGCGAGATCGAGTTCCATGCCGGAATGACGAAAGCGACGCCCGCCGCCGGGGCGCTGGGCAGGAACCGCGCTGCCTGTTCCGGCAACAGCCGGTCGGCAGCCCCCAGGATCAAACCCAACACGGCGGCAATGGCCATGGCCGGAACGGCTCCCTCGGGAATTGCCGAAAGCCCGGCTGACAACACCTCGGCCACGGCTTTCCATGTGGCGACAGCGGGGGCGGGCCATTCGGGCGTCATCAACATGCCCGCCGGGTCCGGAACCAGGATCAGGTAGACCGCGGCCCCGGCCAGCGAGCCGGTCAGCACCCCCAGAGCCTGGGCGTAAATCTGCAACCGCGGCGTCGCGCCGACAAGGGCCCCGGTTTTCAGGTCATGCATCATGTCGGCGCATTGCCCGGCGGCGCCGCCGGTGATGTTGGCGGTCATCAGGTTGGCCGCCATGTCGCCCGGCGTGACCGCGCCATAGGTTAATTGCGTGACCTTGCCCAAGGCCCCGATCGGGGTAACCCCGGTTTCGCCCGAAACGCGGGCGGCGATTACCGCCAGGACGTAGCTCAGTACCACCGCCAGGACCGAGACCCAGGGCGACAGGCCGAACACCGACCAGCCGGCCAGACAGATCAAGGCCGTCACCGCCGTCACGGCCAGGGCATAGCCGCGCCCGGGACGCCCGCCCATGCCGCCCGTCGCCGCCATCCGCCGACGCAGGCGCAGGACCGACAAAGTGAAGGACGTCAGCGCCGAGATGACGGTCAAGGTCACGCCGGGCCAGAGCAGCCAAGTCACCAGCTCTGAAAACCACAGGCCGTCCGCCGGACCCCTGATCGCCCAGCCCTGATGCACGGCCCAGGGACCGAGCACGCCCCAAGCCAAGCCAGCGCCCAATAACAACGACAGTCCGGCCCGCAGGCCGATCAAGGCGCCGAAGCCGATCATCAGCAGCGACGGATCGAAGGCGAAGCCCAGGTTCTTCAGGCCGATGCCGCCGCCGACCGACCCCGGCAGGGCGATCCGGGGAACGGTCGCAACAAACTCCATGCCCAGCTTGGCCAGCCCCGATAGGCCCGCCGCCGCCAGTAGGGCGCGCAGCCGGGCGGTTTGTTCCCGTCCCTGGCCGTGGATGCGTTTTAGTGTCTCCGCCGTCGCCATGCCTGCCGGAAAGGTCAGGTTTTCGTGTTCGATCATCTGGCGGCGCAGGCCCGCCGCGACGACGACGCCCAGGATCGACACGCAGAACACCCAAAACGCCAACACCGGCCAGGACAGGGTTTGACCGGTCAGTAGCGTCAAGGCCGGGATCGGTGCGACCAGCCCGCCGGAAATGATCGAGGCCGAGGCCGACGCCGCCGTCTGGTTGATGTTGTTTTCCAATAGGCCGAGGGGCCGCGTTCCCAACGTCCGCTCGCCCAGCCGCCACAAACCCACGGCCAGCAGTCCGGCGGCGATCGACATGTTGAACGACCAGCCGATCTTTAGGCCCGAATAGACGTTGCAGGGGGTCAGGGCCGCACCCAGGATCATGCCGGTGACGATGGCCCGCCGGGTGAACTCCAGCGGTGTTTCCTGTTTCGTTGCTTCTTGTGTCATGGCCCCCAGGGTTCGCAGACCGAACGGTGCCTGTCAAACCGAGGGCCTGCGGTCAGCGCGGCGCGGTCAGATTTTTAGCACCCCGATGCGGGCGCCGTCGTATAATCGGTATGAATTCAAGAATGACTGCGCGGGCCCGTGTATCGTAGAACAGCGCCGGTCGCCGTGCGGCAAGAAGTAAAATTAGGTGGGAGACGGTCATGGATCATTCGGTCCTGGTGGTCGAGGACGACGAGAACATTGTTTTGTCCCTGAGGTTCCTGTTGGAGAAATCGGGATTTTCGACGCGCGTGGTCGGCGACGGGAACGCGGCGCTGGGCGCCATGCGCGCGGCCAAGCCGGACGTGGTGTTGCTGGATGTGATGTTGCCCGAACGGGACGGCTTTTCGGTCTGTGAGGAAATTCGCGGCAATAACGCCTGGTCTGACGTCTACGTCATCATGCTGACGGCCAAGGGGCGCGAAGCCGACCGGGAAAAAGGCATGGCCGCCGGAGCGGATGAATTCATCACCAAACCGTTTTCGACCCGAGATCTTCTGACGCGGGTCAAAGCCGCGGTGGGCGTGGCTGCCGAGTGATGGCGGACGGCGGCCCCCGGGAACCTGCGGATCATCCCGACCGCACCCGGTTCGGGGGCGGCGCGCATAAGGCCGGGGCGTTTTCGATCTCGCTGTTTCTGTTCGCGGCGTTGTTGTTTCTGCCGCCGATCGTGACCCTGGGCGAAGGCATCGAAACGGTCTTCGGTCTGCCGCGGACGTTCATTTATCTATTCGCCGCCTGGATCGCCGTCGTCTTCCTGGCCTATCTAATCGCCGAGCGGGTGGCCGCGCCCAACAACCCGCCCCAGGCGGGGAAGCCGGAAGGCTGACATGCTCCAGGGCTGGGTCATCTTCATTGCCTCGGTCGGTTATCTGGGGGTTCTGTTCGCCATCGCCTTTTGGGGCGACAAACGGGCCGACGCCGGTCGCTCGCTGATCAACAATCCATACATCTACGCCCTGTCGATGGCGGTCTACTGCACCAGTTGGACGTTCTACGGCAGCGTCGGCCGGGCCGCGACCTCGGGCCTGGATTTTCTGCCCGTCTACCTGGGGCCGACGTTGGTGCTGGTCCTGTGGCCTTACGTTTTGGAAAAGATGGTGCGGATCAGCGCCGAGAACCGCATTACCTCGATCGCCGATTTCATCGCCTCGCGCTATGGCAAAAGCCTGTATCTGGGCGGGATCGTCACGGTCATCGCGGTGTTCGGAATCCTGCCCTACATCGCGCTGCAGTTGAAGGCCGTGTCGACCAGCTTCACCGTGCTGATCCAGTACCCGGAAATCCTAATGCCGCGCGAACTTGGGCGGGTACCGTTGTTTCAGGACACGGCGTTTTTCGTCGCCCTGATCATGGCCCTGTTCGCGATCCTGTTCGGGACCCGGCACATCGACGCCAGCGAACACCATGAAGGCATGGTTCTGGCCATTGCCTTTGAATCGGTGATCAAGCTGGCGGCGTTCCTGGCCGTCGGCGTCTACGTCACCTACTTCCTGTATGACGGCTTCGCCGATCTGTTCGACAAGGCCAATGACGGGGCGGAAACGCTCCGCCTGTTCCAGGACATCGGAACCGGCGGCTACGCCCAATGGTCGACGATGCTGATCCTGTCGATGTTCGCGATCATCTGCCTGCCGCGTCAGTTCCAGGTCGCGGTGGTCGAAAACGTCAACCCGGCCCATGTGCGCAAGGCGGCCTGGCTGTTTCCGCTCTATCTGATCCTGATCAATCTGTTCGTTCTGCCGATTGCCCTGGGCGGTCTAATGCAGTTTCCCGACGGCGGGGTCGATGCCGACACCTTCGTGCTGACGGTGGCCATGGCCAACGGGCGCGAGGACCTGGCCCTGTTGGCCTATATCGGCGGGCTGTCGGCGGCGACGGGGATGTTGATCGTCGCCACGATCGCGCTCTCGACCATGGTCTGCAACGATCTGGTCATCCCGGGCCTGTTGCGGATGAACTGGTTCCAAAGCCGCTTCGCCGGGGACATGACCGATTTCCTGCTGGTCGTGCGGCGCAGCGCCATCCTGTTCGTGCTGTTGCTGGCCTATACCTACATGCGCCTGATCGGCGAATCCTACACCCTGGTGACGATCGGTCTGGTGTCGTTCGCCGCGGCGGCGCAGTTCGGCCCAGCCTTGATCGGCGGCATGTTCTGGAAAGGGGCGACGCGTGCCGGGGCGATCAGCGGCCTGGTGATGGGCACCGGGGTTTGGCTCTACACCCTGGTGCTGCCGTCGTTCGCCCGTTCGGGCTGGCTGTCGATGGAGTTCGTCGAACTAGGGCCGTTCGGGATCGCGTTCCTGAAACCCTATGCCCTGTTCGGGATGGAAGGCGTGGACCATCTGTCCCATTCCCTGTTCTGGTCGATGGTCGTCAACATCGGCGGGTTCATCTGGGTTTCGCTGTTGAGCAAACCGAGCGAGTTGGAACAGCTTCAGGCCGACGAATTCGTGCGCAAGCTGGACAGCCCCGGGGCCGAGCCGGTGACGGCGTGGCGGGGGTCGGTCTCGGTCGGGGAGCTTCAGGACGTGCTGCGTCGTTTCCTCGGAGACGACCGCGCCGGTCCCGCCCTGGCCGAATTCGCCGAACGCAACGGGATGGAGCTCAACCCCCGGGCCGAGGCGACGCCGGCGTTGGTGGCCTTCGCCGAGCGGCAATTAGCCGGGGTGATCGGTGCGTCGTCGGCGCAGACCATGGTCGCCAGCGTGACCAAGGGCGAGGTCGTCAGCACCGAAGACCTGATGCGGATTTTGGACGAGACGACCCAGGTCATCGAATACTCCCACGAGCTGGAGCAGAAATCCCGGGCCCTGGAGGAAACCACGGCGGAGCTGCGCGCCGCCAACGAACGGCTGCAGGAATTGGACCGGCTGAAGGACAACTTCATCACCACCGTGGGGCATGAGTTTCGGACGCCGCTGACCTCGATCCGCGCCGCCGGGGAAATCCTGTCGGATCATCCCGACCTGCCAATTGCCGAGCGCGACCGTTTCTACAGCGTGGTCGCCGCCGAGACCCAGCGCCTGACGCGTCTGGTCGATCAGTTGCTCGATCTGTCGAAGATGGAAGCCGACAGCCTGGAATGGAAGATCGGCCCCCTGGATTTGGCCGAGGTGATCGCCGCCGCCGTGGCTGCGGCCTCGCCCTTGGCGCAGGCCGAGCGCATTCGGTTGCGCGCGGATATCCCCGATGGTCTGCCGAAGGTCAGCGCCGACCGGGATCGTTTGATCCAGGTCTTGGTCAATCTCATTTCCAACGCGGTCAAGTTCTGCGCGCCCGGCGAAGGCCGTATTCAGGTGAGCGCCGCCTTCGACGGCGCCTACGTCACGGTCGATGTTATCGACAACGGTCCGGGTGTGCTTCCGACGGAGCGCGAACGCATTTTCGAGCGCTTTCAACAGGGTGGCAGCGGTGAAAGTCTGACCACCAATAAACCCAAGGGCACGGGCCTGGGGTTGGCCATCTGCCGCGAAATCGTCGATCGCTTCGGCGGGCGCATCTGGGTCGAACCGGCACCGGAGCGCGGATCGGTGTTTCGTTTTACTTTGCCGGTGCCGGACCAGGCTGCCTAAGCTCGATTTAGCCGATCAATGCAGAACCGACGCAGGCGGTCGCCGGTGGCGGAAACCGCGCCGGGGTTTTGATAATGGCAGAGTTCGACCGCGGGTAGGTCGGGAAGGCCCTCGGCCTGGGCCAGTCTCGGCCAGCGGTCGGTCAGCATCTCCGGCGTGCGGACACAAACGCCCAACCCGGCCTCGACCGCCGCGCCGATGCAGGACAAGCTTGGGCTGGACAGCGTGACCCGCCAGGGTATCCCCGCCCGGTTCAGGCTTTCGATGGCTTGTTCACGAAAGGTGCAGGCCCCTTCGATCATCACGATGGGCAGGGTCTCGTGGTGCCGGAAATCCACCCCCTTGGGGCCGATCCAGACCATCTGCCGGGTGCCCAGGGATTCCGTCGGCAGGGCCGTCGGATGGCGAAAGGCGATGATCTGGTCCAGTTGGTTCGCTTCCAATGCCGCCAAGAGGTTCTTGCTGCGCTCGACCAGAACCTCGATGCGGGTTTGCGGGTACTGTTCTGCGAATTCGGCCAGGATGCGCGGTAGCAGGTCATCGGCGAAATCCTGTATCGCGCCGAGCCGCACCGTGCCGCTGATGTCCTGCTGTGTGAATGCCCGCACGGCGGCATCGTTGGCGGCCAGGATCGATTTTGCGTAACCCAGAAATTCTTCGCCCGCCGGGGATAGGATCATCCGCCGCCCCTGTTTGCGGAACAGCCGTTGTCCGACGCGCTCTTCCAGGCGGGACAATTGCAGGCTGATGGCCGGGAGCGACCGCCCGACGCTGTCGGCGGCCTTGGCCTGTCCGCCCTGGGTTGCGACGGCGACGAAGGTGCGCAGGCAGTCCATGTCGAAATTCATGATCATAGTTTTGAAAACTAAAAGTATTTTGTAAGATAATTCAACTTTTAAAAATATAGGCGGTTGTTAGCCTGCTCTGAACAGCGAAGGAGACAACCATGCCATTCATCAATATCCGCACAGCCCCCGGAAACCTTAGTGACGCGGAGGCAACGCAATTGATCGACCGGACGACAGCCTTGATGCGGGATATCATGAAGAAGAAAGCCGAGCGGACGACCGTGTTTATCGAGCCTGCGGACGCGACGCTTTGGGCCGTCGGCGGCACCCTAATTTCCGATCGTGGCGGCCGCGCCGTGTTCATGGATATCAAGATTACCCAAGGCACCAATACGACGACGGAGAAAGAAGCGATGGTCGAAGAAAGCCATCGCATGCTGACCGAAGTGTTGGGCGCCATCCCGGAGGCGACCTATATCAAGATCGACGAAATATCCGGCGAATCCTGGGGTAAGGCCGGTCATCTGATGTACGAAAAGGCCGCCATCGACAGGGCTGCCGAACGTGCCCAAGGGCAGGAAGCTGCCGGCGATTAGCGAAATCGCGCCTCGTGGTGGAGCCACCCGCGTCGGTTTGCGGCACGGGTGGGGCTGCGAATTGCGTGAACATTTCACTAATGTTCGGGGGTTGTTTATTTAACTATCTGTTTTTAAAGAAATAATTACCGAAGACAACGACGTGAACCCCGGTTAATATAACAGCGCTCCTCACCCGGACGGTTAATTGGATCCGGGATGGGCACGTATTCGTGGTACGCCACGAGGGGGAACATCATGGCGCGATCTCCAATGCTGGGCGCGCGCCTGCGTCGGTTGCGTAAGGATCGTGGTCTGACGCAGGTCAAATTGGCCGAGATCCTCGGCATTTCGCCCAGCTACCTGAACATGATTGAGCATAACGACCGGCCGTTGACCGTGTCGTTGCTCCTGAAACTCAGCGAAGCGCTGGGCGTCGATCTGCGCGATTTTTCCGCCGGCGACGAAGTCCGTGTGAAAAGCGACCTGGAAGAGGCGCTCAGCGATCCGATGTTCGGCGGCACGCGCCCATCGGCGGCGGAGCTGGATGAGTTCGTGACCTCTGTGCCCGATATGTGCCGGGCGTTCCTGCGTTTGTATCGGTCGTATCGGACCTCGCGCGAGGATGTGGAGGCTTTGACCGACAAGTTGGCGTCGAACCCTTATCTGATGGCGTCGAGCCATTCGGTGCGCACGCTATTGACCTCGGTGCGAAGCTTTTCCGAAATCCTTTTGGACAACATCGACCTGGCGGCGGATGAGCGGCAGCAGTTTCTGGGCATCGTCGTCGACGGGACGGAAAAGCTGACCCATCAGGTCGACGAGATGCTGCGCTTCGTGACCGGCGAAAACCTGGACGGTCTGTTGGACAGTCGGACACCCGCGGACGAAGTGGGGGATTTCTTCGAACGCAGCGACAATTTCTTCGATGACCTGGATCGCATGGCCGAGGACCTGCGCCATGAGATCGGGATGGAGACGGTGGGGCTGTTTTCGCGCCTGTCGTCGGTCCTGCACGATCGCTTCGGCGTGACGGTCGAAACGGCCCGCCAGCCCGAAAGCGGGCGTCTGAGCAATCCGGTGCTGCGGGTTGAAAAGGCCAAGAACGGGCAGGGCGAGCGGATCATCGTGCGCGACGATTTGGCGCTGCCGAGCCTGCGGTTCCTCCTGGCCCGCGAAGTCGGCCGCCGCTTGGCCAAGGATCAGATCGACGAGCTGGTCGCCGAAGCCGGGTTGTCGCCCGGATCGGAAGAGCTGTGCGCGCAGGTCCTGGCCGGTTACTTCGCCGGGGCCGTCTTGATGCCCTACAGCGCCTACCTCGAGCGGGCCCGTGCTTATCGCTACGATGTCGAGCGACTGCAGCAGGCGTTTGGCGTAAGTTTGGAACAGGCCTGCCAGCGTTTGGCGGGATTGCGTCGCCCGGGTAAGGAAGGCGTGCGGTTCCATTTCCTGCGCATCGATCAGGCCGGCAACGTATTCAAGCGGTTTTCGGGGTCGGGGCTGCCGATCCCCCGGTTCGCCGGAATTTGCCCGCGGTGGAACGTGCACGTCGCCAGTGGCCGACCGGGCAGCGTCGACGCCCAGGTTCTTCAATTGGCGGACGGCAGTGCGTATCTGTCGGTCGGCTTCGGCGTGCGGCGACCGGGCGTTGGCTACAACACGGCCGATGGGTCCTATGCCTTGGGACTGGGGTGCCGTTTGGAAGACGCGGGCGAATTGGTTTATTCGAACGGCCTGGACCTGACCCGGTCCGAAACGTTCCGCCCCGTCGGCGTGACCTGCCGGCTGTGCGAGCGCCTTGATTGCGTCGACCGCGCCCATCCGACGCTGATCCATGCGAGCGACCGGGCGCTGGCCGAAGACACCCGCCAGGCGCCGAAGCAAAGCCGTAGATCGGATCGCGCCATCGAGGGGCCGGCGGCGGTCGACGCGGACTAACCTTGATTTCGAAAAAAAAGAGCGCGGGTCCGAAGACCCGCGCTTCCATCACCAGTCGATGAGCAACAAAACCTAGCTGGTCAGGATGCCGATAGCGACCAAGATCGCGATGACGGCAGGCAAGATCAAAAAGGCCTTGTTTATAGTGCTCATGACTGTCTCTCCCATCGACGAATTCATGAAGCCTAAAACTTGCGAAACGTTATTCGACCAATTCCTCGAATGATGCTTTTTAGGAATCGAAAATGACTGGGTGAAGTGTACACGCGGATGAGAAAGCATCAACTATCATTCGGAAACTTAAGTATAAATCGTGTAAATCATTTTGTGACATAACCTGTAATTTTGTGAAGCCTGTTAAATTTAGGTCTGTTGAATTCGCTGTCCCCTGACGGGCGTCGGGATGGTGTCGCCTGACGTCAATTTTGGTGTGCTTTTTTGTGTGTTTTTATGTTGTTTATTCGGAAAATTCTGATAATCCCGCGCTTTCTTGCCTAACCCTGTTTTCTGTGTAACGTTACGAAAAATACGCAAAATTAGGCGTGGTTTTCGGGCGGTTTCGCCCATTGCGACGGGACGGGTAGACAGCCAAACGATGCAGGATTTCGGCGACGCTTTCCTGACTGCTTTCAAGCTGCTGATCAGCGCTGACGCGGATCTGATGGAAATCATCGGTCTGTCGTTGCGCGTCAGCCTCAGCGCTTTGTTTGCCGCGGGCCTGTTCGGCCTGTGCGCGGGCGCGGGCTTGGCCGTCGGTCGGTTTCCCGGGCGGGGGCTTGTTCTGGTCCTCGTCAACTCCATGATGGGGTTGCCGCCGGTTGTGGTCGGCCTGATCGTTTACATGTTGTTGTCCAACGCCGGGCCGCTCGGCTTCATGGGGCTGTTGTATTCACCGACGGCGATGATCATCGCTCAGGCGATCCTGATCCTGCCGATCATCGCGGCTTTGTCGCGCCAGGTGATCGAGGATCTGCATCAGGAATACGCCGAGCAGTTCCGCTCCCTCTGCGTGCCGACCGGCCGGATGATGATCGAGCTTCTGTGGGATGCGCGCTATTCCCTGCTGACCGTCCTGCTGGCCGGATTGGGCCGCGCCATGGCCGAGGTCGGCGCGGTGATCATTGTCGGCGGCAACATCAATCATCTGACCCGGGTGATGACCACGACCATCGCGCTCGAAACCTCCAAGGGGGATCTGGCCATGGCGTTGGGCCTGGGGGTGGTGCTGTTGACGATCGCCTTGACCATCAATGCCGGGGTGATGGCCCTTAACGCGACCGCGAAAAGGCAAGCCTATGCCTGATCTGCGACCGGCCAACGTGGTGGATTTGCATGGCGAGCGGGATGCGGCCGCGGGTGCGGACCTGTTTCCGTTGCGCCTGTCCGATCTGACCTACCAAGCGGGCGGCAATGTCCTGATCAAGGGGATCGACCTGAGTTTGGGCGCCGGCGGCGCCACGGTCATCATGGGCCCCAACGGAGCGGGTAAAAGCCTACTGCTGCGCCTGATGCACGGCCTGTTGGAGCCGTCCGGCGGGACGGTGACCTGGGGCGGGAAGGCGATGAGTGAAGACGTCCGCCGTCGCCATGCCATGGTGTTTCAGCGCGCGGTCATGCTGCGCCGTTCGGTCGCCGCCAATATCGATTTCGTCCTGCGCCTGCGCGGCGGGACCGACAAGGCGCGGCGCAACGCGATTTTGGAGCATGCCGGATTGGCCGCCCATGCGGACCAACCCGCGCGCCTGCTGTCGGGCGGGGAGCAACAACGCTTGGCCCTGGCGCGGGCGCTGGCGACCAACCCGGACGTGTTGTTCCTGGACGAGCCGACATCCAACCTGGACCCCGCATCGACGCTGGTGATCGAAGACATCACCAAGGCGGCGCGGGACCGCGGCACGCGCATCATCTTCATCACCCACGATATGGGGCAGGCCCGGCGCCTGGCCGACGACGTGGTGTTCGTCCATCGGGGCAAGGTTCTCGAACATACCCCCGCTCAGGCGTTCTTCAATCAACCGGCCTCGCCAGAGGCTGCGGACTACATGGCGGGCAAGATCATTCTGTAACCGATCGCGCTGCGCCCTTCGATTAAGTCAGCAGAAACAAACGAACCCAGCAACAAGGGAGTGATTCATGAAAACGTTCAAACGGTTCACCTTCGCCGCCGCGGCCCTGGCCTTGGCTGCCGGGGCATTTGCCTCCGCCCCGGCGTCAGCCGAAGGCAAGTCGATCATCGTGCAGTCGACGACGTCGACCCAGAACTCGGGACTGTACGACTACATGCTGCCGATCTTCGAGAAAGCTTCGGGCATCAAGGTCAATGTGGTTGCCGTCGGCACCGGTCAGGCGATCAAGAACGCCAAGAACTGCGACGGCGACGTGCTGTTGGTCCATGCCAAATCGGCAGAGGAAAAGTTCGTTGCCGAAGGCTATGGCGTGAAGCGGTCGGACGTCATGTATAACGACTTCATCATCGTCGGCCCGCCCGCCGATCCGGCCAAGGTCGGTGGCATGAACGACGCACCGAAGGCGATGAAGATGATGGCCGACGCCAAGGCGACCTTTGCCTCGCGTGGCGACAACTCGGGTACGCATAAGAAGGAAGTCGCCCTGTGGAAGAAGGCTTCCGTCGATATCAAAAAGGCGTCGGGCGGCTGGTATCGTGAAACCGGCAGCGGCATGGGCGCCACGCTGAACGCCGCCGTCGGCATGGGCGCTTACGCACTGACCGACCGCGCGACCTGGATCAGCTTCAAGAACAAGGGCGATTACAAGATCGCGGTCGAAGGCGACAAGCAGTTGTTCAACCAGTACGGCATCATGTTGGTCAATCCGGCCAAATGCCCGAAGGTCAAAAAAGCCGAAGGTCAGGCTTTCATCGATTGGATCCTGTCCAAGGATGGCCAGGCGACCATCGCCTCCTACAAGCTGCATGGCCTGCAGTTGTTCTTCCCGAACGCCAAGTAACGCGGCGGGGATATTCGAATTGAAAAGGGCGGTCTTCGGGCCGCCCTTTTCTTATGTGCCTTGCCAAACCCAAGGGCCCGCGACATAAAATAAAGCAAGTTCTATTGGCATTAACGCAGTCCCCCAAAACGCGAAGCGCCAATGTCCGTTGCCATCGTAACCGGTTCGTCCGGCCTGATCGGGTCCAGCACGGTTCAACTACTTGCCGACAAGGGGTTGGAGGTGGTCGGCGTCGACAATGACATGCGCCGCTACTTTTTCGGCGAACAAGCGAGCACCGCGTGGAACACGCGCAGCCTGACGACCAAGGTCCCCCGCTTTACTCATGTCGCCGCCGACATCCGCGACAAGGATGCCATGGCCGATTTGTTCCGACGCTATGGCAAGGACCTGAGCGCCGTCGTCCATTGCGCGGCGCAGCCATCGCACGACTGGGCGGCGAAAGAACCGTTCACCGATTTTTCGGTCAATGCCGAGGGCACCCTGGTGTTGCTGGAGATGCTGCGCCAATACGCGCCGGATGCGGCCTTTGTGTTTCTCAGCACCAATAAGGTCTATGGCGACCGCCCCAACTTCCTGCCGCTGGAAGAGCATGAGACACGTTGGGAGGTCGCGGCGGACCATCCCTATTTCGCCCATGGCATTGACGAGGACATGAGCATCGACGCCAGCAAACACAGCCTGTTCGGCGTGTCCAAGGTCGCGGCGGATTTGATGGTTCAGGAGTATGGCCGCTATTTCGGCCTGAACACGGCCTGCCTGCGGGGCGGCTGCTTGACCGGTCCGGCCCATTCGGGGGCTGAGTTGCACGGCTTCCTGGCCTATCTGATGCGCTGCGTCGTCAGCGGCACGCCCTATACCGTGTTCGGCTACAAGGGCAAACAGGTCCGCGACAATATCCATAGCGCCGACCTGGCCGCGGCGATTTGGGAGATCGTCCAAGCCCCCCGGTCCGGCGCGGTCTACAACATCGGCGGCGGGCGGCGCAGTAACTGTTCGATGATGGAGGCCATCAATCTGGCTGAGGAAATCGCCGGCAAGGAGTTGTCCTGGACCTACAGCGACGACAACCGCTCCGGCGACCACATCTGGTGGATCAGCGACGTCCGCAAGTTCGAAGCGGATTACCCCGGATGGCAGCCGCAATACGATCTGTTTGCGATCCTGTCGGAAATTCATGCGGCCCAGGCGGACACCCGATGAATCGCAAGGAACGCCGCGCCGATCCGTCCCGGTTCCTCAACGAAGGGGTGCAGCAGTTTCAAGCCGGGAACTACGGCCCGGCGCGGGCGGCGTTCGAAAAGGCGCTGAAGGTCAGCCCCGGCCATCCCGACGCCCTGTATCTGCAAGGCTTGTCCCTGCACAAGGCGGGCCGGTCCGAGCCGGGCGCGCGGGCGATCAAACAAGCCCTGGCCAATGGCCTGGCGGCCAACCCCGAGACGCTCAATAACGCGGGGCAGGTGTTGAAGGCCGGGGGCTTCGTGGCCGAGGCCGCCGCCGCCTATCGTCGCGCCTTGGAAATGGCGCCCCGGGCGGCGGAACTGCACAACAACCTGGGCAATGCCTTGGCCGCCCTGGGTGATGACGCGGGCGCGATCACGGCCTACCGGGCGGCGATCCAATTGAACCCGCAATTCGTCCTGGCTTATGTCAATCTGGCCGATGCGCTGAAGGCCTGCGAAGCTCACGCGGAAAGTCTGGCCTGTTTGGACGACGCCCTGCGACTGGCCCCGGGCGATGCCGACGTATTGGCGGCGCGGGCCGGGGTGCTGATCGAATTGGGGCGGCTGCGCGAAGGCTACGAGGTCGCCACGCAAGTATTGTCGGCGCAGCCCGATCACCTTCAGGCCAACGTCAATGCTGGGGTGTTTCTGGAACTGCAGGGGCTGCATGACGAAGCCCTGCCGTATCTGCAAAAAGGTGCCGCGGGCGACGCGCCGGACCGCACGGCTTTGCTTTATCTGGGAATCGCGCAAACCGCGACCAAGGCCTTTGCCGAAGGCTACGAGACGTTGTCGAAGGCCTGCGACTTGTTCCCCGATTATCCGCCGCTGACGGCGGCGCTTTACCTGAACCAACAGGCGCAATGCCGATGGGACGGGTTGGCGGAATTGTCGGCCAAGGTTGATGCCTTCAATCTTCAGGCGCTTGAGCGGGGACAGGTCGCGCCGGAACGCGCCGTTCATCACGTGACCCGTTGCATGGATCCGGCGATGAACCTGCGGGTCGCGCGGTCCCATGCCGCGCGCGCGGCCAAGTTGGCGGCGCTGACCGGACGGCGGTTTGACCATTCCGGATGGCGTGCGGGCGAGGGGCGGTTGCGCTTGGGGTATCTCTCCGGCGATTATCGTAATCATCCCGTCGCGCATTCGATCCGCCGGTTGTTCGAATTGCATGATCGGGCTGGGTTCGAGGTCTTTGCCTATTCGTCCGGGCCGAACGACGGCAGCGACTATCGCAAGCATTTCGAGGCCACCGCTGACCGCTTCATCGACATTCGGGAAATGGATGATGCCGCCGCCGCCGAGCAGATCAATGCCGACGGGGTGGATATTCTGATCGACCTCAGCGGTCATACCTCGGAAAATCGCCTGAACGTCTCGGCCTTGCGTCCGGCCCCGGTGCAGATCCAATGGTTCGGCTATCCGGGTACGGTCGGCGGCGATTTTTTCGATTATGCCATCGTCGATGCCACCATCGCCCCGCCCGAGCATCGGGCGTTCTTTTCCGAACGGCTGGTCGACCTGCCCCATAGCTACATGATGGTCGATGATCTGGCCGCCTTTGCCGAACCGTCCCTGACGCGGGCGGACGAAGGGTTGCCCGAAGACGCATTCGTCTTCGCCTCGTTCTGCGAGCCTAGAAAGTACGAGCCCGAGACCTTCGAGGTCTGGATGGATTTGCTCAACCGGACGCCGGGCTCCGTGCTGTGGCTGTTGGCGCGGGACGCGGTGACGCAGGGCAACCTGATTGCCGAGGCCAAAAAACGCGGCGTCGCGGCGGACCGTCTGGTATTCGCGAGGTTCCGGCCCAAGGACGCCTATCTATCACGATTGAGGCTGGCCGATCTGGCCCTGGATACGCGCATCTACAACGGCCATGTGACCACGGCGGATTACCTGCTGGCCGGCTTGCCGACGGTCGCCATGCTGGGCGGGCATTTCGCCTCGCGGGTGTCGGCGGGCTTGTTGGCGGCGGCGGGGATGACGGAGTTGGTCGCGCCGGACCTGCCGGGCTATGCGGACTTGGCTTTGGATCTGGCGCAGAACCGGGATCGTTTGGCCGATATCCGGGCCCGCCTGGCCGCCGCACGGGATAGCCAACCGCTGTTCGATGCGGCGGGCTTTGTTCGTGACTTGGAAGAAATTTATCGGCGCTGCGCCGCCGGCGGCTGATGGCGGTGCGACCGTCAGTACTCGCGACCGGGGCGGGGTTTATAGACCGGCAGCGACAATCCCGCCGCGATGCCCATGGCCCGCAGGCCGAACCCGGCCAAGAAGCCGATGATCACGGCGGCCTCGCGCGGTGCTTCCAATTCCGTCAGCACGACATAGACCGCCGCCGATAGGGCCGCGCAGGTCGCGTAGACTTCCTTGCGCAGGATCAGCGGTGTTTCGTGACAGATCACGTCGCGGATCATCCCGCCGAAGGTCGCGGTCATCATCCCCATGATGATTGACAGCAACGGGCCGACGCCGCTTTGCCGCGCCAGTTCCGCCCCCATCACCCCGTACAAGGCGATGCCGATGCCGTCCGCCCAAAGCAGGAACGGATAGCGCCGCTGTATGATATGGGCGGTGAAAAACAGCACCACCGCGACGGTCAGGCAGATGGCGATGGGTTTCGGGTCGTCGACCCAGAACACGGGCCGGTCCAATAACAGATCGCGCAAGGTCCCGCCGCCGACCCCGGTCAGACAGGCCATCAGGCCGAAACCGACGAGGTCCATTTCCTTGCGGCTGGCGACGAGTGCGCCCGTCGCCGCGAAGACGCAGACGCCGAGCAGGTCGAGAATTGAAAGAACCGAATGCATGGCCCCGAATGTCGCGGAAAAGCGCGCTTGATTCAAGGCGATAGGATGACCGATTGGGGCTTAGTTAGATCGCGGCGAAGGCATGTCCCGTGGCGCCTAGCGTTGCAACCCGGCGACGGTGGAAGGCACCCGCCAAGTTGGCCAGGAATCCATCGCTGAACGCCGGGCCGGTGAAGGTCATACCCATGGGGATGCCGGAGGGCAGGAACCCGTTGGGCACGGCGATCGCTGCCAGGTCCGCCATCGATGCGAAGTTGAGATACAGGCCGTTGTTGGCGTTGGGGCCGATGGGGTCGGCGACGAGATCCGAGACCTTGTAAACGGTGCCGACCGTGGGGACCGCAAGGACGTCTGCCGTTTCGAACGTCTTGCGGATCGTCCGTGCATTTCGGTGCAACTGATAGACCGCATTGAATGCGTCGGTCGCAGAAAAGCGGGCGACCGAGGAAATGACTTGGCGGACGGTCGGATCGACAGCGTCCGGATTGGCCTTGATGAAATCGCCGACCATGGCGTCGCGTTCGGCCAGCAGGGGGCCTTCGAACATCATGCGGCTGGTTTCGAAAAAGATCGCGAAGTCGATTTCCGTCAGCTCGTGGCCCATCGCGGTCAGTTCGTCCAGCCCCTGTTCATACAAGGCCTGGGCGGCGTCATTCCCGAAAAACAGGAGGTCGCCTGCTTTCGGCACGGCGATGCGGAGCGACCCGTCTGCTTGCATATCCAAAGGAACCGGCGAGGTCCGACCGTACAGATCGTCCGGGTCGACCGCATGGCAGGTTTGGAGCACCCGCACCGCGTCGTCGCAGGTCAGGGCATAGACCGATACGGTATCGAACGACGGGCTGGCGTTGACCATGGCGTTGCGCGGGAACAGGCCCAGGGTCGGCTTCAGCCCGACGACGTTGTTGTAGCTGGCGGGGACGCGCCCGGAGCCCCCGGTGTCGGAACCAAAGGCGAAGCCGCAAAGCCCGGCGGAAACGGAAACCCCCGCGCCGGAACTGGACCCGCCGGGAATGTAATCGGCGTCGAACGGATTGCGGGCCACGCCATAGGGGCTGCGGACACCGACCACACCGGTCGCGAATTGATCCATGTTGGTCTTGCCGATCAGGATCGCCCCGGCGTCCAAGGCCCGTTGCACGGCTAGATTGGTATGCGAGGCGATGTACTCATAGGCCGGGCAGGCCGAAGTGGTGGGCATGCCGGCGATGTCGATGCAGTCTTTGACGCTGAACGGAATGCCGTAGAGGGGAAGATCGTCGATCTGTTCCTGGGACAGGGCCGCCAAGGCCCGCGCCCGCGCCATCACCGTGTCGGGCGCGACCTTGTAAATCCAAACCCCGTCGTCGCCCCGCGATTGGACCAGGGCGAGGACTTGTTCCGCGATGTCGATGGGGGTTGTGGTCCCGGCGGCATAGGCGGCGTGCAAGGCGGAAAAGCTCAGGTTGGGGATGTCGTTCGGCATGGCGCTCTCGGCGGTGATCGGACTTTGTTCGATCCGTCATCGCCGATTGCACCGTGGCGCGGCGAGCAAATATTTGCGCCGCCGCCATCGTCGATATTTGGAGAAAGGTCAGTCGCAGAGCGCGCGCAGGCCGTCGGAATCCAGAATGTGGATGGTGTCGCCCCGGCGTTCGATAAGGCCCTGCTTCACGAATTTATCCAGGGTGTTGGATATGGACTGCCGGGTCGAGCCGATCATGTTGGCCAGTTCTTCCTGGGTGAAGTGCTGGCACAGGGTGGTGCTGTCGGCGGCGGGGTTGGTCGGTGCCGCCAAGGTCAACAGCAGATGCCCCAGGCGGGAGGTCTTGGATTGCGTGCCCATGATCTGCAGCAGCGCCGTGTAACACATGCTTTTGTAAACCAGGCCCTCGATCACCGCGATCGCCAGATTGGGAATTTCGCGGATCAGATTGCGGAGCATCTTTCCCGGCAGCCAGACGCCGACCGATGGTTCCATCGCGACCGAGGTCCACATGTGCTCGCCCCCGCCCAGGATCTGTGGCGCGCCGACGAAATGCCCTTTCGGCCAATAGGCCAGGGTGATTTCGCGTCCGCCGGGCGAGACGTAATAGGACCGCACCCGACCGGTGCGGATGAAATGAATGCCGTCGTGCGGCTCGCCCTGTTGGAAAAAGAAATCGCCGGGAGCGTAGGACGTTTCCCGCCCCTGGGCGAACAGGCGGGCCAGTTCGTCGGGGCTGAGCATATCCAGGATGTTGGGGCCGCTGTCGATCGGCAGCCCGTCTTCGGACAGGCGCAGCACCGCGCTCATCGCGGCATCGACTTCCAGGTCGGGGCTTTCGAACGGGGCGGGCGTTTCATCCGGCGACATGCCGACTTCCTTTGCGCTTTCTGGCTTGAGCTGGGAAATGTGCTGGGCTTGTTGCGCTGCACAAACGCTATCATACTGATTCAAATTCGTGCAATGGGACCTTCGTGGTCAATATTTGTGCAAATTTGGACGGTTTTCCCCAGGGCGCGCGCAAATATTTGCTTATTCGGGCCCGGGCGATGCCGTCAGATGGGCAAAACACGGGACCGGCCAGCGTCGGGGCGGTCCAAACCGGGAGCAGACATCGACAGGGTTCACGCAGCTTTCTCCGCTTAGGGGGAAGGCGAGAAGGAGACAAAAATGTCTATCATGTCCAAACTGACGGCCAGTGCCCTTGCCGCCGCGATCGCGACGGGCCTGGCCATCGCGCCCGCCCAGGCGACGCCGTTCAAGGCGACATTGGCGCAAAACATGTCGCCCATTTCCGGGGTGACGATCATCGCCAAGGAAAAAGGTTTCTTCGATAAACACGGCCTGGATATCTCGGTCAGCGGCTTTACCTCGGGCAAGCAATGCCTGAACGCCGTGCTGGGCGGCGCGGCCGAGATCGCGACGACCGCCGAGGCGCCGACCACCGCCGCCGCGATGTCGAAGCAGCCCATCGCCTTTCTGGCCCGCATGGAATACTCCGATCTGAAAACGCTGACCTCGGCCTCGTCGGGGATCAAGAGCATGGCCGACCTGAAGGGCAAGAAAATCGCCTTCACCGCCGGAACGGGCAGCGAGGTTTATACCACCGCCTTGTTGAAGAAGGCGGGCCTGACCAAAGCGGACGTCAAGCTGACCAACCTGCGACCGCAGGACATGCTGCCGGCCCTGTCCGCCGGCGATATCGATGCCTACAACACCTGGGAGCCGCACGTCAGCAACGGGGTCAAGGCCCTGGGCGGCAAAGTTTCGGAATTGGATACCAAGGGCGTTTACGCCGAGACCTTCAACATCGTCGTGATGAAGAAGTATCTGGAAGAAAACCCGAAGCTGATCGATGCCTTCCTGAAGGCCCTGATCGATGCCGAAGCCTGGATGAAAGCGAACAAGGACGAAGCCATCGCAATCGTTGCCAAGGTCGCGGGCATGAAGCCCGATGCCCTGGCCGCGATCTGGAAGGACTATGTCTACAACGTCGTTCTGGACCAGAAGCAGTTGGACGTTCTGACGGCGCATGCCACCTGGCGTTTGGATTCGGGCAACCACCCGCCCGGTGCGACGATGCCTGATTTCTCCACTGTGATCGTGCCTGGCCCGCTCAAGGCGATTGCCCCCGACCGGGTGACGATCCCCTGAAATGGCCGACGCGGGTAACAACGACGGCGCGGTAAAAGCCGCGACCAAGGAAACCGCCGCCAAAGGTATCTGGCGGGACGGGGCGCTCAATCGCCTCGTCCTCGCCGGGTCTTTGCCGCTGTTCTTTGGTTTGTGGGAACTGGTTTCCCGGTCCGGTGTCGTCAACATCATCCTGTTTCCGCCGCCCAGCACGGTCCTGGTCGCGATCGTCGATTGGATGCAGGACGGCCAGTTGCTGATCGATTTCGGGATGAGCGTATCCCGTGTCGTGGTCGGCTTTGTCGTCGGCGCGGTTTTGGGCGCGGTCATCGGCATTTTGACCGGGCGATATCGCCTGATCTCCAGCCTGCTCAGCCCGATCTTTCAACTGTTGCGACCGATCCCGCCCATCGCCTTCGTGCCGATCGTCATTCTGTGGTTCGGTCTGGGCGAGATCGGGAAATACTTCCTGGTCGTCTGGGGTGTGTTCTTCACGGTCTGGATCGCGGCCCATTTGGGTGTGCAGCGGGTCGATGAAAAGTTGATCCGCGCGGCCCGCGTTCTGGGCACGCCGGAAAAGCGCATGCTGCGCGAGGTCCTGTTGCCGGGAGCGCTCCCCTATATCTTCGTCGGCCTGCGCACCTCGGTCAGTATCTCGTTCTATACGCTGGTTGCGGCGGAACTGGCCGGGACCTTCGCCGGGCTGGCTTACCGCATCGACATCGCCCAGCAGAACCTTCAGATGGGACAGATGATGGGTGGGCTTGTCATGCTCGGCGTGATCTCCGCCGCCGCCGACAAGCTGTTCGCCATCTTCGCGGAAAAGGCGGTCTGGTGGTCATGATCATGAACAAAGCAGAAAACGAACCGATGCCCGCGACCGATGGATCTTCGTCCGGTGCCGCCATCGCGGTCGACGACGTATCAATCATCTTCGGCGAGGGCGATAACGCCTTCGTCGCGGTCGACCGCGTCAGTGCAGAGATCGCCGCCGGGGAATTCATTTGCATCGTCGGCCCGTCGGGCTGCGGCAAATCGACATTGTTGAACGCCGTCGCCGGGTTGGAACAGGTCAGTAGCGGGCAAATCCTGGTCGGTGGCGCGGAAGTCACCGGGCCGTCCGCGCAGCGCGGCATGGTCTTTCAACAACCGGCGCTGTTCCCCTGGAAGACGGTGCGGGAAAACGTCGCCTATGGCCCCCGCATGGCGGGCTTGAGCGACGCCGAAGCGGGAAGTATCGCCGACGAACTGTTGGAAATGGTCGGCTTGGCCGCGTTCGGCGCGAAGCGCCCGCAGACGCTGTCCGGCGGGATGCAACAGCGTGTCGCCATTGCCCGCGCCCTGGCCAATACGCCGGACGTGTTGTTGATGGATGAACCGTTCGGCGCGTTGGATGCCCAGACCCGCGCCATGATGCAGGAAAACCTGCTTCAGATTTGGCACAAGGTCGGGATCACGGTGGTCTTCGTGACCCACGACATCGACGAGGCGATTTTCCTGGCCGACCGCATCCTGGTGATGAGTGCCGGGCCGGGTCGGTTCGTTCAGGAAATCTCGGTCGGGATCGACCGTCCCCGCACGCCGGAGATCGCCCTGGACCCCCGGTTCGTCGAAATCAAACGCCAATCGTTGGAAATCATCCGCCGCGAAAGCACGCGGGCGTTCGAACAACAGCTTAAGTCGGCGATGTAAAGGATCATCCGTCCGGCAAGGTGCCCTGGGGTCTGGCGGGAACCGGTACGCTGGACGGAGCATCCAGGTGCCTTAGTTCGTCGACGGGCAGTTCTTCCCGCGATAGGCGACGACCAAATGATCGCGCCGGACTTGATTCTCGTCCAACAAGGTTTTGGTCCCGTCATCGTTATCGACGGCGAAGATCGCAGGCAGGAAGAGGACGCCGGCAATATAACCGGCGACCTGGTTCCGCCCCCGGTTGGCATTGATCTTCTGTTCAAGGTAGCTGTCGTGATCGGCGAGGTCTTCGATCTCGGTGTTGATCTGCTGACAACTCAGGCTCTTGATATCCTGTGGAACCGCAGCCATCGCCTTGTCGATCGCGGCCTGGCTATGTCCCATCTCAGGCGGAAGAACGGGCGCGTTCCTGGCGCATCCCGCGACGAGCACGACGAGGGCCAAGGCCCACGCTTTATTTGACAAATTTGATCGCACGGCCACGTCCATCCAACGAACCCCAACTGAAGAGGCTGATGCCGACCGTTCCGTAACGAACCAGGATAACGGCGTCGGCATTAATCTTGGCCGCTTCTTCCTGCAACTTCGCCGCGACCAGTTCCTTCGTCGGATCGGCGTGGAAGATGGTCGTCTTGTTCACCGTGACTTCAAGGTCGGCCAGCGTTTCATACTTACGGTCGGTGATGTCCTTTTCCGTGATCAGGACGTCAGACGGCGATTTCGTGGACTCTTGCGGCGCGGCGGTCGGCGCGGCTTCCGCACTTGAATCGGGGGCCGAGGCCGATGTCGTTTGAAGGTCCGAATTCTTGGTCTTCATTTCGACGTTGCTGGACGACCAGGTATTGCACCCGGTGAGAATCAATCCGCAAATTGCAATCAGGCATAGTTTGCCGGTGTTGTGGTGAAGCACAGAAACCTCCCTCCCAAGCCCTCAGGTGTCTGAATCGACGCTAAATCGAACCGACGATTTTCGAGCGCTGCGCGTCGAATTCCTCTTGCGTGATCGTCCCGTCCTGCAAAAGCTGATCCAGCTTTTCCAGGCGGTTTTTGACGTCTTCTTGAGGTTCGATGGTGTTTTTCACCTTGATCAGTTCGGCGCTGCAGTCTTTGCGAACCATCGATTTTTGGATGGCGTCTTCTTCGCCGAGCAAGCGGGAATACTCCGCTGCTTGCGGGCCGTCGCCGCCTTCCAGGAAGAACAGTGTCGGCCAGAACAGGATCAGGCCAACCCCCATTTGAACGGCATCGTTGTCCGAGGTTTTCTTGAGTTGCTTGTACAACTCGACCTTGCGGCTGGAGACCCGTTCAAGCTCGCCACCCAACTGCGTGCAGTTCAACGCCGCGAACTGTGTCGGCGATACATATGCCTTTTGCATTTCGTCGGGCGAAGAGGCGCAAGCACCGACGCTTAAGAGCGCCAAGGCTCCTGCCAAAAACTTCAGTTTCATGAATTGTCCCCAAACCAGAGCAGCACTGCTGCGCAGAATTCTTATTTTTGCAATTTTTAATATAAATTCATCGGTGGGATGGACAAAGAAAAAAGGTGCGAAACCAAAGCGGAGAAATTAAGGCTGTCAGGCGACGGCGACTCGATTTCGACCGCTGTCTTTCGCGTCATAGAGGGCCTGGTCGGCGCGGGCCAAGGTGTCCTTGAACGCCTTATCTTCCTGCGAAACTTGGGCGACGCCGACGCTGGTGGTGAAGCTGAGAGGCGCTTCACCGGTTTCGACCCGAAGCTCCGATATCACTTGCCGTAGGCGCTCGCCGAACAAGGCCGCGCCGCTGGCATCGGTCTGCGGCAGCAGAACGGCGAATTCCTCGCCGCCCAGGCGGCCCAGGGTGTCCTCGCGGCGGATCGCGGTTTGGATCGCGCCGACGGCGGCTTTCAGCGTTTCGTCGCCGACCGCGTGACCCCAGCGGTCATTGATGGCTTTGAAGTGGTCCAGATCGATCATCATGACGGAAAGGGGAAAGCCATAGCGTTTGCTGCGGGCGAATTCGGCGTCGGCGGCTTTGAAGAAATGACGGCGGTTGAAAGCGCCGGTCAGGCCGTCGATCGATGCCAGGCGTTCCAGCTTCTTGGTCGCGGCGCGTAGCTTCAGAATGTTCGAAACCCGCGCCTGAACAATCCGGGGGATGATCGGTTTGCGAATGAAATCTACCGCGCCGGCTTCCAGGCCGTGTTCCTCGTCCGCCGTGGAATTCAGGGCGGTGATGAAAATGATCGGTGTGTCGTGGTTTTCCGGCTGCGCCAGAATACGGCGGCAGGTCTCGTAGCCGTTCATGTCCGGCATATAAACGTCGAGCACGACCAAATCGGGGCGCAGGGATGCGGCTTCCCGAATCGCCTCTTCCCCGGACGAGGCAACGACGATGTCCACATTGCCGATCGCCGACAACACGCTTTCGAGCAAAACCCGTGTAATTTCATCGTCGTCGACCGCAAGGATCGTTTGTTTGGAATCGCTCATCGCCGCAGCATAGTCGAAAAATTCAAATATCCATATTCCCGATCAAACAACTCAACTTTCGGCCGGTTGCCCGAACAGAACGATGGCGATGCCCAATACACATAGGGCCGCATACAATGGTACGCGCCACAATCGATCCCCCGCCCGCCAAGCGGTCGCGGCGGCGATCGCGGACTGGATGGCGTAGTAGGCGGCGAAGGCGCGCGAAGCGTAGCTGATGATCTCGAACACGTTGACCGACCAGGTCAGGGCCAGGCCGACCCCGGCCAACAGGGCATAGGCGGCGCGGGTGGAAATGCGCCCCTGGGTCAGTTCCTCGAACAAGCCGCCGGAGCCGCTGGTGTCCGCCACGGCGGCGCTGAACTGCGCGGCCAAGGCGGCCGCCACCAACAGGCCCGGTAGAATGGGGGCGACCAGATGCATCATGTCGATGATCGCGGTCTCGCTCAGCTTTTCCTGAGAGGGTGTGAAGTCGAACGCCAGCAAGACCATGTAGGTCATGTAGATCGCCGCCGAGACCCATTGCGCCCATTTCATCGAGGTGATGCGCGTGCGGGCATCGTATTCGTCGCCCAGATAGCGCGAGGTCTCGAACCCCTGGACCGTGACGATCAGCCCGAAGCCCAGGGCCAGGGCGGGCCAGCCGGTCAGTTGGGGGGCGTTGAAAACCAGCTCGCCCGTTGTCGCCTTGCCATAGGAATAGGCCCCCAGGCCGATCAGAAAACCGGCGATGATCGCCAGCTTGGCGGCGACCGAGACGTATTCCATGCTTTCCAGAACCCGGAACCCCCGCGTCCAGCCAACGAACAGAATGACGATGAACACAGCACTGGTCAGCAGCTTGGCGTCGGTCGGCGTGTTCACCGCCGTCAGGCTGACGCCGAAGGCGCCGAACAGGTTCAGGTAGTAGGCGACGGAAATGATGTAGGCGAAGCCGAGGGACCAGGACGCCCCGGTCTCCATCCGTTTGATCAGAACCGTGCGGTGGCCGCGGCTGGCGTCGATTGCCGCCATGTTGTAGCGGATCGCCCCGCCGTATAGGTAAGCGAACAGGCAAAGCGCGGCCATCGCCACGGGGGCGTAGCGGCCATAGGACACATCGAGGATCGGCCCCAGGACCAGAAAGCCGCTGCCGATGATCGATGCCAGCGGCGTGGTCATCGCCCGCCAAGTGGTGTGCCGGTGAACCCGTGGCGACCACAGGATCAACAGCACGACCAGCAAGGCAATGACGATGGCGGCGTTCAACAGCACGCGGGTTCACCCCAAATCGGATATGGACCCGGCGCGGCCGGTCCGAAGGATGCTTATCCCTGCGGCGGCAGGCAGCAGACGGCCTCGTAAGGATAGCGTTCCTTCAACGTACCGAAATGCTCGAACACATCCAAGGTCACTTCATAGGCTTCCTTGGTGATTTCCACATGCGGCGTCCAGCAGCCGAGCTTTTGATAGGTCGCGATGCAATCGGCCAGGACGTCTTCGTCGATCTTGGGGAAATAGGGCTTTTCGGCCTTGGCGATTTCCGCCGCCGGGGTGTCGTTCATGTATTGGCGGGTCTTGCGATAGGCCCGCATGAACGCCTTGGCCATGTCCGTTTCCAGCCATTCCGGCGTGGCGCAGAGCGACGAGAACCCGTTCGGGCCGATCTGCGGGCCGACCTGGGCGACGACATGGCCGACGCCGTCTTTCTCCAACTGCTGGGGGAAGGGGCCCTGCTGCTGCACGTACTGGCCTTGGCCGTCGCGGAAGGCCTTGTCGATGTCGGCGGCGCCGCCCGGGCAGATCAGATTGATCTTGGAAAAATCGATCCCGGCCTTGTGGCAGGCATACATGAACATGGCGCGCGGCTGGCCGCCGCCGAAGCAGACGAGGTCGGCGCCTTCGAGCTTGTCCCAGGTGAAATCGGGATCGGCTTCGCGCCCGGTCAGGAAGAAACCGTCCATTTCGTTGATCTGGGCGAAGTGTTTGACCTTCGGCGTCTCACCCTTTCCCAAGGTGGTGAAGCCCTGGCTCAGCGCCGATTGCACGACATGGGCCGAACCGTCGAGCAGGGCGTCGATCGCCGATTTGCCCGGGGGCGAGACGGACCATTCCGGCTCAAGCCCTTCGGCCTGAAGAAAACCGCCCGACATGGTCGAGATCAGCGGCGAATAAAACGCCGAGAACAGCGTGAATTGGATATGAATCTTGGTCATGGAGTCCCCCCGGGGATGGCTATTTGCTTGGATGTGCACTTGGGATGCGTATTTGGGATGTTTATTAGGAAAGCAGCCTAAACCCTGAACGCGTCAGGTCAAGCCGGGTCGTCACGCGACAAGCAAGCCGCGGACGAATGCCTCCGCCGCGCCCAACAAGGCGGCGTCGATCCCGGTCGAAAAACCGCGATGTTCGACGTAGTCGACGACCGCGCCGGTCGCCACGTTGCCCTTGGCCCCCGGCGCATAGGGGCAGCCGCCCAGGCCACCGACGGCGGCATCGAAGGTGCGCAATCCCCGCTCCAAACTGACGCCGATGTTGTCCAGCGCCCGCCCGCCGGTGTCGTGGTAATGCCCGGCCAGACGGCTTGCGTCGGCATGGGCCAGGACCGCGTCCAGCATCGCGGCGATGCTGTCCGGCGTGGCCTTGCCGATGGTGTCGCCCAGGGAAACCTCGTAACAGCCCATGTCGAACAGCGCCGCCGCGACCCGCGCCGTCGCGCCCGGTTCGACCGCGCCCGAATAGGGGCAGTCGGTGACGCAGGAGACGTAGCCCCGCACCGGCATGCCGTCGGCCCGCGCCGCCTCGGCCAGGGGGCGGAACCGTTCCAGGCTGTCGGCGATGGTGCAGTTGATGTTCTTTTGGCTGAACGCTTCCGAGGCGGCGGCGAACACCGCGACCTCGTCCGCCCGCGCCGCCTTGGCGGCCTCATAGCCCTTCAGGTTCGGGGTCAACGCGCCATAGGTCACGCCGGGCTTGCGGTCGATCGCCGCCATCACCTCGGCGGCGTCGGCCATCTGCGGCACCCATTTGGGCGAAACGAAACTGGTCGCCTCGATCTTCGCCAGGCCCGCCGCCGACAACAGGTTGATCAGGCGCACCTTGTCCGCCGTGGCGATAGGGCGTTTCTCGTTCTGCAAGCCGTCGCGCGGCCCGACTTCGAAAATGGTGACGGTCTGAGTCATCACATCGATCATAGCCCCCCAAAGGGGCCAAGTTCACCCGAAACCGGTCGAGGACAATGAACGTGCAGGGCGGCGGCTTGTAGCCAAATCCGGACGCTACCGACTTTCCATACGGTTTACCTAAGCCTCGGGAAATTAGGTAACATGTACTCGGAATTGCGATGCACCTGTCCTTCGTGGGAAATGCGGACTTAAAACTATCCCTCATTTCTTTCCAGAACGAACGAGATAGTGGAAATAAAATAGGGATTTGATCAGCTGGTGCAGCCTATTCATCTCCCGGTAGGCAACGAGAATCCGCCTCATGAATTCGAGGAAATAGATCTCCTCTGACTTCTCCTGTTTCATCCCTTCCCGGCGGGGGTAGTAGGTGATCATCTGAGTGATGTCGTCGTAGTCGGTCTTGTAGTGTGCGATCGCATTCCTCAGCTGGTTGTCGGCCGCCTCGTCGCCGAACGAAAACCAACTGTCATCAATGAAGTCTTCCTTTTGGCCGAAGGGAACATCGGCGAACTCATGCAGGCTTTTCGGGGTGAAGTCCTTGCCGGACTTAGTCAGGCCGATCCCCGGCTTGAACGCATTATGGTCGCCGCGTTTCAGTAGGTTGTTGAGCCCGGCGACCAGGACAAACTGCCGTGAGATTATCTCCGAGGTGTCCTTGTACAGGTCTTTGAAGGTGTCGAACTGATCTGCCGACACCCGCATAGGAATGGGCTGATTCTGGTATTCGGTGTCGAAATCCAGGAACAAAGCAGGCCGCAGGGGTAGTTCAGCCTTCAGTATTCGGGGGTAGATCTTCAGGCAGTCGATCTGCAAGTTTTTTAGGAAGCCGGTGTCCAGAATCTCTTCGATGAAGGCGTCGAAAGCAGTCTGATCGGCTTTGGCTAGATCCATTTCGATCTGCATGAACTGCTGGATATCATCCATGCCCTGGCCAGCCCGAGCAAAAGGCCACATCACCTTTGCGATGACTTCGTAAAGGGCTGCATTCCTGTCCTGCATCCTGTTCGAAGCCACCTTGGTATCGAAACGCTTTTCGGCAGCATTCTGGAAAGGTGCCCATTTTTCTCGGATGTAGAATTTCAGCAGGGTCTCGAAGAAGCCAAAATCCTGATAGGTCGCATCCAGCTGCTGCAAGCGCGCGTTATGGATATGGATATTCTCAGCCCCGATGCGACCGACAGCCCGCATAAAGGGTGTGTCACCCATGACGTATTTCCCGAAGGACACCGGAAAATCCAGGTGCAGATCGACGAAATTTGCCCCCTCGTCAAACGGTCCAACGGCCTCAATTTCGACAGCACCGGTTACCCCTACGTGCTTCCCGCCGAAAATGATGTCGATCGGCTGCCCACAGCCAGGACAGCAGAAACGTAGGGGCTGCTCGGGTCGGTTCGACATGCCGATCCGGCAATTTGTAACGGCGCCGCAGCCATCACATTTGAAGGCCATCATGATGTTCATCTGTGCGGTACCCTTTGTCCGACTCGCCGATCACGACCACCCCTGAATTCCGGGGACACCGTACTTAACTTTATACGATCGCCTTGGGTAAAGGCAGATGGCCGTGACAAGCACGGCCTTATCGAATGGGGGGCGAGCAACGTTCCAATAGTCTGAAATGGGTCAAAAACAGCCATCCCCAGCGCGCTTGAAAAACGTTTGCCCGCCCCGTGTCGCCACCGTTCGCGGCGGGTGTGGAGTCCCACATCTTCCTTGCCGTTTGGGTCCTCCACACGTAGGCTTTTCATTAGATAAACCTGAAGGAGTGACGTGGTCATGCGTATTCTGATCGCCCTTGCCCTGGTACTTGGATTTTCGACCGCATCCTGGGCCGACAATGCGAAGCCGTCGTCATCGACGGGTGAAGTGGAAAGCTCCACCCCCGCGGGCGAAGTCAACGACTATCAGGGCTGTTCGCATTCCAAGCAGACCAGCTAGCGCCTGGAAAGCCGGATCCTAAAGAGCCGGCCCGATTACATCCGGAACACGCCGAAGCCGCCGGGCGGCGTCGGTTGGTTGATGGCGATGCGCAGGGACTGCGCCAGCACGCCGCGCGTTTCCTTGGGCGTGACGATGCCGTCGTCCCACATCCGCGCCGTGGCGTACATCGGGTCGGCCTGTTCGGTGAACTGGTCGATGATCGGCTGTTTGAAGGCCTGTTCTTCTTCCTTGGACCAGTCGCCGCCGGATCGTTCGATGCCGTCGCGTTTGACCGTGGCCAGCACGCCCGCCGCCTGCTCGCCGCCCATCACCGCGATCCGAGAATTGGGCCAGGTCCACAAGAAGCGGGGCGAATAGGCCCGCCCGCACATGCCGTAATTGCCGCCGCCGTAAGACGCGCCGATGAACAGGGTGATCTTTGGCACGCGGGCGGTGGCCACGGCGGTGACCATCTTGGCCCCGTCCTTGGTGATGCCGTCGGCTTCGAACTGGCGGCCGACAATGAAGCCCGCGATGTTCTGCAGGAAGATCAGCGGAATGCCCCGCTGATTGCAGAGCTCGATGAAATGGGTCGCCTTCAGGGCCGAGGCCGAAAACAGGATGCCGTTGTTGGCGACGATGCCGACGGGGATGCCGTCGATATGGGCGAACACGCAGACGATGGTTTCGCCGTACAGCCGTTTGAATTCGTCGAACCGCGAGCCGTCGACGATCCGTGCGATGACCTCGCGCACGTCATAGGGCATGCGCGGGTCGGCGGGGATGATACCGTTGATTTCCTCGGGGTCGTAGGCCGGGTCGACCGGATTGCGCAGGGCCAGACGGTCGGCCACCCGGTCGGTGCGGTTAAGGTGCGAGATCGCGGCGCGGGCGATGTCCAGGGCGTGGATGTCGTTTTCGGCGTAATGGTCGGCGACGCCCGATTTGCGGCAATGCACGTCGGCCCCGCCCAGGTCCTCGGCGGTGACTTCCTCGCCCGTCGCGGCCTTTACCAAAGGCGGGCCGCCCAGGAAGATCGTGCCCTGGTTTTTGACGATCACGCTTTCGTCGCACATCGCCGGAACGTAGGCCCCGCCCGCCGTGCACGACCCCATGACCACGGCGATCTGCGGGATGTTGGCCGCCGACATGTTGGCCTGGTTGAAGAAGATGCGCCCGAAATGGTCGCGGTCGGGAAAGACCTGATCCTGATTGGGCAGGTTGGCGCCGCCCGAGTCCACCAGGTAGACGCAGGGCAGGCCGTTCTCCATGGCGATTTCCTGGGCCCGCAGGTGCTTCTTCACGGTCATCGGGTAATAGGTCCCGCCCTTCACCGTGGCGTCGTTGCAGACGACCATGCAGTCGGTGCCCGAAACCTTGCCGATCCCGGCGATCATGCCCGCCCCCGGAACCTCGCCGCCGTACATGTTCCAGGCGGCCAGTTGGCCGACCTCGAGGAACGGGCTGTCCGGGTCCAACAGGCCCTTGACCCGGTCGCGGGGCAGCAGCTTGCCGCGCGACAGGTGGCGTTCGCGGGCCTTGTCGTTGCCGCCTTTTTCGACGCTGGCGCGATGGCCGGACAGGGTGTCGATCAGCTCGTCCATCCGCGCCTTGTTCTTTTTGAAGGCGGGGGTGTCGGTGGCGATACGGGATTCGAACTTCGGCATCATGCCGTCTCCTGAAACAGTTCACGGCCGATCAGCATGCGGCGGATTTCCGAGGTCCCGGCGCCGATCTCGTACAGCTTGGCGTCGCGCAGCAGGCGGCCCGTGGGGCTTTCGTTGATGTATCCCATGCCGCCCAGGGTCTGTACCGCCTGCAATGCGACCTGGGTCGCTTTTTCGGCGGCGTAGAGGATGCATCCGGCGGCGTCCTTGCGGGTGGTCCGGCCCTGGTCGGCGGCCTGGGCCACGGCATAGACATAGGCGCGGCAGGCGTTCATGTCCGTATACATGTCGGCCAGCTTGCCCTGCATCAACTGGAACTCGCCGATCGGCTGGCCGAACTGTTCGCGTTCGTGAACGTAGGGCATCACGACGTCGAGGCAGGCCTGCATGATACCGACCGGCCCGGCGGCCAGGACCAAGCGTTCATAATCCAGCCCCGACATCAGCACGCGGACGCCGCCGTCGACCTGGCCCAAGACGTTTTCCATCGGGACTTCGCAATTGTTGAACACCAACTCGCCCGTGTCCGAGCCGCGCATGCCCAGCTTGTCCAGCTTCTGCGCGGTCGAGAACCCGGCCATGTCCTTTTCGATCAGAAAGGCGGTGATGCCTTTCGATCCGGCCTCGGGCTGGGTCTTGGCGTAGACGACCAGCACATCGGCGGTCGGGCCGTTGGTGATCCACATCTTATTGCCGTTCAGGACATAGCGGTCGTTGCGCCGCTCGGCCCGCAGCTTCATCGAAACCACGTCGGACCCGGCCCCCGGCTCGCTCATGGCCAGCGCGCCCAGATGGTCGCCGGAAATCAGCTTGGGCAGGAAGCGGGCCTTTTGGTCGTCCGTGCCGTTGCGGTTGATCTGGTTGACGCAAAGGTTTGAATGCGCGCCGTAGGACAGCGCGACCGAGGCCGAGGCGCGGGAGATTTCCTCCATCGCCACGCAATGGGCGAGGTAGCCCATGGCCGCCCCGCCGTGTTCTTCACCGGCGGTGATGCCGAGCA
>CAXGUG010000012.1:0-57510 GCA_964012715.1 uncultured Rhodospirillaceae bacterium | reverse complement strand
CGACAGGCGGTTCTGTGCCCAAAGGCCCAGGCGAATGCCGATCGGCACCAAGGGCACCAGGACCAGCGCCGTCAGCAGGACTTCTGACGTGAACTGCCCCAGTTCCCAATAGGCCGGAAGCTTCATCAAATTGACCGCCCAGAAAAACACGGCGAACGAGCCGACGTAGGCGCGCTTAGACAGGCCGCGCGGCAGCATGTAGACCTGCACCGGGGGCGAGCCTGCATGGGCGAAGAAGCTGGTGAACCCGCCGACCGCGCCCCAGAACGCGCCGCGCCAGCCGGGCGGGCGGGCGCCGTCCGGTTTGGGCCGCAGCGGCAGCCAATGGTCCAGCGTGAACACAATGGCGATGACGCCGACCATCAGGCGCGTCCCGTCTTCGGTCATGAATTGGAACCCGGCCCAGCCGACCAACGTGCCGACCACCGCACCGGGTAGCATGACCTTCAAGTCCGCCCGGCTCCAATCGCGGCGATAGACCCAGACCGTGATGAAGTCGATCGAGATCAGCACCGGCAGCATGATCGCCGCTGCCATCGGCACAGGAATGACCAACGACATCATCGGCACGGCGACCAGGGCCAGGCCCGAACCGAACCCGCCCTTGGACAGTCCGGCAATTAGCACCGCCGGTATAGCCAGCGCATAGAACACGGGATCTTGAATCATTTGGTGGTGGTTATCCGTCAGAGGGTTTGGCGGGATGCCGGCGGCGATGCCGGCGGCGACGCAGGCGCGTACGACGGAACAGCATTTCGACAGGATAGGTCGCGGCGGCGCGCAGCCCAGCGACCGAGGTCAGGTTCCGCATGCCCTGGCGCGCCGTGGCCATCAGTTCTTCGAGAACGATATCTTCCTCGACCTCACCCACTTCGCGCACCTGGCGCAGCCGGTTCAACGCCAACAGGCCCAGCACCGCCGCCAGCCCGAAGAAGAAATCCCAATGGCGCAGGTTGATGGCCTGGAAGGCATGACGGGTTTCCGGCTCGGTCCAACGCAGGATCAGGGTCAATTCCCGGTCCGCGAACCAATCGGCGAACAGGCCGCCGAAGATCGGCGCGACGCCCGCGCAGACGGCGGTGACCAGGGCGGCCACGGAAAGATACCCCGCCGCCTCACCGCGCGGCGCCAGCTTCAACCCGATATTGCCCGAAGCCAGGGTCACCCCGGCGGTCGATACCCCGGTCAGAATATGGATCACGACCAGCAAGGGCACGGTCAGGGCGTGCTTCTCCGGCAGGGTCGTGAACGTCCACAAGAAGATGGAGAGCACAAACAGCGGCGCCGCCACGTTCAACACCCCCTTGTTGGAGAAGTTGTCGGCGATCCGCCCCCAGGTCTTGAGCACCACGATGTTCGCCGCCTGACTGACGATCAGCAGCACCGTGACCATGGTCACGCTCAGGCCCAGGCGCTTGTACAGATAGACCGTGAAAAACGGCGCGGCCAGATTGATGGCGAAATTCCAACTGCCCAGGAAGATCACCAGATTGCGGAAATTCGCATCCTTGAACGGCTGGGACAGGCGCTCGACCAGCGGCAGGTGCCGTTCGACCGGCGGCATCGCCGGCTCCGGCATTCGCATGATGCAGAACACGCCCCCTGCCCCCGCGACAAAGGCGATGAGCAACAGCACCGCATACCCCTGGGCTTCGGCCCCGGGCATCCAGACATGCCATTCGTCGACGAACATACCGGCCAGAAGGCTGACTGCCATGCCGATCCCGGTCATCCACATCAGCCGATGGGCGAACACCGCGCCCATGCGTCCCTCGGGGACCAGATCGCGAACCCAGGAATTCCATGCGCAGCCGACGAAGGCGCCGAAGGCATAACGGAAGGTCAAGGCAACCAGGAGCACCGCCAAGCCGACTTCCTTGGATGGAATCAATACCGCCGCCGCCATGACCAACAGCATCGGACGGCTGAGCAGCCCGAACACGACCGCCAGCAAGCGGCGACGGCGGACCTTTTCGACTGTCTGCACGGCGGGGAGCAAGGCCAGTTGCGCCAGATTGGGTAGCGCCGCCAGCATGCCGATCGCCAAGTTCGAAGCGTCGAAATACAGCGCGTAGGCGACCAGGATCGGCCCCAGGGCGATCGTTTCCATGGTCTGCGAACACAGACCATCGCGAACCATCCACTTCAGGCCGGTTTCGACCTCGGCCTCGCTCAGGCTCTCTGACGGGGCCAGCCGATCCAATATGGACATTGCCCCGCCCTTCCCGGCCTCAGGCCTTCAGCGCCTGTTTCTGGGCGTCGCGAAAGCCGACGATCACGTCGCCGCCAGTTACGAATACCGGACGTTTGATCAGGGTCGGATGCGCTTCCAACAGGGCCTGCGCCTTGGCGTCGGTCAAATCCTGCTTGTCGGCGTCATCCAAGCCGCGCCAGGTAGTCGAGGACTTGTTGACCAGGGTTTCCCAACCGACGGCCCCCAGCCAACGCGCCAGTTCATCCGACGGCACGCCATCGGCGCGCACGTCTTTGACCTCGAAAGAGATGCCTTCGTCGGCCAGCCACTTTTGCGCTTTCTTGCAGGTGTCGCAGGTTTTGAGCCCCCAGAAGGTCAGCATGACCCCTCCTCTTTTTGTTTCGTGCTTCGCCGTTTACGATACGGCGGATAGTTCCTATATGTCATCGGCCTTGGTCTTTGCCAAGGCATCCGCCCGAGACGTTCCACAGAGCAAAGGCACCCCGAGATGCTGGCCCTGATCTCCCCCGCCAAGAAACTGGACTTCGAATCCGAACCGACGCTGCAAAGCCATACGCAGCCCGATTTCCTGCCCCAGTCGAAGAAGCTGGTCGAGACCGCGCGCAAGCTGTCGCGCCAGGACCTGCGCAACCTGATGGGCATCAGCGAAGCCCTGGCCGAGCAGAATTTTCAGCGCTTCAAGGATTTCAAACCACCGTTCGACCTGAACAACGCCAAGCAGGCGGCGATGGTCTTCAACGGCGACACCTATGTCGGCCTGAAGGCGCGGGAGATGTCAGAGGACGACTTGGAATACGCTCAAGACCATCTGCGGATTCTGTCCGGGCTGTACGGCATGCTGCGCCCGCTCGACCTGATCCAGCCTTACCGCCTGGAAATGGGTTTGAAGTTCGCTAACCCGGGCGGCGAGAACCTGTATGCGTTCTGGAACGACGAATTGGCCAAGGCCGTGGACAAGGCCGTCGAAGGCCACAAGGACCAGACGATCGTCAATCTGGCGTCGAACGAATACTTCAAGGCGATCAACCCGAAAGCCTTGAAGGCCCGCGTCATCACCCCGGTCTTCAAGGAAGTGAACCAGGGTCAAGCCCGGGTGCTCGGCCTGTTCGCTAAACAGGCGCGCGGCATGATGGCCCGCTATATGATCGTCAACCGCATCGAAACGGCCGATGGACTTAAAAAGTTCACAGACGGCGGGTATCGGTTCCAACCGGAGCAGAGCGACGACAAGACCTGGGTCTTCACCCGTCCGCAACCGCCGAAGGTGACGAAATAAATCTAGCGCGCCGACCGCGCGCCGCGATACGGTTTCCAATCTCCTCCGGGCAGACGGCAGACGCCCGGAACCATCAGACGGATTTCCCGTCCAAGCTCTGCCCTGACGCAGGCCGACCCGGTACCAATCGGTTCCAGGCCGCAGCTTGACGAAAGGGATTGTCATGGACGCTGAAACCGCAACGCCGACCACCCCCGCCACCGATCACCCGAACCCCGTACGCTTTGCCGAAGCCGCGCGCTATTGGCTGCATCTGGGCTTCATCTCGTTCGGCGGCCCGGCGGGTCAGATCTCGATCATGCAGACCGACTGCGTCGACCGCAAAGGCTGGATCGACCAACAGGCATTCCTGCGCGGCTTGAACTATTCCATGCTGCTGCCGGGGCCCGAGGCGCAGCAACTGGCGGCCTATATCGGCTGGCGGCTGCATGGGGTCTGGGGCGCCATCACGGCGGGCACCCTGTTCTTTCTGCCCGGTGCGATCGTGATGATGGCCTTGGCGTGGATCGCCGCCGCCCATGGCGACAATGCCTGGGTGGTCAAAATCTTCAGCGGCATCAAACCGGCGGTGATCGGGATCATCGTGTTCGCGGTCTGGCGGATCGGCAAGAAGACCTGCAACTCCCTGCCCGCCCTATGCCTTGCCGCGGGGGCCTTCGCGGCCCTTCATTTCGGGCATGTGCCGTTTCCCCTGATCATCCTGGCGGCGGGTCTGCTCGGCGCGATGATCCCTGCCTTGGGCCACGGCGGCGGACATGGGCACGGCGCGGCGGCGACGCCCGCCCAACATACGCATCGCGCCAAGGGAAACCCTTGGATGCGCGTGGCACGGCTGACGGCGGTGTTCCTGGTCGTGCTGGCGCTGCCAGTCGCAGGGCTGGTCGCCTTGGCCGGACCGGCGCCGTTCCTGGCCCTGGCCAAGCTGTTCACCACGGCGGCCTTGGTCACCTTCGGCGGGGCATATGCCGTGTTGCCGTACATCACCGACGCGGCGGTCAACACCCATGGCTGGATCGCGCCCGGCGACATGCTGAACGGCTTGGCCCTGGCCGAAACGACGCCCGGCCCCCTGGTTCTGGTGAATACCTATGTCGGCTTTTTCGCCGGATGGAACGCCGCCGAAGCGGCGGGCCTTCCGCAAGTCGCGGCGGGTCTGCTGGCGGCGGCGCTAACAACCTATGTGACCTTCCTGCCATCGTTCCTGTTCATCATCGCGGGCGCACCTTATGTCGATGCCTTGCAATCCAACGAACATGCCCGGCGGGCCCTGTCCGGCATCACGACCGCCGTCGTCGGCGTGATCTTCAACCTGGCCGTTTTCCTGGGCGAAGCCGTGCTGCTACCGCAGGACGGCGGCGTCGATTGGGCCGCAACCGCGGTGGCCGTCGGCGCACTGGCCTTGCTGATGACCGGACGGGTGCCGATTCCCGCCCTGGTCGCCGCCGGGGCGGCGCTCGGAGCGCTCGGGTTGGTCTAACTTGTACCGAATCAATTGGGGCGTTGCCCGGCGGCCCGTCCGGCGGTATCAAATTCGATCCGAACGCACCGCGTTCCGACCAAGGAGGAGAATTTCATGCCCCAAACCGCCCCCGCGCGTATCGGCGATGCCGCCGAGGACGTGGATACCCCGGCGCTGTTGATCGATCTGGACGCCTTCGAACGCAATTTGGAGAAAATGGCAACCTTCGCCAAAGACGCGGGCGTACGCCTGCGCCCCCATTCGAAGACGCACAAATCGGCACATATCTCGCGCCTGCAGATGGAAAAGGGTGCGGTCGGCGTTTGCTGCCAAAAAGTTTCCGAGGCCGAGGCCCTGGTCCAGGCCGGGGTCAACAACGTGCTTATCGCCAATGAAGTGGTCGGGCGTCATAAGCTGAACCGCCTGTCGGCCCTGGCCCGCCATGCCAAGATCGCGGTTTGCGCCGACGACGCCGGCAACGTCGCGGACCTTAACGCCGCCGCGGGGCAAGTCGGCGTGGTCATGGACGTATTGGTCGAGATCGACGTCGGCGCGGGTCGCTGCGGCATCGACCCGGGCGAAGACGCCGTGGCCCTGGCCAAGGAAATCGACCGGGCACGCAACCTGCGCTTCGCCGGGTTGCAGGCCTATCAGGGGGCCGCCCAACACATCCGTGATTTCGCCGAACGGAAAATGGCGATCAATGCCGCCCAGGCGATGACCCGCAAGACCGTCGACCTGCTGTCCGAAGCTGGGATCGAATGCGAGACCGTGGGCGGGGCCGGAACCGGGACCTACGAATTCCATACCGCCGCCAAAGTCTGGAACGAACTGCAATGCGGGTCCTATGTGTTCATGGATGTCGATTACGGCCAGAACCGCATGGCAGACGGCAAACCGTTCACGACCTTTGAAAATTCCCTGTTCGTCCTGGCCACCGTGATGTCCAAGACGCGCGAGGATTTCTGCGTGGTCGACGCCGGGCACAAGGCCCTGGGCAACGATCAAGGCTTTCCCGTCGTGCAGGATTTGGAAGAGGTCACCTATTCCAAACCGTCCGACGAACATGGACGCCTGGATTTGAGCCAGGCCCGCCAGGCCCTGAAACTGGGGGACAAAGTCAAATTGATCCCCGGGCATTGCGATCCGACGGTCAACCTTTACGACTGGTATGTCGGGGTTCGTAACGGCCGGGTCGAAGCCCTGTGGCCGGTGACCGCGCGCGGCGCGCTGACCTGATCGGTGTAAGCCGAATTTTCGTTTTTATTCAATCACCTGTGACTTGCGTCACGGAAACGGAATATCAACGGGGTATGTTTCCCTTCTGACGGTCTCCTAATATTTGGACCGTCCGCCTCGCTTGCGCCTAGAATACACACCGCCGCATCGGATTATTCCAATGCGGCTTCAGCGGGTGCGTTTCCACCTTGGTATTGTCAAAGGAAGTCTCGTTATGAAGAAAATCGTCATCGCCCTTGGCGCGGTCATCATCGTGATCGTCGGCGTCGGCATCTATCTGTTCATGTTCGCCGGGGACATCATCAAAACCGCCGTGGAAAGCATCGGTAGCGACGCCACCCAGGCCGAAGTGATGCTGAACAAGGTCGACCTCGACCTGTTCCAAGGCACCGGGGCCATGAAGGGCCTGATCGTCGGCAACCCCAAAGGTTTCAAAACCCCGAGCGCATTCGAGCTGGGCGAGATTTCCCTGCAGATCGACAAGGAAACGGTCGGCCAAAACCCGGTGGTCATCAAATCGATCGCCATCACGGGCCCGATCGTGACCTATGAAAAGGGCGACAGCACGTCCAACGTCGACGCCATCAAGGCCAATGTCGATGCCTATGCCAAGAAGTTCGCGGGCTCCGGCGGCGAAGCCAAGAAGGAAGAAAGCGGCGGCGAAGAGCAGAAGCTGATCATCGAGCGCCTGACCATCACCGGCGGCAAGGTTAAGTTGAAGGCCGGCGTTCTGGGTGACAATCCCCTGGAAGCTTCGCTGCCGAACATCACCCTGACGGACATCGGTAAGGATTCCGGCGGCTCCAGCCCCGCCGACATCGCCAAGGCCGTCATCGACAAGCTGACCGCGGGCGTGATGTCCATTAACCCGGAAAAGCTGATCGGCAATGCTGCTAAGATGATGGAAGGCGCCGTTAAGGGCGCGACCGACGCCGTTAAGGGCGCCACGGAAGGTGCCGGCGACGCGGCCAAGGGCGTGACCGAAGGGGCCGGTAAAGCCCTGGAAGGTGCGGGCGAGTCGATCAAAGGCCTGTTCGGAAAATAAGCCTTCTAAACAAATGGTTACGGAAAAGGCGGGGGGTGATCCCCGCCTTTTTTCGTTTAGGGCCTCGTCGGGATTAAACGCTTTTGCCAATCACCCGGATCGGAATAATTCATGTTTGTTTTAATTGCGAATAATTCGCAATAGCGGTATATTCATCTCATCCAAGGACGACAAAAACAGACCGTCCTGGAGCGAGAAAGGAGCCAGCCATGTCGCGCAAACTGATCAAAACGGGGACCTACTCCATGATGCACCTGACGGTGGCCGTGGCGGTCGCCTTCGCGCTGACCCGCGACTGGCACATCGCCTTGGGCGTCGGGATCATCGAACCGATGGTTCAAACGGTCGCCTACTCCATCCACGAATACCTGTGGGGCAAGGCCAAGGACCGGGACGAAGACCGCAACGAGCGGATTGCCACCGAAGACATCTCGGCGGCGGCGGCCTGAACGCCGCCGTCCCCCACAAAAAACATCGAAAATTTCGGATCACGCGACAGGAACGCGCTGCTCGAACGTTATATTGATCGATTGACGCCTTGTTCTGACCGAAACGGACCCCGCGCCGCCCGATGACCTTTCCGGACGACCTAGACGATAATGCCCTGGTTGGACGGATCGCGGAGCGGGACCAACCGGCGTTCCAGGCGCTGTTCGACCGCCGCGTCGGCGACGTGTTCAAGCTGTCCTATTCCCTGGTCACCGATCACCAGATCGCCGAGGACGTGACCCAAGAGACATTCGTGCGGCTGTGGCAGAACGCACCGACTTGGCGGCCCGAAGCAACCATCAAGACTTGGCTTCTGACGGTTGCCCGAAACCTGTGTCTGGACCAGATTCGTAAACGTAACAACGACTTGGAAAAGCATAAGAACATGCACCTTCAGTCCGTTGTCGAAACCGCCCCGACCGCGTTCCTCCATTCGGAACAGTCGATTGACCGGAAACGCAAACAGGCGTCGGTTCGCGATGCGCTGTTCGCCCTGCCCGACCGGCAACGGGAAGCCATCATGCTGGTCTATTTCATGGAACTTCAGAACACCGAAGCAGCAAAGGTCGTGGGCCTGAAAGGCCCGGCATTCGACTCCCTGCTCGCCCGCGCGCGGAGAACCCTTCGCGAAAGACTGACAGAAGACGACGAACTGAAAGGGTATTTCGATGGAACCGAATGAAAGGCGCTGGAAAGAACAGCTGGCCCTTTACGGAGGAGATTTCCGGCGCTGGCCGGAACATCTGTCCGACGACCAGCAAGCCGCCGTCCGCGCCCTGCCGGAATATTCGGAGGCTTGCCGGATCGACAACGGGCTGAATACCGTTTCCTGGCCAACACCATCCGACGGGCTGCGGGCGCGGACGATGCAGCGGATCGCCGAGATTTCGGCCGCCATGCCGCCGGCGGCCGCGCCGGTGTTGATCCTGTTCCTGCGCCGCCCCGCCCTGTTGTTGTCGGTGTTGGCGCTGGTCCTCGGGCTGGGCTTTACTTCGGGTGCGAAAATGACCCGGGCCGTTCATCAGCATTCGGAATACAATTTGCTTTCCCTGGGGCCCAGCTACGCCCTGAATCCTGCGGGAAACCACCGTCATGACTAAGCCGTTCGCGAATTCGACCAAATTGAACCGCCTGATCCAGATCGGGTTCGTCCTGTCGCTGATCGCCAACGGGTTCGCGGCGGGGGTCATTCTGTCCGGACCGTTCTTTCACCACCCGCCGCCGCCGTCGCCGGGGCGCCATATGTACGATGCGGCTGATCGGCTTCCCCCGGCGGTGCGCGACAAGGTGCGGGCGATCATCGATCAACGTGAACCGGAAATCGACGCCAACATGCGCGACGGTATGGGCTCGTTCAGAGAGGTTGAAAATGCCCTGACCGCGGCGCAGATCGACGCCGCGCATCTGGACGAAATATTCGCCCGCATGGCCCAACGCCATACGCGGATCAGCGCCGCCCTGGGAAACATGATGCGGGACATCGCCTTGGCGATCCCCGACCGTCAGCAGCGCATCGATTTCTTCCGCCGCGCCCTGCCGCCTGGTCCGCCTGGGGGGCCTCCCGGAGGTCCGCCCCCGCCCCGGCTTTAAAAAAATCCAACTTCCCGCGACAGGAACCCCGCCCCCAGCCGTTTAATAGGGAAAGCCGGACGACATGAAATCGGCTCCCTGAGGTTCGCAGGCCGGGAAAACTGCGTACGGAACCCTGTACGAGTAGGAAGTTGGAAAAATGGTTTCTGCAATCGATAGCTACGCCGGTGCTCAAACCGGCCTTATGCAGGCTCTCAAGGACAGATACGCCAAGACCGACACCGACGGGGACGGACAGCTTACCCTGGACGAATTCGTCGCCGGTGCTCCGGACGACGCGCCTGGGAATCTCGAAGAGCTGTTCTCGTCGATGGACACCAACGGTGACGGCTCTCTGTCCGAAGAGGAATTCTCATCCGGCAATCATCGCCCGCCACCGCCGCCGAGCGGCCTCGCCGGCGATATGCTGCAGCACTTGGCCGAGATGTTCCAATCCGTCGATCAAGACGGTGACGGCGCACTCACGCTTGAAGAATTCGCGGCCGGCGCCCCCGAAGACGCCCCCGACAATCAGGAAGAGCTGTTCGCCCAATTGGACACCGATGGTGACGGTCTATTGACCGAAGACGAATTCACCAGCGGCTTGGCCGCCAAGGGTCCGGACGGTCCGCCTCCGGGTCCTCCGCCGGGCGGCGGCGGTATGGCCGGCATCAGTGAGGACGACGAGGACGATCCCCTGTCCATTCTGATGGACGCCCTGTTCGGAACTTCGGACGACAGCGATGAAACCTCGTCGACCGAGCCCAGCGATCCGATCGCAACCCTGTTCCAGTCGTTCGATCAGGACGGCGACGGACTTCTCAGCGAAGACGAAACGGTCGCGGGTTTTCAATCCCTGCGCACCGCGACCATGGACTATCTGATCTCCCTGCAAGACGCAGGTTCGTCATCCCCCCCGACGTAACCTGATCCCGTCTGCGATCCAGAGAAAACCCCGTGAACACAGAAGGTTTACGGGGTTTTTTCATGCAATAAATAAGGAAATCAGGCGGCAGCACGGCCAACCCGTCTGCCCGGTCGGGCGCCGGTCCAGGCCATCTCGCTCCACACTAATTGACCGTTGACGAAGACCTGTTCAATCCCGCCCGCGGGCGTTTCCGGGGCATCGAACGTCGCGCGGTCGATCACCGTTTTCGGATTGAACAACACGAGGTCGGCATAGGCCCCTTCACGAATTTCGCCCCGATCGGCCAGACCGAATACCTGGGCCGGTTTTCCGGACATGCGGTGGACGGCTTCTTCCAAGGTCAACACACCTTCGTCCCGGCAATAGTGGCCCAGGACGCGGGGGAACGTCCCCCACAGGCGCGGATGGGGCCGCCCTTCGTCGATCGGCAATCCGTCGGACGCGATCATCGCGCCGGGGAAGGCCATGATCCGGCGGACTTCATCTTCATCCATGCGGAAATAGATCGCCCCCGCCGGCGACAGGCGCGCGATGGCCTCGTCCACCGAACAGCCCCATTCGTCGACGATACTGAAGAACTCACGCCCGACCAGCTCCGGATGGGTCGCGGACGAGGTCAGCACCGTTTTCTCGGATGTGCCCAGGAAATCTTTCAACAGAATGGTCGAGGTCGCGGTGTAGGGGTAAAGATCGAAATCGAACTTCATGGTCGCCTGGGCTTCCTTGATCCGAGCCAGGCTTTGCTTGCTCTTACCCCAGTTCTGACGCCCGACGCATTTATGGTGCGAGATCACCGTCGCCGCGCCCGACCGCTTGGCGATATCGATGGTTTCGTCCACGGACTCGATCAGGTCATGGCCTTCGTTGCGCATATGGGTGGTGTAAAGCGCGCCGAAGTCCTTGAGGCAGGCCGCCAGTTCGACAATCTCGTCGGTCGGGGCATGGATCGCCGTCGGATAGGCCAGCCCGGTCGACAGGCCGACGGCACCGTCCTTCAGGCTTTGTTCCAAGACCCGCGCCATGGCGTCGATCTCGGCCGTGGTCGCGGGGCGCTCGAACCCGTCCAGCATCACCCCGGCCCGCAGGGTCGAATGCCCGACCAGCGCCGCCACGTTGATCGCGGGCGGGCTGCTCTCCAGTTCCTCGTAATAATCTGCCAGGGTCGGAAAGCGATAATCGTCCCAGCTGCCGAGCAGCGCCATCGGCCCTGGCGGGTCGGCTTCACCCGCGCGGGTGCCCGGTACGAACGGCGCCAGCGACACGCCGCAGTTGCCGGTGACCACCGTGGTCACGCCCTGGCTGGTCTTGGGCGCAACGCTGGGCTGGGTCAGGACCAAGCGGTCGTCATGGGTATGGACGTCGATGAACCCGGGGGCCAGGGCCAGCCCGGCGCCATCGACGACCTGTTTCGCCGTAGCCCCGGTTTTCACCAAGTCGCCCACGGCGGCGATGCGGTCGCCGGTCACGGCGACATCGACGTTCCGGGCGGGACCACCGGTTCCGTCGATGACGGAGGCACCGGTAATCATCAAGTCATAGGCGGGCATGGCGGGACGTCTCCTGTGTTCATATCTTGAGCCATATTACATGGCGCTAAAGGTGACGCCACGGCAACCCCCGACTTGACGTAACGGCACCGTTGTCAGCGCCTGAATCCTTGCCTAAAACCAGGGGAAACATAGGAGTTTTGCCATGGCCGAGTTTCGCGCGCCCCTCGACGATATGCGTTTCACCCTGACCGAAATCGCCGGTATGGAGGACATCAACGCCCTGCCCGGATTCGGCGAGGCGACGCCCGATCTGGTCGAGGCGATTTTGGAAGAAGCCGGCAAATTCGGCAGCGACGTTCTGGCCCCGCTGAACCATACCGGCGACCAGGAAGGCTGCGCGCTGGAGAACGGCATCGTGCGCACGCCGAAAGGTTTCCCCGAGGCCTATCAGCAATTCGCCGAGGCCGGCTGGAACGGCATCTGGGCGCCGGAGGAATGGGGCGGACAAAATCTGCCGATGACCGTGGCGACGGCCGTTTCGGAAATTTGGCACGCGGCCAACCTGTCGTTCGCGCTCTGCCCCATGCTGACGCAAAGCGCGATCGAGCTGCTGCTGTCCCACGGCTCGGACGAGATCAACGCCCAATACCTGGAAAAGCTGGTCACCGGCCAATGGACCGGGACCATGAACCTGACCGAGCCGCAGGCGGGATCGGACCTGGCCCGCATTCGCACCAAGGCCGAGAAATCCGGCGATCACTATCTGGTCCGGGGGCAGAAGATCTTCATCAGCCATGGCGAGCACGACATGGCCGAGAACATCATCCATATGGTTCTCGCCCGCTCGCCCAACGGCCCCGACGGCATCAAGGGCCTGTCCCTGTTCGTGGTGCCCAAGTTCCTGCCCGACGAAAACGGCAACCCGGGTGAACGCAACGACCTGCGCTGCGTCTCGCTGGAACACAAGATGGGCATGCACGCCAGCCCGACCGCCGTGATGTCGTTCGGCGACGACAGCGGGGCCAAGGCCTTCCTGATCGGCGAGGAAAACCGCGGCATCGAATACATGTTCATCATGATGAACGCGGCGCGGCTGGCCGTCGGCATGGAGGGCGTCGGCATCGCCGAGCGCGCCTACCAGCAGGCCCGCGATTTCGCCAAGGAACGGGTCCAGAGCCGCGCCCTGGACGGCGGGCCCGACCCGGTGACCATCATCCACCACCCCGACGTGCGCCGCATGTTGCTGGCGATGCGCAGCCAGACCGAGGCCATCCGCGCCATCGCCTATCGCGTTGCCGCAGCCTCTGACACGGCGAAGCATCACGCCGATGCCGATGCCCGCGCCCGGGCGCAGGCGTTCATCGACCTGATGACCCCGATCGCCAAGGCTTATTCCACCGACACGGCCTTCGAAGTGGCCGACATCGGCGTCCAGGTCCACGGCGGCATGGGCTATATCGAGGAAACCGGCGCCGCCCAACACGTGCGCGACATCCGCGTGCCCCGTATCTACGAAGGCACCAACGGCATCCAGGCAAACGATCTGGTCGGCCGCAAGGTCGCCCGCGACGAAGGCAAGGCCGCCGCCATGCTGATCGCGGATATCCGCGCCACGGTGGCGGAGCTGGAGAAAGCCGACGCGCCGATCCGCGACCTCGCCGCCCCTTTGGCCGAGGCCGCGACGGCGCTGGAAACGGCGACGAACTGGGTGGTCGAAACCTTCCCCACGGCCCCGGCCGCCGTCGCCGCCGGCGCCACGCATTACCTGCGCCTGATGGGGATCGTATCGGGAGCCTGGCTGCTCGGCCTGGGCGCCATGCGCGCCGCCGAGAAGAAGGCAACCGGAGACGGCGATCCCTTCCTGGATCAGAAGATTGTTTCGGCGCGGTTTTTCGCCGAACAGTACCTGCCGCAGACGGCCAGCCTGCGGACGACGATCATGTTCGGCGGCGCGACTGTGGCCGCCGTCTCTCCCGACGCGTTCTAAGCCGGCGCCAGCGTTGCTCCAAAGCCGATACGAAAGGTGAAAAATCAGGGTTTGTTCCTTGATTTATTAACCTTTTTCCTACAGTTTCGTTCCGTATTCCCTGGGGATTCGAATGAACGCGCTGACGCGGTACGTATTGCGCCAACTAGTCGTTGGCATGATCCTTGTGACGACGGGCCTGACCTGCATCATCTGGCTTACGCAGTCACTGCGTTTTGTCGAAATGATCGTCAACCGAGGGTTGAGCGCGGGAACATTCCTCTACCTTTCCGGCCTTCTGCTGCCGAACTTCCTGATCGTCATTCTGCCGATCGCCTTGTTCACGGTAGTGGTGTTCATCTACGCCAAGCTGATCACCGATCGCGAGCTCGTGGTGATGCGGGCGGCGGGGCTCAGTCAGTTCGCCCTGGCCAAGCCCGCACTGATCCTGGCGGCCTTTACGATCGTCCTGTCATACAGCCTGCATCTGAAGCTGGTGCCGGAATCGTATCGCGCCTTCCGCGACCTGCAATGGGACATCCGCAACAGCGTGTCCCACGTCCTGCTGAAGGAAGGCGAATTCAACAACGTCGGCAAAACGACGACCGTTTACGTCCGGGCCCGCACTCCGGACGGACAATTGCACGGCATTCTGGTGCATGACACCCGCGACCGCAGCAAACCCTTCACCCTGATGGCCGACCGGGGCGCGATGATCGACACACCGACCGGCCCCCGCGTGGTAATGTTCAAGGGCAACCGCCAGGAAGTGGACAAGACCACCAACAAGCTGTCGATTCTGTATTTCGACCGTTGGGTCTATAACCTTGCCATCGGCGGACCCGAAGGCGAACGCTGGCGTGAACCCCGCGAACGAACCCTCGATGAATTGTTCGATACGCCCAATCAAGTGGATCAGATCGGCCCACAGAATGTCGGAAAATTCATTATCGAAGCCCATCGGCGCCTGATTGCGCCCATGCTTTGTCTTTCCTATGCGATGATCGGTCTGTGTTGCCTGCTGACGGGGAACTTCGGTCGCCGCACCCAAACGGCGCGCGTTCTGGTTGCCGTCGCGTCCATGGTCATTCTGCAAGGCTTGATCCTTGCGATTGAGAACATGATCGCCAAGAACTTGAACCTAATTCCGCTGATCTACGTCGCAACATTGATTCCGATACCCGTGGCGTGGCTGATCATGGTTCGCCCCCCTTCCGCCGCGCCCGCGACGGCGCCCAAGGCGGCGTGAGGAGGCTATCATGCGGCTATCGACAATCCTTTCCGTCTATATCGGGCGACATTTCCTGATCAGCTTTTTCGGCATCTTCTTCCTGTTCCTGATGCTGATTCTACTGTTCGATTCCATCGAATTGCTAAGACGCTCGGCTCAGCGCGAAACAGTAACCTTGGCCATGGTGCTCGAGATGTCGCTACTGAAGCTGCCTTTCATGGGGCAAAAGACGTTTCCTTTCGCCATCCTGTTCGGTGGAATGGCTGCGTTCTGGCGCCTGACTCGCACGAATGAACTGGTTGTGACCCGGGCGACCGGCATATCCGCGTGGCAGTTCATGCTGCCGGTGCTGTTCCTGTCGTTCCTGCTGGGTGTCTTGCAGATCACGGTGATCAATCCGCTGTCGTCCTCCATGCTGGCCCGATATGAACGGCTGGAGGCGACCCGGATCGAAGGCCATGCCAGCTTCCTATCGATCTCAAATTCAGGCCTGTGGCTGCGCCAAGCCGACAGCAAGGGCCAAAGCGTGGTTCATGCCGAAAGGGTCCTCCAGCAAAAGACCGGCGTCGAGCTGCGCGAGGTCCTGGTCTTCCTGTACGAAGGCAAGGACACCTTCCGTCAACGGATCGACGCACAGTCGGCGCGGCTGGAAGACGGCTTTTGGCACCTGACAGACGCCTGGCTGTTCGAACCCGAGGCCCCTGCCCGGTTCGAAAAAGACTTCTGGCTGCCGACGGAACTGACCGTCAATCGGATACAGGACAACTTCGCGCCGCCGGAAACCATGTCGTTCTGGGATTTGCCCGGTTTCATCAAGACGCTCGAAAATGCTGGATTTTCCGCCATCCGCCACCGGCTGTACTGGCATACGCTATTGTCCGCGCCGCTGCTGATGTGCGCCATGGTTCTGATTGCCGCTACCTTTACCCTGCGCCAGACCCGACGGGGCGGCACGACGTTCGTTATCGCGGGTGGGGTCTTCACCGGTTTCGTCCTCTATTTCTTCTCGGACATCGTTTTTGCCTTGGGCCTATCGGACAGTATTCCCGTATTGTTGGCCGCATGGACGCCATCGGGGGTGGCGACGATGTTGGGTGCGGCCATGCTGCTGCACTTGGAAGACGGATGATCGCGATGGGGGGCCGTTTGCGGAAGATTTCGAGCAAATGGATGCGACCGGCTTTGGTCGCTCCCGTTCTGCTGGCCGCCCTGTCCTTTCCGGACGGTGCCGAGGCCTCGACAGAAGCCACCGCAGAGCGCCCGCTGGGCGTATTGTTCCAGGCATCGCCCCGCCCGTTCGTGCCGGCGGCCGGCGTCGTAACGCAACCGCCCGCAAGCCAGCCGATATTCACCCCGGCGCCAGCGCCGCCGCCACGAACGATGGGACCGCTGCCCACTGGCGCCCCGGTCGTTCAGCAGGTCGCTCCCCCGACGCCCGAGCCGGATGGAAAGGCGGATATCCCCGTCAATCTTATCGCCGACGAAATGAGCTTCGCTCAGGAACAGGGTGTTGTCTCGGCGTATGGTCACGTCGAAATCACTCATGGCAATCGGACGCTTTTGGCCGACAGAGTAACCTACAACCAGAACACCGACATCGTTCAGGCATCGGGCAACATCACGATCCTGGAACCGACGGGTGAAACCCTGTTCGCCGACCAGATGACCATCACCGGCGATCTCAAGGACGGCCTAATCCAGAATATCGGCGTCATCCTGGCCGACAGGTCACGGCTTGCCGCACAGGGCGCAAAGCGTTCCGGCGCTGTTGTAACCGAGCTTCGCCAAGGGGTTTATTCGCCCTGTAATCTCTGTGCCGACGACCCGGAAAAGCCGCCGCTTTGGCAAATTAAAGCTGTCCGCGTCATCCATGACAAACGCAGCAAGACCATCGAATACCGGGACGCTTGGCTAGAGGTCTATGGCATTCCCGTTCTCTACACGCCGTATTTCATTCACCCTGACCCAAGCATTCGGCGCAAAGCCGGGTTCCTGGCGCCGGGCTTCGGCGGATCATCCGACCTGGGTTTCGTGACGCGCCTGCCCTACTTCTACCCGTTCGACGACTCATCGGACCTGACCGCGACCCCGGCCTATTCGGAATCCGAAGGGCTTCAGCTGACCTTGGATTACCGCAAACGGTTCATGAGCGGCGAACTTGATGCGCAGGTCAGCGGCATCAACGATTCAGAAGGCGATTTCCGCGGCCATATCTTCACCAAGGGCCTTTGGGACCTCAATAAAACCTGGCGTGCCGGTTTCGATATCAACCGCGCGACGGATGACACCTACCTGCGCCGGTTCGGCTTCGACAGCCCCTCCGTGCTGGAAAGCCGTGTATACGCCGAAGCTTTTCGAGGCCGCAATTATCTGGCTGTGAATGCCTATTCCTTCCAGGACCAGCGCGCCACCGCCGACTCGATCGACAGCCCTTTGGTCCTGCCGTTGATCGAATACAACCACGTCGGCGAACCTGACCGTTTCGGCGGTAGTTTCAACATGGATGCCAGCCTGCTGGTCGTCTCGCGTGACGAAAGCGGCAACGACACGCGCCGTCTTTCCATTCGTCCGTCTTGGAACCGCAGATTTTCCGATTCCGTCGGGAACCTGATCAGTTTCTCGACCGGGCTGTGGGCCGACGCCTATCACGTAAACAACGTGAGCCGCACGAATACCTCGGACTTCACCGGTGCGACCGGGCGGCTCTATCCCTATGCGGCCCTGGATTGGCGGTTCCCGCTGGTCAGCCAGTTGGGAAAGGCCAGCCAGACGCTGGAGCCGATCGTCAACATCATCACCAGCCCCAATGGCGGAAACTCGTCGAAAATCCCCAACGAGGACAGCCAGGAATTCGAATTCGACGACACCAACCTGTTCGATGTGAACCGGTTCGGCGGGATCGACCGCGTCGAAGGCGGCACCCGCGTGAACTATGGCCTGAAATGGGGCCTGTACGGCCCGCAAGGCTACGGCATGTCGTTTCTGGTCGGTCAGACCTACCGCTTCAGCGCCGACGACACCTTTGCCGAAGGAAGCGGTTTGGAAGACGACCTGTCGGACATCGTCGCATCGGCGCGCGTTTTTCCGTCGAACTATTTCGACCTGGGATATCGTACCCAGTTCGCCAAGGACGGGTTTTCGCCGCGGCGCCACCAAGTGCAGCTAAATGCCGGCGTGCCGTTGCTGCGCGGTTCGGCCAGCTATATCTTCTTTGAAGAGCCCGCGAATAGTGAGTTCACCGGACGTGAGGAATTGTCCTTCAACATTTCTTCGCAAGTAAGCAAGGAATGGCGCGTCAATTTCCAAGCCGTCCGCGATATGGCCGCAAACGAAATGCGGTCCCTCGTCTCGGACTTGGTGTTTGAAAACGAGTGCCTTTCCGTCATTACCCGGTTCTCGCGCACCTTCTACGAAGATCGCGATCTACAGCCGACGGATGCCTTTACCGTGAACCTACTTCTGAAGACCCTTGGACAATTGACCTTCTAAATGCGATCAAAGCCGATCATGACTTTCGCCAAATCCTTCCGGATCGAACCTTCCGCCAAACGCCTTGCGGGGGGCTTTGCCGCATTGCTGATTATTTCCCTCGTCGCCGCCCTCCCGGCGCAAGCGCAGCGCATGGGGATCGTCGCCACCGTCAACAACACGCCGATTTCAGAATACGACCTTCACGCCCGTTTGCGGCTGGTGCTCGCGATGTCCGGTCTTCCGGCAACGCGCGAAACCGCCCAGCAGCTTGCGCCGAAGGTAATTGACACCCTGATCGACGAAGAGTTGAAGCGACAGGAAGCGGAAAACCTGGGCATAAAAATTTCCGAGAAAGATGTCGAAACGGCGGTTGGCCGCTACGAGAAATCCCGCAACATGGAACCCGGCGGGATGCAGAAGATGCTGGATGGCCTCGGCCTGTCAAAGGAAGTCCTGTATCAGCAAATCCGGGCTGACCTGGGATGGGGCGACTCGCTGCGTCAACGATTCCGCGCCCTGACCCAGATCAGTGATGAAGAGGTCGACGAAGAGCTTGCCCGGATGGAAGCCGAAAAGGGTAAGCCCGTCGCGCTGCTTTCGGAAATCTTCCTGCCCGTCGAGCAACCCTCGAAAGCCAGCGAAATTCAGGCCGTCGCGCAGCGGATCATCGGCGAATTGAAGGGCGGCGCGCCCTTCCAGGCCATGGCCACGACATTCTCCCAAAGCCCGACCGCCGCCGTCGGCGGGGATCTTGGCTGGGTCTCGATGAGCAGCTTGGCTCCGGAAGTCATTAACACCCTATCCGGTATGAAGACCGGTGAGTTTTCGCCGCCTATCCGCACCAGTGCCGGCTATGCCATCTATTGGTTGCGCGAACAGCGCGTCTCGCAAGGGGCGTCGGGCCCGGCCGTCGATCCTCAGGTGGTCCTGCAGCAATTGACGATCCCGGTCGCCGATACGGCCTCTTCCGCCGATGCCCAGGCCCACCGCGAACTTGCCAACCGATTGCGGTTGCGCGCCACCAGTTGCGACGAGATGGCCAACATGCCGAACCAGGTTTCCGGTGGCCTGACCGCCGATACGCTGCGCCTTCGCACCAGCCAATTGTCGCCGTTGGTTCGCGACGCGATCAAAGACCTGCCGGACAAGAAGCCGAGTGAGGTCATCAAGGTGCCGGGTGGCTTGGTCCTGTTCATGATCTGCGAACGCGTGCAGGAAAACGCCAAGGACATGCTCCGGACCCAAGTGCGCAATCGACTGATCGACGCGCGTCTGGATTTGGCTGCTCGTCAGTTCCTGCGTGATCTGCGGCGCAACGCCTTTATCGAACGGCGCTGACGTGGGTGCCGACGCCTCCGGGCAGTTCCCTCTTCCCCTTGCCATCACCATGGGCGAGCCGGCCGGTGTCGGCGGCGAACTGACACTGCGCGCTTGGCTACGGTCGCGGGCCAAGACGGGGCCGTTCTTCGCCATCGACGACCCGGACCGCTTGCGCGCCATCGCCGCTACCCTGGGTGAACCCGTTCCCATCGAAGAAATCGCGGCGCCCTCCGAGGCCGCCGCCATGTTCGCCCGCGCCTTGCCGGTCCTGACCGAGAAACTGAATGTCCCCGCGGTTCCCGGCAAGCCGGATCCGGCGAATGCTGGGGCGGTCGTCCGCTCCATCGAACGGGCCGTGCATCTATGCATGGACGGCCAGGCCGGGGGCATGGTCACCAACCCGATCCAGAAGTCGACCCTCTATGCCGCCGGGTTCAAGCACCCGGGTCACACCGAATACGTGGCAGAATTGAGCGGCGGCGCCGAGCCGGTGATGATGCTGGCCTGCGACGCCTTACGGGCCGTGCCCGTGACCGTCCACGTAAGCCTGCGTGATGCGGTCAACAGCCTGGACACCGCAACCATCGTCGCCAAGGGGCGGATCACCGCGGCGGCGCTGAAGAACGATTTCGGCATGACGGCCCCGCGCCTCGCCATCGCAGGACTTAACCCCCATGGCGGCGAAGACGGCGCGCTGGGCACGGAAGACCGCGGCATCGTCGCCCCAGCCGTCGAAATCCTCCGCGCCGAAGGCATCGACGCGCGCGGCCCGGCTTCGCCCGACACCCTGTTCAGCCCCCGCGCCCGCGAAGGCTACGACGCGGCCCTTTGCATGTATCACGACCAAGCCCTGATCCCGGTCAAGGCCCTGGACTTCGACGGTGGCGTCAACATCACCCTGGGCCTGCCGATCGTCCGGACCTCGCCCGACCACGGCACGGCGCTGGACCTGGCCGGCACCGGTAAAGCCAGCGAGCAAAGCCTGGTCGCCGCCATGGTCACGGCCCGGCTGATCGCCACGAACCGCAGCCGAACGGGTTGACCGGCCATGAACGACGCCCCGAACCTGCCGCCACTGCGTGACGTTATCCGCGACCATGGATTGGGCGCCCGCAAATCGCTGGGTCAGCACTTCCTGCTCGATACCAACCTGACAAACCGGATCGCCCGCGCTGCCGAGCCGCTTGAGGGCGTCAACGCTATCGAGATCGGCCCCGGCCCCGGCGGGTTGACGCGTTCACTATTGGCAAGCAATGCCGCCGCCGTCTGGGCGGTCGAGAAAGATAACCGCTGCATCGCCGCCCTGACGCAGCTGCAGAGCGCCTATCCGGGCCGTTTCCACATCATCGAGGGCGATGCTCTGGAGACCGACCTGACGACGCTGACGCCCGCCCCGCGGGCGATCGTCGCCAACCTGCCCTATAACGTCTCGACCGTACTGTTGCTGCAATGGCTCCGCCAGGCCGACGCCTTCGAGCGCATGGTCCTGATGTTCCAAAAAGAGGTCGCCGACCGCCTGACCGCCCAACCGGGCAGCAAGTCCTATGGCCGTCTGTCGGTCATCACCCAATGGGTCTGCCAAGTGAAGCCCTTGTTCAATGTCTCCAAACAGGCGTTCACCCCGCCGCCCAAGGTCGCCTCGACCGTGGTCGAATTGATCCCCCGGGCAGAGCCCTTGGCCCCCGCGACCTTCAGCGACCTGGAGAAAGTCACCCAGGCGGCATTCGGTCAGCGGCGCAAAATGCTGCGCTCCAGCCTGAAGAGTTTGGGGCTTGATCCCACCAAGGAAGGCATCAGTCCCGACGTCCGCGCCGAGGACCTGGGCGTCGCTGAATTTTGCGCCCTGGCCCGCCAACTTTCCAAGCAGGCTTGACCACTCCCCCTTCGCTGGATCACTCTTTTGCCAGGAGGATCCATCATGAACACTCGCAGCCCCGTTCAGGACGGCGCGGTTTGGACGCGCGCCGACTTCCCCGAAACCCGCAGTTGGGTGCAGCCCCTGACGCCGGAAATGGTCGCAGAGCTTGAGGGCGCCGTCGCCAAGGCAATGGCCGCCGGGGGATCACCCTACGATCTGACGCCCCAGGCATTCGATCTTCCGATCATGCGCCCGCTGTTGGAAGAAACCCGCCGTCAGTTGGAAGAGGGCCGCGGCTTCGCCGTGATCGGTGACTTCCCGGTCGACAGTTTCAACTACGATGAAACCCTTTGGGCTTATTGCGGCTTGGCGTCGTACCTGGGCGACATCACCGCCCAGACCCGTACCGGCATCAAATCCGTCGATGTTCTCGACAAGGGCATTCCCTATAGCCATCAATCGCGTGGCTATAGCTCGAACAAGCTTCTGCCGTTCCACAGCGACGGATCGGACCGGGTGTGCCTGTTATGCCTGGAAACGGCGCAGGAAGGCGGGCTGAGCATCCTGGCCTCGTCCCCCGCGATCTATAACACCATCTTAGAAGAACGACCGGACCTGATGCCGATCTTTGAACGCGGCTTCTATCATCATCGGCGTGGCGAACAGCCGGACGACGAAAGCCCGATTTCTCCCGACCGCATTCCGGTGTTCGAGTTTTACAACGACCTGCTGCACTGCTGTTACAACCGGAACCCGGTGAACTGGGTCGAAAAGGAAGGGCTGAAGCTGTCGCCGGAAGAGGTCGAAGCTTTGGACTATTTCGATTCCGTCGTCGCCCGACCGGAAATGCAGTTGCCGATGGAAATGCACAAGGGCGACCTGCAGTTCGTCAACAACTTCGTCCTGCTGCATTCCCGCACCGACTATATCGACGGCCCCGGCAAACGCCGCCATCTGATCCGGTTGTGGCTGAACGATGCGACATCGCGCCGGATCGGCCCGACGGTGCAGGATTTGTACGCGCCGAAATTCGCGCGGCGGCGTGCTGCAAGCTAGGTTTTAAAGGCCGGGGCCGGCGGGGGCCCTCAGACCCCCATACCCTGGACGAAATCAAGCAGGCCCGTCTGGCGCTCTTTCTTCAGGCGCTCGGCCCGTAGGATCGACCGTACGCTCTCGACGCTGGCATCCAGGTCGGCGTTGACGACGATGTAGTCGTATTCTTCGTAGTGGCTCATTTCGGATTTGGCCCGGGCCATCCGCCCTGCGACCACTTCGGCCGAGTCCTGCCCCCGCCCCATCAGGCGGCGTTCCAACTCCTCGACCGACGGCGGCAGGATGAACACACTGACCAAATGCTCGCGGGCATTTTCCCGAAGCTTGCGCGTGCCCTGCCAATCAACGTCGAACAGCACGTCCTGTCCGTTTTGCAACGCATCCCAAACCGGCTTGCGCGGGGTGCCATAGGAATTGTCGAACACCGTGGCGTATTCCAGAAACTCGCCGTTCTTCACCATCGCGTCGAACTTGGCGTGGTCATAGAAATAATAATCCTGGCCATCGACCTCGCCGGGGCGCGGCGATCGGGTCGTTGCCGACACCGACATGACGATGCCCTTCTCTTCATCCAAGAGGCGACGGGAAATGCTGGTCTTGCCCGCGCCCGACGGCGAAGACAGCACCAACATCATGCCACGGCGTGAAATCTCGACCATCGTCTCGATACCCTGTTTGTCTTATTCGATGTTCTGGACCTGCTCGCGGAGCTGGTCGATCACGGCTTTCAAATCCAACCCCAGCGCCGTCAGGTCCGTATCCGGCGATTTAGAGCACAGCGTATTGGCCTCGCGGTTGAATTCCTGACATAGGAAGTCCAGCCGCCGTCCGACCGGCCCGCCGCCTTTGGTCAGCAGTTCGCGCGCCGCCTGGGTATGGGCAGTCAGGCGATCCAATTCTTCACGGATATCGGCCTTGGTCATCAGGATCGCAGCCTCTTGGGCCATGCGCTCCTCAGGCATCGCCGGGTTGTCGGCGATCAGGCGTTGAATCTGGTCGTTCAGGCGGGCGCGGATGGCGTCCGGCTGCGTGGCCGCGACCTGGGCCGACCTGGACGTCAGGTCCTCGACCTGGTCGATCTGATCGGTCAGCACAGCCAACAGGCGCGCGCCCTCTTCCCGGCGCATCTCTTCCAAGCCGCCCAAGGCTTTGTCCAAATCCGCCATCATGGCTGTGGCGATTTCTTCGAAGGCATCCTCGGCCAGCATCTCGTCGATCGGCTCGATCACCCCGCGCAGACCCAGAATCCCGTCCAAGGACGGGGGCCGCGCGTCGGGCAACTCCTGCTTCAAGCGTTCCATCCGGGCCGTAATCTGGGCCAGGAAATCGTCGTTGATGCGATAGGCCCCGCCACCGGTTTCGCGGCGGGTGGACAGGTTGACGGACAAGCTGCCGCGCTTGAACTGTTTGTTCACCCGCGCCCGAACCATGGGATCCAGCGCCTCGAACCCTTGCGGCGGGCGAAAGCGCAGGTCCAACCCCTTGGAATTGACGCTGCGGACTTCCCACACCCAGGAGAGGTCGTTCAATCCGCCTTCGGTGCGGGCGAACCCGGTCATGGAACTAATGGCCACGGCGCTTTCCTTATTCCGGCTTGCCCAAGCGGGCGGTGCCGAACCTTATACCCAGGGCATCCGCCTCCAACAAGCGGCCCGCGCTTCCCCCAGGCCCACCCGCGGCCTATAAACAGGGCATGAGCTTGGCACATCCCACCGCAATTCTGATTACCGGCGCCTCCAGCGGCATAGGTCGGGGCTTGGCCACCGCCTATGCGGGGCACGGGATCAGCCTCTACCTGTCGGGACGCGACGCGGATCGCGTGGAAGCCGTGGCAGCTGAATGCCGGGAACGCGGCGCCCAAGCGGAAGCCAAAGTCATCGATGTGACCGATGCCGACGCCATGGCCGCATGGATCAAGGAAGCGGACGCCAAGACCCCCCTGGACCTTGTCATCGCCAATGCGGGGATTTCCAACTCGACCTCGGGCATCGAAGATGCGGACCAACGTGCACGCCGCATCCTGGACGTGAATATCAACGGTGTCGTCAACACGGTCGAACCGGCCCTGACGGCGATGGATGCCCGCGACAAGGGACAGATCGCCATCATCGCCTCCATTGCCGGGTTTCGCGGCCTGCCCGCCTCGGCGGCTTATTCCGCGTCCAAGGCGGCTGTCAAAGCCTGGGGCGAGGCGCTGCGTGGCGAACGGCTCTACAAGGGCGTACGGGTCAATGTCGTCTGCCCCGGATGGGTCGTCAGTCGGATCACCGACGCCAACAAATTCCCCATGCCGTTCCTGATGGAAACCGACAAAGCGGCCGCTATCGTCAAACGCGATCTGGCCCAGGACAAGGCGCGGATCGTCTTCCCCTGGCCGATGCATCTGGCTGTCTGGCTGTTGTCGGTTCTGCCGCCCGCCTGGACCGATCCGATCCTGAACCGGAAGCTCATGGGCCGGGAATTCTAAAGGCAGGTAAGGCCGCTATTTACCGGTGCGCTGAATTTTCCGCCACTTGGCGACGTTGCGGTTATGCTCATTCAAGGTCTTCGAGAACGCATGTCCGCCGCTGCCGTCGGCGACGAAATATAAATCGTCAGACTGCTCGGGATGCAGCACGGCTTTGATCGACGCCAAACCCGGATTGGCGATCGGCGTGGGCGGCAGACCGGTAATCTCATAGGTGTTCCAGGGTGTCAGCGTGTCCAAATCGGCGCGCGTCAGATCACGGCCCAAGGGCCCCTTTCCCTGGGTAATCCCGTAGATCACCGTCGGATCTGATTGCAGGCGCATCCCTTTGCGTAAACGGTTGAGAAAGACAGCGGCAACCCGCGCCCGCTCGGCCTTCACGCCGGTTTCCTTCTCGACGATGGACGCAAGGATCAGCGCCTCTTCCGGGCTATTGAGGGGCAAGCCCTCGTCCCGTCCGGCCCAGGCCTTGGCCAAGGCATCATCCAACGCCTTTTCCATCCGCCGGACCGCCTGCGCTTTGGAGTCGTAATAGGAATAGTGATAGGTCTCGGGCAGGAGACGCCCTTCATCCGGCAAGGACGACGGCATCGCTCCGGCCAGGCCCTTGGCCTTGGCGACGATCTCCATCGCTTCGGCGACGGTCAGGCCTTCGGGAATGGTAAAGGATCGCACGACCGTCTCGCCCTTGGTCAAGATGCCAAGAACGTCGAGCATGCTGGCCCTTGCGGGAATTTTGTATTCGCCTGACTTCAGGCCCCGGTCCGCTTTTTTCAGACGCGCGGCCAGTCGGAACAGCAGGTCGGATTCGACCACGCCCCGTTCCATCATGGTATTGGCGATTTTCTGAATGCCACTGCCCGGCGGGATCAGAACGACCTGCTCCGTCGAATGCGGCCCTTCGCCCTGGATCTGGTTTTGAAACCAAATCCAGCCACCGAACAGTGCATCTGCGATCAGGATGAACGCGATAACGGCGACGATTTTCGACCGGCGGCTCATGCCGGCATCCTAATCAGTCGTACGCCTTGAACACCAGCGACGCATTGGTGCCGCCGAAGCCGAAGGAGTTGGACAGCGCGGCCCGGATCTTCCGTTCCTTGGGCTGGTACGGAACCAGATCGACGCCCTGACAGGCATCGGACGGGTTGTCCAGGTTCAAGGTCGGGGGCACGACGCTGTTCCGCATTGCCAGGATCGAATAGATCGCTTCGACCGCACCAGCGGCACCCAACAGGTGACCGACCGCGGATTTGGTCGAAGACATGGAAATATCCTTGATGGCATCGCCGAACACGCGCTTGACCGCACCCAGCTCGATTTCGTCGCCCAGCGGCGTCGAGGTGCCGTGCGCGTTGACGTAATCGATATCTTCGGGGTTCATGCCGGCGCGCTTCAAGGCGGCCTTCATGCAGCGATAGGCGCCGTCGCCGTCTTCCGCCGGGGCGGTGATGTGATGGGCATCGCCCGACATCCCGTAACCGACGACTTCGGCATAGATCGTCGCGCCACGCTTCTTGGCGTGTTCCAATTCTTCCAGAACCACGACACCGGCGCCGTCACCCATGACGAAGCCGTCGCGGTCCTTGTCCCAAGGACGAGACGCCTTTTCCGGCGTGTCGTTGAAACCGGTCGACAATGCGCGGGCGGAACAGAACCCGGCGACGCCCAACGGGCAGATCGCGGCTTCGGCGCCACCGGCAACCATCACGTCGGCATCGTCCCACATGATGATGCGGGCCGCATCGCCGATGGCATGCGCGCCGGTCGAACAGGCCGTGACCACCGCATGGTTCGGCCCTTTCAGGCCGTAGCGGATGGAAACATGCCCGGAAACCAGATTAATCAGGCTGGCCGGAATGAAAAACGGGCTGAGACGTCGGGCACGGCCTTCGTGCACGGTGATCGCGCCGGAGGAAATTTCCGGCAAGCCACCGATGCCCGAGCCGATCAGAACGCCGGTCCGCCAACGGTCTTCGTCGGCTTCCGGCTTCCAGCCCGAGTTTTCGATCGCCTGGATCGCCGCAGCCATGCCGTAAATGATGAACGTATCCATCCGGCGCTGGTCTTTGGTCGGGACCCATTCTTCGGCATTGAAGGTTCCGTCGGAACCGTCACCCAGGGGAACGGTGCCACCGATCTTGGCCGGCAGCTCGTATTCGTCGAAGCCTTCCAGCCTGCGAATGCCCGATTGCCCCGCCAAGAGGCGCGACCAGTTAAGGTCGACCCCAGAACCCAGGGAATTGACGATACCCAATCCGGTAACGACGACTCGTCTCATGTTCGTAATTCTTATCCGGCCGTACGGACGCCCAGCCCCCGAAGGGGCCGGCGCCGATGGGACGAAATCGCGCGATTACTGCTGCGATTCGATGAAGTCGATGGCGTCCTTGATGGTCAGGATCTTTTCGGCGGCGTCATCGGGAATCTCGATGCCGAACTCTTCTTCGAAGGCCATGACCAGCTCAACGGTGTCGAGGCTGTCCGCGCCCAGATCGTCAATAAAGCTCGCGTTTTCAACAACTTTGGCTTCATCCACACCCAGGTGGTCGTGGACGATCTTCTTCACGCGATCAGCAACATCACTCATTGTCAGTTCCCCTGTTGATTCCCCATCGTAAGGATCAGGAAGTAAGGTTGAAATTCCGGTAGCGGCGGCGGGTTTTCAAGGCTCCCGGGCCGAGTTCGCCCGCTTCCTATCACATATCCAACGCGTTTGACCAGCCACCTCTACACACCAATTTTCACGCCTGCGCGATTGCCGGATTCCGCAATCAGATCATGGCCATGCCACCGTTGACGTGAAGCGTCTGCCCAGTGACGTATGCAGCCTCGTCACTGGCCAGATAAAGCGCCGCGGCGGCGATGTCTTCGGAGGCCCCCATACGGCCCGCCGGGATCGCCCCCATGATAGCTTCTTTCTGGGCATCGTTCAGTTCATCCGTCATCGCAGTTTGGATAAATCCGGGCGCGATACAGTTGACGGTGATTCCCCGCGCCGCCACTTCCTGGGCAAGCGATTTCGACATTCCAATCATGCCCGCCTTCGACGCGGCGTAATTGACCTGCCCCGGGTTACCCGTCACGCCGACGATCGAGGTAATGCCGATGATTCGGCCGTTGCGCTTTTTCATCATGCCGCGCAGAACCGCACGGGACAGGCGAAACGCCGCCGTCAGGTTGACGTCGATGACTTCCTGCCAGTCCTCGTCCTTCATCCGCATCATCAGGGTGTCGCGCGTCAGACCCGCGTTGTTGACCAGAATATCGATCCCGCCCATCGCCTCTTCGGCATCGGCGGCAAGCTTATTGGTCCCCTCGGCGGTCGACAGATCGGCGGGAATAATATGAACCCGGTCGCCCAATTCGGCGGCCAAGGGCTCCATCGCTTCGACCCGGCGACCGGACAGGCCAACCACGGCGCCCGCGCCATGTAGGGCGCGGGCAATCGCGCCGCCGATACCGCCGGAGGCACCGGTAACCAGCGCGGTTTTTCCCGAAAGATCGAACATGGCGATTTCCTTTGCTATTTAAGTGGGCAGGTCAGTCTGCGCCGAAGATCAAAGCGAAGCCAGGAAAGCCTCGACCTCTTCCGGCGTGCCGACGTTCTGCACGTTGAATTCACGGTCGATGCGTTTGGCCAGGCCAGCCAGAATCTTGCCCGAGCCGACTTCGACCAGGGTATCGACACCCTGGGCCTTCAGCTGTTGAACGCATTCGCGCCAACGAACCATGCCGGTCACCTGTTCGACCAAAAGACGCTTGATCTCGCCCGGGTCCTCGACCGGGGCGGCGGTCACGTTGGCCATCACCGGCACGGCCGGGGCATTGATCTGCACCCCCCCCAATGCCACATCCATGGCGTCGGCGGCGGGCTGCATCAAGGCGCAATGGAATGGGGCGGACACCGGCAGCAATACCGCACGCTTGGCGCCGGCTTCCTTGGCCAGATCCAGGGCGCGCTCGACGGCGGCTTTCGATCCGGAAATGACGATCTGGCCCGGGGCGTTATCGTTACCCGCCTGACAGACTTCGTCGCCGGCGGCCTCGGCGCAAACCTTCTGCACCGCGTCCATTTCCAGGCCCATCAAGGCCGCCATGGCGCCCTGCCCCACCGGCACGGCTTTCTGCATTTCAGTGCCGCGCGTCTTCAACAGTGTCGCGGTATCCGACAACGAAAACGTCCCGGCGGCAGCCAGGGCCGAATATTCACCCAGGGAATGCCCGGCGACGAAATCGGCCCGGCCCTTTGGCTCGAAGCCGCCCTCGGCCTTCAACACGGCCATCACGGCCAGACTGGCCGTCATGATCGCCGGTTGGGCGTTGGCCGTCAGGGTCAATTCGTCCTCGGGCCCTTCGAACATGATCTTGGACAGATTCTGCTTCAGGGTTTCGTCCACTTCCTGGTGAACTTCGCGGGCGGCGGCGAAAGCGTCGTAAATCGCCTTGCCCATACCCACCGTCTGGGAGCCCTGCCCCGGGAAAATCAGCGCGCGTGCCATGAAAGCCTCGGTGTTTCCGTGAATTTTGTTAGGGCGAGTGGTATTGCCGCCCAGCCCCCGGCCTGTCAAGGGCTCGTAACAAGGCCGTCACACCCCCGGAGCGCCCCATCGCGACCCCACCAAGCCCAGCCCTGGGACCCACCCTTGCTTTTCGGCCAGCGCCGAGCCGCCGTGACGACCGCTAAATGGCGAATTTCTGCGCCCTTGCGCCGGTTCCTGGAATGTGTATAGTGCGCCGCCTCGGGGCGAATCCCCCGACCTCCTTGTCGGCTGAGAATTCACTTGGTCGGCTATGCCTCCATGGTGGGGGCTGAGATAAGCCAAAGGGAGCTTACATTGCCATACTACGAGAGCGTGTTCATCGCGCGACCCGACATCTCGTCCGCTCAGGTCGACGGTCTGGTCGAAACCTTCGAAAAAGCCATCAACGCCGGCGGCGGCAGCATCCACAAGAAAGAATATTGGGGACTGCGCAACCTCGCCTATCGGATCAAAAAGAACCGCAAGGGGCATTACATGCTCATGAACATCGACGCGCCGGCTGACGCCGTTGCCGAGATGGAGCGCCAGATGCGGATCAACGAAGACGTCATGCGTCACATGACCCTGCGGGTCGACGAACTGGAAGAAGGCCCGTCGGTCATCATCCAGAACAAAGACCGTGACGACCGTCCGCGCCGTGGCCCGCGCCCGGACCGTGGCGACCGCCCCGACCGTGGTGATCGCGGCGACCGCGGTGACCGCGCCCCGCGCCAGGAAGCCAGCGATTCCGGTAACGACAGCGAAGGTGGAGACAAGTAATGCAGCCCGCACCCGTTAAATCCTCCGGCCGCGCCGGCCGTCCGGTCTTCAACCGTCGTCGCAAGAGCTGCCCGTTCGCCGGGCCGAACGCGCCGAAGATCGATTACAAAGACACGCGCCTTCTGGGTCGTTTCATTTCCGAACGCGGAAAGATCGTCCCCTCGCGTATTACGGCTGTTTCCAACAAGAAACAGCGCGAGCTGGCCAAGGCCATCAAGCAGGCTCGCTTCCTTGCCCTGCTGCCTTACGTCGTGAAGTAATTGGAAGAGGTTCCCCCGGGTTTTCCGGGGGCGTGACCCGATGCCGAAGTCGACCTTGATCGCCATCTGCGCAGGCCTGTTGAGCCTGGTAGCGGCCATGCCGGCCCTGAACGGCGCCCCTGGTGGGTTGTTGCTGTTCTATGTCGCCGGCTTGCCGATCTACCTGGCTGGCTTCGCCTATGGCGTGACGGCGGGGACGGTGGCGTCCATCAGCGGCTTCGTCGCCGCTTCGGCCCTGGGCGGGGTTCTGGTGGCAGGCGTTTTCAGCCTGGTCCACCTGGTTCCCGCCTGGACCGTGATCCGTCAGGCCATGCGCCAGCGCACGGCCGCCGACGGACACACGGAATGGGCGCCTCCCGGCCCGATCGTCGCCAGTCTGGCGGGGATGTCGGCATCGTTGATGCTGCTGGCCGGTTTGGTGTTCCTGGCCAACGAATCGGGTCTCGGGGCCGTCGTCACCGATCGCCTGTCGGAAGTTCTGGCAGCGGTCGCACCGGGCACGCCACAGGCGGCGCGGGACGAAATGGTCCAATCCTACGGCCCGCTGTTGCCGGCGTCTCTGGCGTCGAGCTGGGTCATCATGGCCATTATCGGCGCCACCGTGGCGCAGTCGATCCTGGCCCGGGCCGGACGCAACATGCGCCCGACCCCGCGTTACGCTAACCTGGTCCTTCCGGAATGGATTTCCTGGGCTATGGTCGGCAGCGCGCTGGTGTCTCTGGTCGCGGGCGGCGAGGTCCAATTCCTCGCCCGCAACCTGACCCTGGCCTTGGCGGTGCCTTTCTTCCTGCTTGGGCTGGCCGTCATCCATCACTGGGCCCGTCGGGTCCGGCGTGGGGGCTTGGCCCTTATGGCCGTTTACTTCCTGATTTTCGTTGTCGGTTGGGTGGGTCTTCTTGTGACCGCCGCGATCGGCGTCTTGGAACAATGGGGCGGCATTCGCCACCGGCTGGCCGGTCCCGTAAGCGGCAATCCGCCGCATGACGAGTGAGTAGGAGAGATCGCAATGGAAGTGATCCTTATGGAACGTATTGAGAAACTGGGCCAGATGGGCGACGTGGTGAAGGTCAAAGCCGGCTTCGCCCGCAACTACCTGCTGCCCCAGAAGAAGGCGCTGCGCGCGACCGACGGCAACAAAGCCGCGTTCGAAGCTCAAAAGGCGCAGCTCGAAGCCCAGAACCTGGAAAACCGCAAAGAAGCGGAAGCCGTGGGCGGCAAGATGGATGGCGAAAAGGTCATCCTGATCCGTCAGGCCGGTGAAGCCGGTCAGCTGTACGGTTCGGTCAATGCCCGCGACGTCGCCGAGGCCCTGACCGCCGCCGGCTTCTCGGTCAGCCGCAGCCAGGTTCAGCTGGCCAACCCGATCAAGATTCTGGGTCTGCACGACGTCATCGTCCGCCTGCACCCGGAAGTCTCTGTGACGATCGTCGCCAACGTCGCCCGTACGGAAGACGAAGCCCAGGTCCAGGCCGATACCGGTCAGGCCGTGGTCGGCGAAGACGCCCAGGAAGCTGCTGACGCCGCGGTCGAAGCCGCCGGTGCCGAAGCCGAGGAAGCCGATGCTGAAGAGCCGGCCGCCGAAGCGGAAGCCGAGGTCGAAGCGACCGAAGAAGACAAGTAATTGCCCCTCACCCCGCGCGGGCGACCGGGCGGGTGTTTGGCAGGAATTGAGGCGGTCCTTCGGGACCGCCTTTTTTTCTTGCCCGAAAAGCAACATCAGAATCTCCGCATTGACACCCGCGACTACAATTAGAATAATTATAAAAAGCGACACGTGCTTCGCACTTTCGGGGGTGAGACCGGATTGGGGGCTTTGCGCATCCCTATTTCCGGATGGAGGTCAGGATGCTTTTCGCGCGCTTGCTTCGCCATCTCGTGCGGGCCGGACATTTGACGGCCATCGACGCCTACAATAACGAACACGTCTTTGCCGGATCACCGGGGCCACGGTTGACCATCCGGCTGCATGACCCGTCCCTTCATTGGAAGCTGTTCTTCAACCCCGGTCTGTACCTGGGCGAAGCCTATATGGACGGCACGTTCACGGTCGAAGACGGAACGATATACGACTTCCTGAAATTTTCGGCCTGGAACATGGAACTCGGCGGGGAGCCGAAGGTCATGTCCTGGGTCGCCGCCATCGACAGCTTGTTTCGACGCCTGCAGCAACACAACCCCGCCCGCCGCTCGCGCAAGAACGTTGCCCATCATTACGACCTGAACGGCAAACTGTACGAGCTGTTCCTGGATAGCGACCGGCAATATTCCTGCGCCTATTTCGAGACGCCGGAAGACGATCTGGAAACCGCGCAACTCAACAAGAAGCGCCATCTGGCGGCCAAGCTAAAGATCGAACCCGGCATGAAAGTTCTGGATATCGGCTGCGGCTGGGGTGGCCTGGGGCTGTATCTGGCCGGGGAATTGGGGGCGCAGGTCACCGGCCTGACGCTATCCACCGAGCAATTGGGCGTGGCCCGCGAACGAGCAAAAAAAGCGGGCCTGACCGACAAGGTCGATTTTCAGTTACGAGACTATCGCGACCAGACCGGCACCTTCGACCGGATCGTTTCCGTCGGTATGTTCGAACACGTCGGCGTGGCGCATTTCCCGCAGTACTTCGATACGGTCCGGCGGTTGCTGTCGGATGACGGGGTCGCCGTGATCCATACCATCGGCCGATCGGAAGTTCCCCGCGCCACCAATCCCTGGATTCGTAAATACATCTTCCCGGGCGGCTACATCCCGGCACTGTCCGAAGTCATGCGAAGCGTCGAACAGACACGCCTGATCACCACGGACGTCGAGGTTCTACGCCTGCATTATGCCGAAACCCTGAAGCATTGGCGGGAACGATTCGATGCCCGGCGTGACGATGCGAAAGCGCTGTACGACGAACGTTTCTGCCGGATGTGGGACTACTATCTGGCCGCCAGCGAAGTCTCGTTCCGGCATATGGACAACGTAGTTTTTCAAATCCAGTTAAGCAAAAAGCGCGAAACCTTGCCGCTGACCCGCGACTACATCACCGAATGGGAAAAGCGGACCAAGCGTGGGCATAAGGCCCGGGCAGGCAACGGCGCCGCTGCGTAATGCCGGATTCCGGGCGGGCTATGGGCTTGCGCCAAAGGCTTGCGGTTGTCCACAGGATATCCCCATATCCACATTCCGACCGACGGGTATGGAATTCATCCACACTGGATTGAATAATCCCATGCGAATTCCCCCGTTCCCCCTCCCCCTCGGAAGGGCTTTGGATTACCAGTGAACGATGAGCACGACCACCACCGAACCGCCCCAAGATGGACCGCCCGCCGACGCCTATGACGACGGCCCGCCGCCCGATTACGATCAAGCCGACGCCGCGCCGTACGACGACGGCCCAGATCATGATCGGGACCAAGGCAAAGGCAAGGGGCAGGATCAACAGGCCGCGGGCTTCCGCGCCATGCCGCACAACCTGGATGCGGAAAAGGCATTGTTGGGCGCGATCCTGGTCAACAACCGGGCCCACGAACAGGTGGCGGAATTCCTCAAGGCGGAGCATTTCTCGGTCGAGCAGCACGCCAAGGTCTTTCAGGCGGCGGAAAAGCTTATCGAACACGGCCAGATCGCCGACCCGGTTACGCTGAAGCGGTTCTTCGAAAACGAGAACTCATTGAGCGAGATCGGCGGCCCGGCCTATCTGGCCGATCTGGCGGCCAGCGCCGTGACCGTCATCAACGCCCGCGAATACGGGCGTATCATCTATGACCTGTATCTCAAACGCGAGCTGATCAACCTGGGCGAGGACGTCGTCAACGCCGCCTATGGCGGGGAAGTCGACGACACCGCGACGGGACAGATCGAACGGGCGGAACAGGCGCTGTACGACCTGGCGACCTCGGGCAATTACGAAGGCGGCTTTCAGGACTTCAAATCATCGGTCATCGCCGCCATCCAAACCGCCGAGACCGCGCATAAGCGCGACGGCGGCTTGGCCGGGGTCGGCACCGACTTCCTCGACCTGGACGCCCTGTTGGGCGGCCTGCATTCCTCCGACTTGATCATCCTGGCCGGACGCCCGTCGATGGGTAAAACGGCGCTGGCGACCAATATCGCCTTCAACGTGGCCCACAACTACTCCCGCTCCAAGGGAACCGAGGGCGCGGTCGTCGGCTTCTTTTCGTTGGAAATGTCGGCCGAACAGTTGGCCAGCCGTATTCTGTCCGAACAGGCAGAGCTGTCGTCGGACAAGATCCGCAAGGGCCTTTTGGAAAACGAGGAATTCCACAAGCTGGTCAGCGCCTCGAACACCCTGCACGACATTCCGCTGTTCATCGACGATACCCCGGCCCTGACGGTCAGCGCCCTGCGCACCCGCGCCCGCCGGTTGAAACGCCGCCACAACCTGGGCTTCATCGTGATCGACTATTTGCAGTTGGTATCCGGCAGTTCCAGCAGCCGCAACGAAAGCCGCGTGCAGGAGGTCTCGGAAATCACCCGTGGCCTCAAGACCTTGGCCAAGGAACTCGAGGTTCCGGTCTTGGCCCTGTCGCAGCTATCGCGTACGGTCGAACAGCGCGACCCGCCCCGCCCGCAGTTGGCGGACTTGCGTGAATCGGGCTCGATCGAACAGGACGCCGACGTCGTGATGTTCATCTATCGCGAAGAATATTACATGGAACGTAAGAAGCCTTCGCGCCGTTCGGACGAAGACGAAGGCAAGCTGAACGAGCGCCTGGAACGCTGGGAAGACGCCCTGCAGGACATTCATCAGGTCGCCGAAGTGATCATCGCCAAGCAGCGTCATGGCCCGATCGGCAGCGTGCCCATGCACTTCAACGGCGCGTTTACCCGCTTCGGCAACCTGGCCAAGGATCACCCCTATCGTCAGCGCTTCCACGGCGAGGACTGATATGACGGGCGGCATCTCGACCACCGGCGGCGTTTCCGCCGACCTGGCGGGCGCGGTTCTGACCATCGATCTGAACGCCCTGCAAGCCAACTATCGCCTTCTGTCCGAAAAGCTGACCGGCGGCGCCACGGCGGCCGCGGTAGTCAAGGCCGACGCCTACGGCACCGGCATCGGCCCGGCGGCCAAGGCCCTATGGGCGGCGGGCGCACGGGATTTCTTCGTCGCTCATGCATCCGAGGGGGTGGCCCTGCGCGGCCATCTGGCCGAGGCGCGGATTCACGTCCTCAACGGCGCGACGCCCGGCTCGGAAAATGCCTTCCAAGAACATCGCATGATCCCGGCCCTGAATTGCCTGGGCGATGTCGAACGCTGGCGCGAATTCTGCGGGCGCATCGGCCAATCCCTGCCCTGCGTCCTGCATGTCGACACCGGGATGTGCCGCCTGGGCCTGGACCTGCGCGAATACGCCCGCGTCGTCGCCGACCCGCGCCTGTTGGACGGCATCGACATTCAAACGGTGATGAGCCACCTGGCTTCCGCCGACGAGGACAGCCCGCAGAACGCCTTGCAGCTGACCTATTTCCAGGAAGTCCGCAGTCATATCGGCATGGGTCGGGCGTCCTTCGCCAACTCGTCCGGCGTGTTCCTGGGACGCGACTATCATTTCGATCTGGCCCGCCCGGGTGTCGCCTTGTACGGCGGAAACCCGACGCCGGACGATGCCAATCCGATGGCGCAAGTCGTTCGTCTGCAAGCAAAAATCCTGCAAGTACGGGACGTTGACAGTCCCGAGACCGTTGGCTACGGTGCCACCCACAAGGTCGCGGGCCCATCCCGCATCGCAACCCTGCCCATCGGCTACGCGGACGGTTTCCTTCGCTCGCTCAGCAGTCGGGCCACGGTATTCATCGGGGACTACGAAGTGCCGCTAGTGGGACGGGTATCCATGGACCTCATCACCATCGACGTGACGGCCGTGCCCGAACAATTGTGCCGCCCCGGCACGATGGTCGAACTTCTCGGCCCGCATCACACGGTCGATGATCTGGCCGACGAAGCCGGCACCATCAGCTATGAAATCCTGACCTCGCTGGGTCGCCGTTACCACCGCGTCTACGCGGGCGGCGCGGCCTGACCGCGATGGGTCTGCTGCAAGGCATCGGTCGGGTCTTCCTGGCCTTTCTGGGCACCACCGGGCGGCTGACGATGTTCGCGCTGACCTCGGTCACGCATTGCTTCCTGCCCCCCTACTACCCGCGCATCATGGTCCGCCAGATGATCGAAATCGGGTATTTCTCGCTGCCCGTGGTCGGCCTGACGGCGATTTTCGCGGGCATGGTCCTGGCATTGCAAAGCTATACCGGCTTCGCCCGATTCTCGGCCGAGGGCGCGATCGCCAACGTCGTCGTGCTGTCGATCACCCGCGAACTGGCCCCTGTGCTGGGCGGATTGATGATCGCCGGGCGCGTCGGCGCCTCGATGGCGGCGGAGATCGGCACCATGCGGGTGACCGAACAGATCGACGCCCTGACCACGCTGTCGACCAACGCCATCAAGTATCTGGTCGTGCCCCGGGTCATCGCCGGGGTTGTGATGCTGCCGATCCTGATTTTCGTCGCCGATATCATCGGCGTGTTCGGCGGCTTCCTCGTCTCCGTCTACAAGCTGGGCTTCAACCCGTCGATTTATCTGCAGAACACCTGGGACTTTCTGGAGCCGCTGGATGTGATCTCGGGCCTGGTCAAAGCCGCCGTGTTCGGCTTCCTGGTGTCCCTGATGGGCTGCTACCACGGCTATTATTCCAAAGGTGGGGCGCAGGGCGTGGGCGCCGCGACGACCAATTCCGTGGTCTCGGCCTCGATCTTGATCCTGTGCTTCAACTACATCCTGACCGAAGCCTTCTTCGGACTGTAAGGGGCCAGCCATGAGCCAGCCCGAAACCCAGATGCCCAAGATACAAATGAAGGGTGTGACCAAGGCGTTCGGACCGAAAAAGGTCCTGACCGGGGTCGACTTGGACGTCGCCAAAGGCGAAAGCGTGGTCATCATCGGCGGCTCCGGCACCGGCAAATCGGTGACGCTGAAATGCATCCTGGGCCTGCTGACGCCGGATTCAGGATCGATCAAGATCGACGGCAAGGAAGTGGTGGGCATGAGCCTGAGCGATCGCGACGAGATCAACCGTCAGGTCGGCATGCTGTTTCAGGGGGCTGCCCTGTTCGATTCCCTGCCCGTGTGGGAAAACGTCGCCTTCGGCTTGTTGTCGCGCAAGCAATGCAGCCGCGCCGAAGCCCGCGAGATCGCCGTGCAGAAGATGGCCCAGGTCGGCCTGAAACCGGGATTGGCCGATACTTCGCCCGCCGATCTGTCGATCGGCATGCAAAAGCGCGTCGGTCTGGCCCGCGCCATCGCGACCAACCCGGAAATCATCTTTTTCGACGAGCCGACCACGGGCCTGGACCCGATCATGGCCGACATGATCAACGAGCTGATCGTCCATGTGAATCAGGAGATCGGGGCGACCGCCATGTCGATCACCCATGACATGGAAAGCGCCCGCAAGATCGGCGACCGGATCGCCATGCTGTATCAGGGCAAGATCGTCTGGGCCGGACCGCCCGACGCCATCGACGGCGAAGCCAACGAGGTCGTGGATCAGTTCGTGCACGGCCGGGTCGACGGCCCGATCAAGATGCAGATCAGGGCTTAAGCCACCTCCCCCCGTAAGCAGGGACCCGAATACAAGTAAGGCCGGACCGATAGTCTCAGCCCAGCCTTACCCTCCCCCACATGAACCGTCGTCAGGCGGCAGATGCCTTGAAGGCATCCTTGAAGCGCACCCGACAGGCCGCCAGATCCATATCCCGCTTAAAGGTGCAAGGATCGGTCGGCAGAATTCGCACCAGCAGGAACCGGGGCCCCGGGGCTTCCTTGATGAACCGGATGGCATCCGCAATCTGCCCCGGCTCGGAAATCGTCATCGTCGACTGGATGCCGGCGGCCTTGGCCATGGCTTCCAGGTTCGCGACCCGCGAGGTATGCCCGGTCTGACGGCCGGTCTCGCCATGCATCGCATTATCTTCGCAGACGATGGTCAGGTTGTTCGGCGATGCCGAAGCCACAGTGACCAAGGAGCCGATGCCCATCAGCATTTCGCCGTCGCCGTTGATCACGGCGACGTCGCGGTCCGGCGCGGACAGCGCCATGCCCAGGCCCATCGGCACGGCGGACCCCATGCCGCCCGCCATGGAAAACAGGTTGGGTCCGTCCTTGGTCAGGTCGGCGGCGTCCTTGGACGCACCGGCAAGGCCGCTGACGAACAGCCAGTCCTGTTGATTGGGAAACAACTGCGGCAGCAATTCGCGCCGGTCGATATTGCCCGTCGGAGAGGTCGTCATGATCAGAACCCTTTCGCGCCAAGAAATTTCTGGGACAGCACGATGGCCGCGGCACGGCCGCCTTTGCCCGACGCATTGACCGCGGCGGTGGTCGCCGCTTCCAGTTCATCCGGTCGGTCGACCTTGAAGACCAGGATATTCATCGCCTTCAACAGGTCGTCCGTAGCTTCCCCCATGGGGTACTGCCAGGGGTTCTGTTCGCCGAAATCGCCGCGCATGCTGATCATCATCAAGATCGGGAAGCGCCCGCCCTTGGCCAAGGTCAGATAGTTCGGACAGTTACCGAGGCCGCTGGACTGCATGCAAAGCACCGCCCGCTTGCCCACCAGTTCGGCCCCCGCGCAGATCGCGACGCCTTCTTCCTCGGTGGTCAGAAGGACCGCCTGCGTTTCGTTATGTTCCTCGGCAAGCTGGATCAGCGCGTCATTGCCCGCGTCGGGCACGTGCGAAAACAGCGTAATGCCCGCGTCGCGCATGATGTCGAACATCTTGCCCGACCATTCCGCATGGGGGTGCTTGTCTGCCATGTTTCCTTTCCCTCGTTGTTCGTCCCGCGCCGCCGACCTGGGCGTCCGATAGACCGCCAGCCCCAGCAGCTTCATTCTGTTTAGGTATTGAATTTCAAGCCTGGATCTAGATGCGCCGCGAAATAGCGTCGCTAGGCACTAATATTCGCGGTTATAAGGCATGTAGCTATTTCAAATGACGGCCGTGGTATAAGTTTTAGCTATAATTATGCTGCGTCGCACAAATTTGGACGACAATGGAAACGACCTTTCCCAATCTTCGCCACCTGCGCGCCTTTCTTGAGGTCGCGCGCTGTCGCCAAATCGCCGCGGCGGCGGACCAGGTCCATATGTCCCAGCCCGCGATAACCCAGGCCATCGCCAAACTGGAACGACGGCTTGGCGTCCGCCTGTTCGATCGCCTGCCGAACGGCATGATCGCCACCCGGATCGGCGCGCTTTTCCAATCGCGGGTCGAACGGATACTCGACCATCTGCGCCGGGGCGCGCGGGAGGCCACGCGCCTGGGCTCTCGGCGCACCAACCAGTACGGCGATTTCGATCACCTGCTCACCGTCCCACAACTGCGCGCCTTGGTCGCCATGGCGGACTTTCGGAACTTCAGCCTCGCCGCCCGCCATCTCGGCATTTCCCAACCTTCGGTCCACCGCGCCGCCCGCGATCTGGAGCGACGATCCGGTGAGACCTTGTTCGAAGCCACGGGCCTGGGGCTCAACCTGACCCGATCGGCCCTGGCCCTGGCCCGGCAAACGCGCCTTGCCATGGCCGAGTTTGAACAGGCCTATACGGAAATCCAGGAGGCCCTGGGCCACGACGTCGGTTGGATCAAGATCGGCACCCTGCCCCTGTCCCGCACATTCGTCCTGCCGACCGCGATCAACCGCCTGACCGAGGAACGCCCGGACGTTCGCATCCGCATCGAAGACGGCCCCTATGAAGACCTTCTGCACGACCTGCGGCACGGCGAATTGGATATTTTGATCGGCGCCCTTCGCGACCCAACACCCTCGCCCGACGTGGTGCAGCAACCGATGTTCGAAGTGCCCCTCGCCGTGGTCGGAAGGACGGGCCACCCCCTGTCCAACAGCACCTCAATTTCACCGGCCGACCTTGCCGCCTATCCCTGGGCTGTACCCCGCACAGGGGCCCCGACCCGGACGGCATTTGACAGCTATTTCGAACAGGCAGGCGTGGCGCCGCCCAACTTCATCGAAGCCAGTTCCCTTGTCTTGATCCGGGGATTGCTCCTGGACAGCGACCGGCTGGCCCTGATCCGCGCTCACCAAATTCTCCACGAAGAACAGGCAGGCGAACTGATCCGCCTTCCGGTCGACATCCCGACCCCGCTGCGCCAGATCGGGCTGACGATCAGAAAAGGGTGGCGCCCGACGAATAGCCAAAATCGCTTTCTGGAAATCCTGCGCGAGGCCACTGCGCAGATTTAGCGTCCACCCGGACCTGAATTTCGCATCTCGAAACAGCGCGATCCTCGGTCTTTTCACCGGCTTGGCGCGATGGCAGGCTAACATCATAAAAATCAAAAATACGGCCCCTCGCCAATCCTTGAACAGTCGCCGGGGCCAGACAGTTGAGAGGAAACGACCATGGGAGCCACCATCGCCCCCCTGAGCAAAGTTTGCGGCGCCGAAGTCACCGGCATCGACGTCACCCAGCCCCTGTCCCCCGAAGACGCCGCGGCGATCGAGGCTGCGTTCAACGCCCATAAGGTTCTACTGTTCCGCCAACAACCGATGACCGCCCGCCAACTGGCGGACTTCTCCGCCCATTTCGGCAGCCTGCAGGTACATGTTCAAACGGCCTATCAGCACCCCGAGGTGCCTGAGGTCGTGCAGATGACCAACAAGAAGCCAGACGGAACCTTCGACGAGGTCGGCGCGGCGCGCGGCGCAGCGGAGAACACCCGCGACGGATGGCATTCGGACCTGTCGTTCGAACGCCAACCGGCGAAGGCGACCTTGCTGCATGCGATCGAGGTTCCGGACCGGGGCGGCAATACCTGTTTCGCGAACACGACGATGGCCTACGCCGCACTACCGGAAGACATCAAGCGGCGGCTCGACGGCTTGACCGCCGAATTCGTCTACGGCCAGGCCAAGCGCAATGCGCTTGCCGCCAAGGCCGCCGAGGCGCTGAAGGGCAAGGCAAAGACCGAAACCGTGGCCATTCAACCGGTGATCGTCCGCCATCCGGCAACCGGGGAGCCGGCGATCTTCGTCAATCCCTACACCACGTCGCATATCCTGGGTTTGCCCGAGGCCGAAAGCGAAGACCTGATCGAAATGCTGACCGACGTCATGGAGGATCAAGCGTTTCGTTGGGAACACGTGTGGTCACCGGGCGACACCTTGATGTGGGACAACCGGGGCGGGTTGATGCATTCCGGGCGGATGGATTATCCGCGCGACCAGGCGCGGCGGTTCATCCGCACGACCGTGCGCGGCAACGAATTGATCCCGTTCAAGCTAAGCGCCTAGGCGCCCGCAGACCCCGCCATCTAGAGCGGACGCCGGGCGATGATCCGGCGCGCCCGGCGGGCGATGGACTCGTTGACCATCTTGCCGTCGACACGGGCTGTGCCCAGCGGGTCGGCAGCGGCGGCGGCCAGCACCCGCTCCGCCCAATCGACCTGCTCCGCCGTGGGCGTAAAGGCCGCATGGATATGTGCGATTTGGATCTGGTCGTAAGATGCCTTGCCGGTGAACCCCATCGAGGCGATGCGGCGGGCTTCCTCGATCAGGCCCGCTTCGTCCGTCGGGTCGAACCAGACACCGTCCATGGCGTCGATGCCCGCTTCCTGCGCTGCCAGGACCGTTTCCGCCCGGGCATGGGCCAGGGCGTCCCAGCCCAGGTCCGAACCGATGGACGCCGAGAAATCGGCGGTGCCCAAGAATAGGCAAGATACCTGGGGCCCTGTCGTTCCCTGTGTTGCGCTGGCAATTTCCATGGCGTTCTTCACGCCGCGCGGGCTTTCGATCAGAACGATCAATTCCATATCGGGGTGCCTGGGGCGCAACAGATCCGCAACCCAACGGATTTCTTCGGCATGTTCGATCTTGGGCAGGATCAATCCGTCCGGCGGCGCGGCGCAGTCTAGCACCGCGATTAGATCGCGGATGCCGTCTTCCGTGCGCGGGTTATTGATACGCAACAACCGCAACGGCTGGCCTCCTTCTTTCCCACCGGCGTAAAGGGCCAGCACAAGGGGCCGGGCCTCGGCGCGGCGTGCGGGCACGGTACCATCCTCCAGGTCGAACACAATCATGTCCGCGCCAGAGGACATCGCCTCATCCCAGCGCTCAGTACTCAACGCCGGATAGAACAGCACACTCCGCCGCAGGGTCATGGGTTCGCCTCCGTCCACAGGTCGTGCAGCACCCCCTGCACCACGGCATCTTCGGGGATCGTAATACGGCGGATATCGGCAACCTGACGTTCCAACGCGCGCCCTCCATCGCCCGCGATCAGGCGCCGTATCAGGTCGACCGCGGCATCCTTTCGATCAAGCAGGACCAGGGCATAGGCTTTGTAACCTTCAACCTCTGTGCGATGCGTCGCATCTGTTTGAATCGCCAATGCCCGGTCGAAATAAGCCAGCGCTTTCTTGAGCTCCCAACGGAAATCCCGCGCCGATTGTTCGTCCACATCAGCCATCTCGGCACGCAGGGCTTTGGCGTCCATCAACTGGACCATGCCCAGCCCACCCAACGCCCGCGCCCATTGAATGCGGGTGGAGGGCTCGGAGGCGAAGCGCAAGGCATCGTCGACCGACCTAAAATTGATCAGGGCTGTAGCCCAATCCTCATGCGACAACGCAGCCATCCCCCGATCAACCCGCTCGGAAGCGGCGTCGGGCGTCATCCCCGTCTCGGTCGTCGATTGGTCCGTCATGCATCCTCCCTAAGTATTTATCGCCGGAAATGATGCAATCGGGCAAGAACGCTCCCCGGTTTGCCTTGCCCCCGGTCGCCCCACGCGATAAGAGAGGCAAACTCCGATCGCCCGTGTCATTCAGCCCAAAAAGGCGAGGTTCCATTGGCCAAGCGCCCGGCGAGCCAATACGTCTGTCAGGAATGCGGCGCCGTCCACCCCAAATGGACGGGCAAGTGCGACGCCTGCGGTGGCTGGAACACCCTGGTCGAGGAAAAACCCGCCGAAAGCGCGCCCAAGGGCCTGGGCACCGCCCGCAAAGGCCGCAAGATCGAATTCGTCGGCCTGAAGGGAGATAGCCCCCATCCCCCCCGTTGGCAGGCCGATATGGTCGAATTCGACCGGGTCACCGGCGGCGGTTTGGTGCAAGGCTCGGCCGTATTGGTCGGCGGCGATCCCGGAATCGGCAAATCGACCCTGTTGATGCAGGTCGCGGCCAAGCTGTCGATGGGCCGCCCCACGGCCTATATCTCGGGCGAAGAAGCGGTTGAACAGTTGCGCCTGCGGGCCGCGCGCCTGGGCCTGTCGGATGCGCCGGTGCTGCTGACGGCGGCGACCAACGTGCGTGACATCGTCGCCACCCTGGATGCGCCCGATGCGCCGGACTTGGTGATCATCGACAGTATCCAGACCATGTTCGTCGATACCCTGGAATCCGCCCCCGGCACGGTGGCGCAGGTTCGGACCTCGGCCCAGGAACTGATCCGTCTGGCCAAGCGGCGGGGCTTCGCCCTGATCCTGGTCGGCCACGTGACCAAGGAAGGCACCATTGCCGGCCCCCGCGTGCTGGAACACATGGTCGATACGGTTTTGTATTTCGAGGGTGAACGCGGCCATCAGTTCCGCATCCTGCGCGCAGTCAAGAACCGCTTCGGCCCGGCCGACGAAATCGGCGTGTTCGAAATGACCGACGGCGGGCTAAAGGAAATCACCAATCCATCGGCCTTGTTCCTGGGCGACCGGGAAGACGGCAGCGAACGCGAGGCCGGCTCCGCCGTGTTCGCCGGAATCGAAGGCTCCCGCCCCGTCCTCGTGGAAATTCAGGCCCTGGTGGCGGCATCGTCCCTGGGCACGCCGCGCCGCGCCGTTGTCGGCTGGGATTCCGGGCGTCTGGCGATGATTCTGGCAGTGCTGGAAGCCCGCTGCGGCCTTGCGTTGGGCTCATGCGACGTGTACCTAAACGTGGCCGGGGGCTTGCGAATTGGCGAGCCTGCGGCGGATTTGGCCGTTGCCGCGGCCCTAGTTTCGTCGCTGACGGGCGTGGCCCTTCCGGCGAAGACCGTGGTGTTCGGTGAAATCGGGCTGTCGGGCGAGGTTCGCCCCGTCAGCCGCACCGACGTGCGCCTGAAAGAAGCAGGCAAACTGGGGTTCACCGGCGCCTTCGTGCCGAAGGTCCGAACCAAGGGCAAGGACAGCAAACCCGCCCGAGATTCGGATTTGACGGTTAAGGCGCTGGAAAGATTGGACGATCTGGTGAACCTGTTCGAAAACGGCGCATCGGCGCAACGGTCCGCCCGGACCGCATCGTGACCGGGCGCGAGAGGCTAGGCGGCATATGGACACCCTGAAGGATCTGCCGGTCAACGTCGTCGACCTGATTGTCCTTGCCGTCCTTCTGGTATCGGCGATCTTCGCCTACGCCCGCGGCTTCATTCACGAAATTCTCTCGATCGGCAGCTGGGTCGGCGCGATATTCGCGACGATCTATGGCTTCCCCCATGCACAGCCCTATTTCCGCGACCTGATCCCCATTCAGCTTGGCGCCGACTTGGCAGCCGGGGTGGCGATCTTCGTGTTCACGCTGTTCACCCTGTCGATGATCATTCGCTTCATTTCATCGCAGATTCAGCAAAGCTCGCTGAACGTGCTGGACCGCTCGCTCGGCTTCCTGTTCGGCCTGTTGCGCGGGGCGTTCATCGTCTGCGTCGTCTACCTGGGCGTGGAATTCCTGATGACGCCCGACGAACAGCCGAAATGGATTCGCGAAGCCAAATCCATGCCCCTGATCCTGCGCGGCGCGGATACCCTGCGCGGCCTGATCCCCGACGATTTGGAAGGCAAGCTGAAGGACGCGGCCCCGTCCGGGTTCGCCAAGCCGCTACCCAGCCTGCCGAAAAGTGAAGGCGAGGCCCTGAAACGCCTGCTGACGCCCACGCCGGACGAGTCCAAGACCACGCCCGAAAGCGCCTATGGCAGCAAGGAACGGGCGACCATGGACCGCGCCATCAACAACGCCACCGGGCAAGACAGATAACAAGACAGATAATCAGGCGTCCGGGGGAAAAATTACGGTGAAATACGATCCGAACCGGAGTACATACCCGTCATGAATTCTCCCCTCCTCCTTCCTGCGTCCCCGTTCACGGCCCGCGCCAACCGCAAAGCCGCCCCGTGGGACGACGACAAGCTGCGCGAGGAGTGCGGCCTGTTCGGCATCTACGGTCATGACGACGCCGCCGCCCATACGGCGCTCGGCCTTCACGCCCTGCAGCACCGGGGTCAGGAATCGGCCGGTATCGTCGCCTATGACGGTGAGCAGTTCCACAGCCACCGCGCCCATGGCCTGGTCGGCGACAACTTCAACGACCCGGAAACCATGGCCCGCCTCAAGGGCGGTGTCGCCATGGGGCACGTTCGTTATTCGACCTCGGGCGATGTCGTTACCCGCAACATTCAGCCGCTGTTCGCCGAATTCATGTTCGGCGGCCTAGCCGTCGCCCATAACGGTAACCTGACCAACGCCTATCAACTGCGCCGGACCCTGGTCGAGCGCGGCAACATCTTCCAATCGACCAGCGATACCGAAGTCATCATTCATCTGATGGCGATCAGCACCGCCGGCCATGTCATCGACCGCCTGATCGAAGCCTTGAAGCAGATCGAAGGTGCATATTCCCTGGTCGCGATGACCCAGAAAAAGCTGATCGGCGTGCGCGACCCCATGGGCGTGCGGCCGCTGGTTCTGGGCCGGTTGGGCGATTCCCATATTCTGGCGTCCGAGACCTGCGCGCTCGACATCATCGGCGCGGACTTCATCCGCGACGTCGAGCCGGGCGAGATCATCGTCATCGACGCCAATGGCGTAAACAGCTATCACCCGTTCGGACAGGCCCGTGCGCGGCGGTTCTGCATCTTCGAACATGTTTATTTCGCCCGACCGGACTCTGTCATCGAAGGGCAGAACGTCTACGAAGTGCGCAAGCGCATCGGGGTGGAACTGGCCCATGAATCTCCGGTCGAGGCCGATGTGGTCGTCCCGGTGCCGGATTCCGGTGTGCCGTCGGCCATCGGCTTCGCGCGTGAGACGGGTATTCCCTTCGAACTGGGCATCATCCGCAACCACTACGTGGGCCGGACCTTCATCGAGCCGACCGACAACATCCGCCACCTGGGTGTGCGCCTGAAGCACAACGGCAACGTCGCCGAGCTGGAAGGGAAGCGGGTCGTCCTGGTTGACGATTCCATCGTTCGCGGCACGACGTCGGTCAAGATCGTTGAAATGGTCCGCGATGCCGGTGCGGCCGAAGTCCACATGCGAATTTCCAGCCCGCCGACGACCCATTCGTGCTTCTACGGCATCGATACGCCGGAGCGCAGCAAGCTGCTGGCGGCGAAACATGACCTTCAGGGCATGGCCGACATCATCGGCGTTGATAGCTTGGCATTTATCTCGTGGGACGGCCTGTACCGCGCCGTTGGCGAGCCGAGCCGCGACATCGAGGTGCCGAAATACTGCGACGCCTGCTTCACCGGCGAATATCCGATCCCGCTGACCGACCGTAACAACGCCGTCGGGCCCCGGCAGTTGTCCCTGCTGGAAGAGGGTTGATCCGTTGAGCGGCGGACGTCTCGAAAACCGGATCGCATTGATCACCGGCGCGACGCGCGGCATCGGTCGTGCCGTCGCCAAACGCTTCGCAGCCGAAGGCGCCAACCTGATCCTGGTCGGCCGGACCACCGGCGCGCTGGAAGAAGTGGACGATGAAATTCGTTCCATCTCCGGGCGCAACGCCACCCTGGTGCCGATGGACCTGACCGACTATGACGCCATCGACCGCATGGGGGCGGCACTGTTCGAACGGTTCGGCAAGCTCGACATTCTGGTCGGCAACGCCGGGATGCTCGGTACGCTGAGCCCCCTTGCCCATCTCGACCCCAAGGTCTGGGACCAGGTCATGGCCGTCAACACCACGGCCAATTGGCGGTTGATCCGCTCCATGGACCCGCTGCTGCGCATGTCCGATGCCGGGCGCGTCGTCATGGTGACCTCGACCGTCGGACACGAACCCCGCGCTTATTGGTCTGCCTACGCCGTGTCCAAGGCGGCGTTGGAAATGATCGCCAAGATTTATGCCGAGGAAACGGTGACGACCAACGTCAAGGTCAACATCCTGAACCCCGGTGCGACGCGGACCAACATGCGTGCCCGTGCCTTTCCCGGTGAAGATCCGGAAACGGTCAAGTCCCCGGACTCGATCGCCGAGGACTTCGTCCGTCTGTGCGAGGCTTCCTGCACGCTGCACGGCGAGACCGTAAACGCGACGCCGACCCCCGTCCCGGATAACGCGCCGGCCGACTGATCATGGCCATCAATGCCGTCGCTTTGACCTGGTCGCCTTCCGCCATTCACGGCTGGGGCGTCTTCGGGACCAATCTGCTGCGCGAATTGCTGCGCCGCGGCGGCCCCAAGCCGATTGCCCTGATCTCCATGAACCCGGAATTCCTAGACGCATCGGACCGGGCTTTATTCGCGCCTTTGATCGCCGAACAGCAACAGATCGAACAACAGGTCTCATCGGTGGCGCAGGGCAACATCACCCTGGGCGGTGTTCATGTTCTCCATTCCCTAGGCAACAACCTGGAAGAATCACCACAGGCCGCGCGGTTTCGGGGCGAACCCAATGTCGGCTTCACCTTTTTCGAAAACATGGTGTTCGGCCCCAACGCCGTCGCCGACAACAGCCATTTTCAGATCATGATGGCCGGGTCGACCTGGAACGCGGAGGTCCTGCGCAACATGGGCTTTCCCCGCGTCGGCTGCGTGTTTCAGGGCGTCAACCCCGAGGCCTTCGCCCCGGCGCCACGAACGGGTAGGTTCGGCGATCGTTTCGTGGTCTTTTCCGGCGGCAAGCTTGAGTTGCGCAAAGGCCAAGACCTGGTCGTCGCGGCCTTCAAGCGCTTTCAGCAGCGCCACCCCGATGCCTTGCTGGTCACGGTCTGGCTCAATCCCTGGCCGCAGATTATGGCCGACATGGAGGCCAGTCCGCACGTCACAGGTTCACCCGATCCGAAAACGCCATTCCCCAACTGCATCAACGACTGGGTCCGGGCGCAGGGCATCCCGGAAGGGGCGCATGTCGACCTCAGCCCCGTCTACAACGCCGACATGCCCGCCCTGTTGCGGGAATGCGATGCGGCGGTGTTTCCGAACCGCTGCGAGGGCGGCACCAATCTGGTCGCAATGGAGGCCCTGACGGCAGGCCTACCCTGTGTGGGCTCCGCCAATTCCGGGCACATGGACCTGTTGGGGCCGGACGGCACCGCCAGCCGGCATTGCTATCCCCTGGCGCAGCAGACGCCGGTTTCCTTCGGGCCGGACGGTTCCGAATACTGGCGTGAGTCGGATGTCGACGAAATCGTCGAACGGCTGGAAGAAATCTATCAGGACCGGGAAACCGCCCGGCAAAAGGGCGCCGCTGCGCGGTCGTTCATGACCGACTGGTCCTGGGAAAATCAGATTGGAAAGCTACTGACCGAAATGGATCGGCTGACCTAGCTCAAGCGTCAGCGAACCGGCGGCTGATCAATCGTTTTGATGACCCGCGCCGCGCCCGCGTGGGCCGGGTCCAATTCCAGCACCTTCAATGCATCGGCCTTGGCCATCTTGGTGTTCCCGGCCCCAAGCGCCGCCAGCGAGCGGGCATAAAGCGCGGCCACGTATCCGGGGCGCAGGCTGATGGCCCGGGTGTAGTCCTCGATCGCGCTGACGTGGTTGCCCAAGGCGCCATGGACCAAGCCCCGGTGATAAAAGTTTTCCGGGTCACTGGCCCCCAGGTTGGCTGCCATGTTCATATCCGACAGCGCCGCCGGATAATCCTCGACATAAGCCTGCGTCAGGCCGCGTTCGACGAAGTACTCCGCCTCGCCGCCTTTCAGGTCGATGGCCGAGGTGAAGTCTTCCAACGCCCGATTATACATGCCCTGGCTACGGTAATAGCGGCCGCGCAGGAGGAACGCCTCGCGGTTGCGGGGCTGTACACGGATGACCTCGTTCAAATCTTCGATAGCGATATCCAAGCGCCCTTCCTTGGCCCGGGTCTGCGCCCGCTCCATAAAGGTCGACATATCCTGCGGGCGGAGCTTCTGCGCTTCCTTGAAGTCATCTTCCGCGTCCTCGAATTCGCCCAAATCGCCATAGGCGGTGCCCCGGTTCACATAAGCGCGGAAGTATTTGGGACGCAGACGGATGGCGCGCGAGAAATCCTTGATCGCCGACTTGGGGTCGCCCATGCGCCGATAGGTCGCGCCGCGGTTATTGTAGACGCGGGCTGTGTCGCTTTCGTTCAAGGTGTCGGCATCGATGGCCTTGGTGAACAGTTCGATCGCCTGCGGCAGGTTGCCGGCCTTAGCCTGTGCGACGCCGGCTTCGAAGTCTTCGGCGGCATCGGCCCGGACGGCCTGGGCGGGGAATAGGCTCATCGCCACCAGGAACAGAACGGCGGCCAGGCGCGCCAACAGGCTATTCATGCTTTCGTCTCTCCGCTCGGCGGGGCAAGGGCCCCAAAAGGCATTGGACCCTTAACAGACTATGCCCCTCAGGCGCAATGGACGAAGCCCCACGCCCGGCGCGCCCCAGGCCCGATAATCAGCTCAGATACTATAGCCGAGGCGCAGGCCACCCCAGTGCCGCCCCCGAACGGTGATCGGCGCGGACAGGTCCTTCATCAGCACGAACTTCCCGCCGCCCATGTCGCGGCGATAGGTTTGCAGGAAGAACGGCTGCGTGTTCTGACCGGCCCTTAAGCCGGTGCGGTCGTTGAACAGACGCCGATTGCGGCAATTGGCGTTGTTCCACACCGGGTCGGCTCCCTGCGGTTGCGAGAATTTGTTGTTGTGGGTGGGGAGGTAGCCATTGCGGTCGACGGCGGCGCAAAACACGACCTTGTCGCTGACGGCCAGCATCGGCTCCTGCACCGGCGGCAATAGACGGTCCGTCAATTTGACGAACGGCGCCATCAACTGCTCGGGGTTGGTTCCCGCGATCGGCTGATAGTCCTCGGAGAACAGGGCCTCTTCGGAAATGTCACCACGCGCCAAAGCATCCTCGAACAACCTGGATATTTCGTTGGCGCTGGCCTGAACCGCGCGGATGAACTGGCTGTCCGATGTTTCCAGGCCGCTTTCGTTGATCTGCCCGATCATCCCTTCGCCCCGGTCGAGGAGCGAGCCGACCCGCTTCTCGGCATTCTTCAGGTTGTCGCCCGTTTCCTTGAAGCTCGAGACCAGACGTTCCATGTCGCCGATGAAAGCGTTGCATTGATCGCGCGACGCCGACGACGCCGAGACGATTTCCGAAATCTGCTGTTCCATGGTGCCGATCGATTGGCCGATGCCGTCGACCGCGCTGTTGATCTGACCGACGCCGTTATTGACGTCTTCGGCCATATCGATGGCTTGATGGCTGGAAGACATCAAGCCGGTCACATTGCTGGTCAGTTCCGCGACGGCTTCATCGATGGCGCCGGTTGCCTTGCCGGTATGATTTGCCAGGGATTTGACCTCGCCCGCGACCACCGCGAACCCCTTCCCTGCCTCACCCGCGCGGGCGGCCTCGATGGTCGCGTTCAGGGCGAGCAGGTTCGTCTGTTTGGAAACGGCCTCGATGTCCTGGGTGATGCGGGCAACGCCGCTGAGCGAGCTTTCGAGCACACCCAGCGATTGTTCGATGTTCGTAACCGAGGACACCAACGCCCCAATTCGCGAAACGGCATCGGTCACCCGCTGGCGGGAATCGTTCATCACCGAACCCGCTTCCTGCGCCGCGCGCGACGTATCGCCCCCGGCGCTGTCGATCCGGTTGAAGGCATCAATCAGTTCCTGCGCCTTGGCGCGCATCTGATCGACCATATCGGTCTGGGCCTGAAAATGACGGGCAATGGCCTCGACGTCACCGGCCACATCGGCCAGTTCCATGCTCAGCTCTTCCACCCGTTTGAGGATAGCGTCAGCGAATGCGTTGTAATCAATGGTTGGGGCGTCAGCCGCGCTGACGCCGTCAGCGCCTTCGTGGTCGTCGAACATTTACATCTCCCAATGCCTTTGCTTGCCGTTTCAACGGCTTAGGCGGCCACTCATTATTATTTCGGGCCTGCAAAAACACCTGGGAAGATAGAGCCACATGCGTCGTCGCAGGCTTATTCTTCTGGTTCTTATGGTTCGATTTTTACACGTCGCGACCGTGAATTCACGCAGAATATGCGCCGTCTCAGAGCCAATGACGCCGAACATGGGCGATCAGGTTTTCGACCGCTCCGGCCCAGTTTCCGGCGGTCGGTTGCCGGAACAGACGCATGGTCGGATACCAGGGCGTATCCTCGCGCGCCAACAACCAACGCCATTCCGCGACATGGGGCAGAAGCATCGCCACCGGTCGCCCCAACGCACCCGCCAGATGGCCGACAGCCGTATCACAGGACACAACCAAATCCAGGTTCTGCATCACCGCTGCGGTATCGGCGAAATCCATCAATTCGTCGGACAGATCGACCACGTTGTCGGGCCCGTGCGCCCGCAGATCCTTGTCCCCGCCTTTCTGCAGCGACACGAAGGTCGCGCCTTTCAACTCCAACAACGGCAGCAGCGGGGCCAGCCCAGGGCTACGGACCCTGTCGCGCACATGATCAGGGCTGCCTTTCCAGACGACACCGATGCGCGGGCCGGAATACTCCGCCAACCGTCGGCGCCATATGCCGACGAGGGGCGCTCCCGGGTTCAAGTACGGCACGTCCGCCGGGATTGCCTCCAACTCCGTACCCAAGATTCCGGGTAGCGACATCAGGGGGACTTGAAAATCGTGATGCGGCGGGCGGCCTTGCCCCTGCTCGATGACGCGGGCGGCACCATCAAGGCTAGCCATCAAGCGCATCAGCGGCGCAGGACAATCAAAGATCACCTGTTGTTCCCGTTCGGCTAATAGGCCGACATAGCGCGCAAACTGGATCGTATCGCCCAGTCCCTGTTCAGCCTGAACCAAGACCGTCGCCCCCGACACCGCCGTGGCGGGTGACCAGCGCGGCTTATCGCGATGACGGGCCTGGGTCTTGAAACGTGGCGTCCGCCAGCGCGCTTCGTATTCGGCCCAACCTTCCTTGAACCGCCCCAACAGCAGCAGGGTCATGGCCCGATTGCGCGCAGTATCGGCGTCGTCCGGATTCAATTCCAGGGCGCGGTCGTAGCTGGCCAAAGCCTCATCGAAACGCCCCATCTCATGCAGGGCCACGCCCTTGTTGCCATGAACCGCCGCCGCATCGGGAGCCGTCGCCAGGGCTGCGTCGTACTGCACCAGCGCCGCCGTCAGGTCCATGCGGTCGCGCAGGATATTGCCCAGATTGCAATGGGCTTCGACCATGCCCGGCTGGGCCTGAATCGCCATGCGATAGCAATCCATGGCCGCGTCGTTCTCGCCCCGTGCCTGAAGAATTTGCCCAAGCGCCTGATGGGCATCGGCCAGCGCCGGGTTCAAATCGGCCGCCCGGCGAAAACAAGCTTCAGCCTCGGCGCTGCCGGGTCCGCCCCCGCCCAACAGGGCCTGTCCCAGGTTCAGATGCGCCGCCGCCAGGGTCGGGTCCAGTTCCAAAGCCAACCGCGCCCGCGAACGGGCGGCGTCGTGATCTTCCAGGGCGACCAGCGCCGCCGCCATATCGGAATGCACGGCGGCATCCTCTGGCGTCAGGGCAACCGCCTCGCGGTATGCCGCGACCGCTTCCCCGGGCAGGCCTTGCGCCATCAATACCCGGCCCAGATTGGCGTGATACATCGGCGCCCGTCGATCCAATTCGATGGCGCGGCGAATTTCCGTGCTTGCGGTGACCGTATCGCCGTTTTGAAAATGGACAAGCCCCAACAAATGGCGTGCATCGGCATGGTCTGGGTGCTCGGCGAGGATGGCGCGATAAGCCCTTTCCGCCGCCGCCAAGTCACCCGATTGATGGCGGGCAACGGCCTGACTCAAAGCGGCATCGACATCAGCCATGGCGGCGGGATCCCATATGCTCGAATGCGGCGAGCGCTTCAGACAGACGCGCCCAGGCGCTCGCCGTGCCCGGCAGGCCGAAACGCAAATGCCGGGGGCGTTCGGCAAAGCGCCGCATCCAAATTCCCGCCGTCGCCAGATGGTCGAACAAGTCAGGCGCACGGTCATGCTCGACCGACACGAACAGATCCGTCCCGCCGATAACGGTCGCGCCAGCGTCCCGTAGCAGATCTCTTAGACGCGCCATCTCGTCGGCCAGGCGCGACCTCTCGGCCCGCGCCCATTCATGGTCGGCAAGCGCCCGGGCCCCAACCTCCAGTGCCGGACCGGATACGGCCCAGGGTCCCAGGTCGTCCGCGAGCCGTGCCGCAATCTCCGGCGTCGAAACGGCAAAGCCCAAACGCAATCCGGCCAAGCCATGGAATTTGCCGAAGGACCGAAGGATCACGACATTGGGAAACGGCAACCGCGGCACAAGGCTCAGGTCCGGTCGCACATCTGCATAGGCTTCATCGACGATCAACACATGCCCGCCCTGGGTCGCTTGCGCCGCCCACTGAGCCAGTTGATCCGGCGTGAAGGTGCGCCCATCGGGATTGTTCGGATTGACCACCACAACGGATCGATCCGGCGGCGGCAGATCGCCTGCATCTTCCGTCGGCACACCCGCCGCCCGCCACGCCGCCGCGTGTTCGGAATAGGTCGGGCCGACGACGGCGACCGAGCGAACGGACAGGACGCGCGGCAGGGCCTGGATCAAAATCTGCGTACCCGGCGCACAGACGATCAGGTCCATGCTCTTGGCGCCATAGGCCTCTGCGGCCGCGGCTTTGGCCGCATGTTCCGCCGATGCCTGCGGCAAGCGCGTCCAGGCTTCGGCTGGGATCGGCGGCAACGGGTAGGCGCGCGGATTGATGCCGGTCGACAGATCGACCCATCCGTCAACGGGATCGCCGTAGCGCGCCGCTGCGCGGTCCAGATCGCCGCCGTGGCGTTCGAACCCGTCTTTTGTTCCCGTTGCTTTGAATTGGTCTGCCATGCCCGGCAGTGTAGCCGCAACGCCCCACGCCACGAAGCATTGGACGAAATGCCACGCCTACGCCACATTAAGGGGCGACCTTGCACCGCATGGAGCAGGCCGCAAACGGAGGAGAATCGAACATGTTGAAGCTGGCGAAGGCAGCGCTGTCGGGCGTTGCGATCCTGTTATTCACCTTACTTGCTACTCTTCCAACCGCCGATGCGGCGGAAGGCGACGTGGCCGGAAAAGTCCTGCGCCTTCAGAACAGCGCCATGGCCATGCAAGACGCCATGCCCCGCCCGCTCAAGGAAGGCAGCGAAATCCTGGTCGGTGACGTGATTTCGACCGGCAAGGGAACGCGCCTGGAATTCCGCCTCAACGACGGGTCGGTCATGACCCTGGGCGAGCGCACGGTGTTCGTGGTGGCCGAGTTCGTACAGACGCCGGCAGAAGAAAACATCGCCTTGCGGCTGTTGTCCGGCGCGTTCAAGGCTTCGTCCGGCGCCGTCGCCGAAGCCAACCCCAACGCCATGACCGTCGCGACCAACACCGGCACCATCGGCATTCGCGGCACCACGGTGTGGGGCGGCACGTTGGATTCCGAATTCGAGATCGCCTTGCTGGACGGCAAGAGCATCACCGTCACCAACCGGGGTGGAAAGGTCGAATTGAACAAGGCCGGCGAAGGCACGAAGGTTCCGTCCGAAGACGCCGCCCCCGGCGCCCCGGTGATCTGGGCGGCCAGCAAAGTCACCCGCGCCCTGGCGACGGTGGACTTTTAAGGCCTCAGGCGGGACACTGCGCCCGCCCTAACAAGGCCCAACAATAAACGACGACCAACCATCCGAGCCTACTCATGAGCTATGACCCTGCCCGCCTGACCGCCAACTGGCCCTTTCCCACGCCCGTCCGTTTCGGCCCGGGCCGTCTTGCCGAACTGGGCAAGACCTGCGCCCGTCTGGGCTTTACCCGCCCGCTGGTGGTGACCGATGCCGGATTGGCCAAGACCGAGATCGTCGCCCGCGCGATGGCTGGATTGGGCGAGGCGGGCCTGACCGCCACCCTGTTTTCCGAGGTCAAATCCAACCCGACGGCAGGGAACGTCGCTGCCGGGGCCAAGGCCTTCGAAGGCGGAGAATGCGATGGCATCGTCGCCATCGGCGGCGGCTCGGCAATGGACGCGGCCAAAGGCATCGCCCTTCAGGCCGCGCACCCGGGACCCGCGTTGGAATATGCCGTCGGCGGCCCACGCTACCGCGAGATCGACGGCAAGGCCCTGGTCCCCCTCGTCGCCGTGCCGACGACATCGGGCACCGGATCGGAAATGGGTTACGCCGCCGTAGTCTCCGACGAAGAAGCCCACGCCAAACGCGTGCTCTATCACCCGAACCTGCTGGCCCGGACGGTGATCTGCGATCCCGAACTGGTGGTCGGCCTGCCCGCGAACCTGACCGCCTGGACCGGCCTGGACGCCGCCGTGCATTGCATCGAGGCCTATTGCGCCCAGTCCTTCAATCCGATGTGCGACGGCATCGCTGCCGAGGGAATGCGCCTGATCCATACCTGGCTGCCGCGCGCGGTAAAGGACGGCACAGACCTGGAAGCGCGCGGCCAGATGATGGCCGCCGCCGCCATGGGGGCCGTTGCCTTCAACAAGGGCCTGGGCGCGGTCCATGCCGTCTCGCACGCCGTCGGGGCGCATAAGGACAGCCACCACGGCCTGACCAACGCCGTGGTTCTGCCCTATGTCCTGATCCACAACAAACCGGTGATCGCCGAAGCCTGCGGCGTGCTGGCCCGTTGCATGGGTCTGCCCAAAGCCGACTTCGGCGGCCTGCTGGATTGGTCGCTGCAAATCCGCGAGGCCTTTGACATCCCGCACACCCTGGATGCCCTCGGCGTCGTGGAAGAAGACCTGACCGCCCTGGCCGAAACCGCCGCCGCCGACGTGACCGCACGGGAGAACCCGGTGCGGGTCGATACCGAGGCCCTGCGCGGGATCATCGCCAAGGCTTTGTCGGGCGACCTGGGATAAACAGGAGCTTCGCATGACGGCGACACCGGCAATGATGCCTCCGGGTCTGATGGACCTGGTCGCCAACTGCAAACATATGGCGCGCGCCTATGAAGAAGCCGGCGCCCCCCTACCGCGCCGTCGGCCCGACGGGTTCCCCGCCATCGTCGCCAGCATCATCGGACAACAGGTCTCGGCCCATGCCGGGGCGGCGATCCAGCGCCGGGTCGAGGCAGGCCTGGGCGGGATTACCGCCGATGCCGTTCTAGCGCGCGACGACGACGAATTGCGGTCGCTCGGCCTATCACGGCCCAAGGTCAAATACATCCGCGGGGTCGCCGAAGCCGTGGCAGCAGGCGAATTGGATTTCGACGCGTTGCACCATGCGTCCGACGAAGAAGTATTGGAGACCCTGACCCGCCTGAAAGGAATCGGTCAGTGGACGGCGGAAATCTACCTGATGTTCGCCTTGGGCCGACCGGACGTCATGCCGTCAGGCGATCTGGCCCTGGCCGAAGCGGCGGCACGATTGATGAAGCTGAAAGCCCGCCCGAAGCCGAAGGAACTGGCCGCCATCGCCGCCAAGCGCTGGCGGCCGTGGCGATCCACGGCGGCGCTGATGCTTTGGTACTATTACCGTTTTACGGGTGGGCCGGGCGCCCCCGACGTTTAGGACAGATCCCAAACGCCGGAGGTCATATCCCGAATTAAGCCAAACCCTCGACGTAGACGCGGAACTGTTCCGTCTCGTCGTCATCCAGATCCAACCGGGCATGGGTATGCTCGTCGGTCTTGGCGACGATCGCCGCCGGGAAGG